>JACPYR010000059.1 GCA_016195965.1 Nitrosomonadales bacterium | reverse complement strand
AGCATGCCGAAGGTGTCCTGCACGTATTTTTCCAGCGTGCCCAGATTGGAATAGACATAGCCGATGGGGTTGTTGATCTCGTGTGCCACGCCTGCCGCTAACTGACCGATCGAGGCCATCTTCTCGGATTGCATCAGGTGGTTCTGCGCTTCTTCCAATTTCTGATTCACGAACTGGAGTTCTTCAAGCCGATGCTTCTGGTCAATATGCAATTGCATGTTGCTCAAAATCAAGCCTACCATGTTAAGCAGGATCGAACCCCACTCCATTTCGGCTTCGGTGAAGGAGGATAGGCCGTCGGGGCGGTCTATGCTGATCGCGCCGATGATGCGCCCCTCAGTTTCCATCGGCCAGCAAATAACTGAATGGGTCGCCGTAGCTCTGTGATTCTCACGGCATATCTGAAACCGCTGGCTATTGGAACTATCGCTGCTCACTAGTAGTGCCTTGCCTTCCTGCGCCACCTGTCCAAGTATGCCATCGCCCATTTTTACCTTGCTTCCTATGGTTCCGGGCGGCAAGTCAAAACCGGCAATGATGGTGACGAAACCATCGTCTTCTTTATCACACAAAGCCAACGAGCCACTTTGGGCATTAAAACCATTAACAACGTAGGTCAATATCTGCTGATAGACCTCCGAGGTTTCCTTTTTTTGCAGCACGCCCTCTTGGCCTATGCTGTATAGGTCATAAATCCAAGATAGTTGCTCCATTCGATCCACTGACATGTCTTTCTCTGACGCTAACTGGACGAGACAAGGTTAGCGGCGGCCTCAAGTTGATCCGGTTGCGGCAAGCATGCTTCGATACGCTCCCATGTCATTTGCATACGGTTACAGCATGTCTTCGCCAATCCTGCTATCAGGTCTTCCCCGCTTGCACCGTTTTCCAGTGATGCCGCTATGTGCACCAGGCAAACCAACGGGTCAAAACTCTCCAGTTGTTCCGGCTTATGCCAATGGCAGACGACCCTTTCAATTTCCTGAGGGAAGTTCCACAGCCGGATCACCTCAGCACCGATCTCGGCGTGATCGAAGCCGAGATCGGATCGTTCGACATCAAGCAAAAGTAAATCGGTGATCGCATGACTTCCCAGCAGAACCGAGAAGCGTTCCGGAATGCACAGGTCCAGCACCAGTTGCCCGATGTCGCAGAACATGCCCGCGATGAATGCCATTTGCTGGTCTTGCCGAAAGTTTTTTGCCAGTGCTTTGGAAATGGCGGCCGTGCGGAAACTGCGCTGCCAATAAGCTTGCCGATCGAATAAACTGCCCGGGGAAGGCGGAAAGGTATGGGCCATTCCTGCCGTCAATGCCAATGAGCGGACGGTGTCGAACCCCAGCACAACGACCGCATTTTGAATAGAGCCGATCTTGCGCGGCAGTCCGTAAAACGTAGAGTTTGCCACGCGCAACACCTTGGCGCTCAGCCCCTGATCTTGCGCGATCTTGTTGGCCAGCGATGCACTGTCCAAATCGGGATCGTTGAAACTGGCGATTACCTCCTGCACTATCGAAGGCAAGGAGGGAAGTTGATGCAGCTTGGCGATAATTTCTTTTTTGCCGATCGTCGTGGACATCATTTTCCCCTTAAGTGCCGGTCCATGATTTTTCAAATGTTTCGATTAGCGAGCCCACGTCGATGACCAGCAGTACACCTTTCGAGCGTGAAAATTCACCCATCGAACGGCACCAGCAGCGGACATCATGCCCGGCGATGGAGAATAGTTTCGCGTCTTCATGCCGCTGATGCAATCCGGACGATAGCCAAGCCAGCAGATCAGCCGGCATGATCGTGTCTGCCGCTTCACCCAGCAACGACGACCCTGTTCCGTCCATCGAAAAAAACAGGTGGGCCAGCTGATTTGCGATGACGACTAATCCATCCTTGTCGATACCGAGGACTGCCACAGGCATAGCCTCAAGCATCTCTTGCGATACCCTGAGTACTTCCAGGTTATGCACGATCTCTCGCGCCTTCCGTTCCACGCGTTGCTCCAGGTCCTGATTGATGTGCTTCAAGTCATCGTTCGCTTGCCGAAGTTCTTGCGTCAATCGTGCATTTTCAATTTTCATCGCATAGCGCTGGAATGCCTCTTCCACATTGGCGCGCAGCAGATCGTCCTCCCAGGGTTTGGTGAGGAATTTATAGACTGCGCCACGATTGATGGCATCGGTTACCGAATTCAGTTCGGTATAACCGCTTAACACGATACGCACGGTATCCGGGTAAAGTTCTTTCACTTTGCTCAGGAATTCTGTCCCGGTCATTCCCGGCATGCGCTGGTCGGAGATGATGACCCCGACCTGGTGTTGCGCCAGTAACGCCAAACCTTCCGTCCCGCTGTTGGCACGCAGGATGTTGTAACCATCTCTCCGTAACAATCTGACCAGTGCGGAGGTGATATTCTCTTCGTCGTCAACGAGCAATAATGTTTTTTCCATCATCCCCCCATGTGCGAATCGAAGCCTTCGCCGCTTTGCAGCAACAGCGTCATTTCATCCGCAGGAACCGGGCGGCTGAACAGATAGCCCTGAACCTCATCGCAGCCAATTTTCTGTAGATGATTCAGTTGCCCCAGGGTTTCCACTCCTTCGGCGATCACGTTTAACCCCAGGCTATGTCCCAAGGCGATGATAGCGCTCACGATCGCAGCATCATCATTGTTACTCAAGATATCACGCACAAAAGACTGGTCGATCTTGAGAGTGCTGATCGGAAACCGCTTCAAATAACTCAAGCTCGAATAACCGGTACCAAAATCATCGATTGAAAATCGGATACCTAACTCATGCAGCCTATTCAACGTGGCGATCGTCCGATCCGCATTTTTCATCAATAAACTTTCAGTCAGTTCGAACTCCAACATTCCCAAGTTTGGATCCAGATCATTTTCCTTGAAAATATCCAGGATGATCCCGGCGAGGTCGACCTGCCTGAACTGCAAGGCCGATATATTGACTGCGATCCGAATCGCCGGAAGACTGAGCTGTTGCCATGCGCGTGCCTGCTTGCACGCTGCACGCAGCACCCACTCTCCTACTGGCAAAATCAATCCGGTTTCTTCGAGCAGAGGAATAAATTCACCCGGCACGACCAGTCCCCATTCAGGACTTTGCCAGCGCAGCAGCGCTTCCATGCCAATTATCTTCCCGCCGGCCAGTTCGACCTTGGGTTGGTAATACAACACAAACTCATTGCGTTCCAAGGCGCGACGCAACTCCATTTCCTTCGTCAAACGATGCCAAGCAGATTCGTTCATTTGCTTCGCGTAATACTGAAAGCTGCTTCGTCCTTCATCCTTAGCATGATGCAGCGCCGCATCCGCATTCTTCAACAGCGTATTCGCATCCACGCCATCCAATGGATAGAGGGCGATACCAATGCAGGTGGTGACAAACACCTCGTTGTCGCCGAGTAGCACCGGTTCGCGTGCGAACAAATCGATCAGCCGTTGTGCCGCATCGGCTGTGGCTTGTGCACTGCCTATGCCTGGCATCACGAAACCGAATTCATCTACTCCCATGTGCGCCAGGGTATCGCCTGTCCTGGCCTGCTTTTTCAATCGTTCCGCAACAACCTGGAGCAGCACATCTCCCATGGGATGACCGAATGAATCGTTTATCTGCTTGAACTGGTCGAGATTGATGGACAAAACCGCCACCAGGCTATCATCACGTTGCGCACGCGCTATATCCTGTTCCAGCTTCTCAAGAAAAAACTGGCGGTTGGGCAGATTGGTCAGCGGACTGTAATTGGAAATGCGCTCGATCTGGGAGTCCCGTTGCGCCACCGCAACCACCCACTCCTGATTGGCCTGCGCCAGCATCTCGTTTGCAATCTGGATCTCTTGCATCAACCGTTCTTTTTCCAGGATCAACTCGTGATGCCGGAACGCTTCCATCACTTCTGCACACAGTGCTTCGTTGTCCCATGGCTTGGTGAAGAATTTGTAGATGGCGCCGCGATTGGTGGCATCCATTACCGCCTCAAGATCAGCATAGCCGCTCAATATGATGCGTATTGTGTGGGGATAGAGTCCTTTGACCTGCGTCAGGAACTCTACTCCGGTCATCTCGGGCATGCGTTGATCAGAGACAATCACGCCCACTGCATTACCGGCCAGTAACGCCAACCCTTCTTTTCCACTTTTCGCGCGCAGAATCTTGTAGCCATCCCGCCTCAGCAACCGTGTCAGTGCAGCACCGATATCCTCTTCGTCATCAACCAACAGTAGTGTACGTTCCATCGTCGCTCCTTT
This sequence comes from Nitrosomonadales bacterium, assembly GCA_016195965.1. Taxonomy (GTDB): domain Bacteria; phylum Pseudomonadota; class Gammaproteobacteria; order Burkholderiales; family Gallionellaceae; genus Gallionella. The sequence continues at coordinate 7,025 of JACPYR010000059.1, read as the reverse complement.
ATCGATCCTGACTATGCTCGTTTATGCGAGACGCGTACGATGTCGCGCCTGAATCGCAGAAGAGCACTCCCGATAATGCTTGATCATAGTAATCGCCTTTACATTTCGTCGCAATCAAACGTATGCAATATCACCGACATACAGTTGCATCAACACCCCAGCCTGAGCCGGGAATTGAATTAAAATACCATGTAATTGCCTGGTGCATCCCTAACATCCAAATATTTCAAATTCTTGACCCCATGAATCTCATCATCCAAGCCACCCACACTATCGATGCAACGCAACTAGATCATCTCGCCAGACTGGCGCAAAGCGAGCGATGCAAACAGATTGCCGGGCATGCCTATCGATTGAGCGCAGCGCAGGCTCACCCCGAAATCGCCCCCTACTGCCTGGCAAACCGGATCGATTACGGCTTCGTACCGCAGGGCCGTTCGCTGGCGGATTTTGGCTTAGTGGTCATGGATATGGATTCGACGCTGATCAACATCGAGTGCATAGACGAAATCGCCGATATGCAGGGGCTGAAGCCGCAGGTCGCGGCGATCACCGAAGCGGCGATGCGCGGCGAGATCGATTTCGCCGAAAGCCTGCGCCGCCGTGTCGCGCTGCTGGAGGGCCTGGATGAACATGCCCTGCAACGCGTGTATGATGAACGCCTGAGGCTCAATCCGGGTGCGGAGCTCATGCTGGCAAAGCTGAAGGAGCATGGCATCAAGACGCTGCTGGTATCCGGCGGCTTCCTGTTCTTTACCGAACGGCTCAAGCCCAGGCTGGGACTGGATTACACCCATGCCAATGCGCTGGAAATCGCCAACGGCAAACTCACCGGCCGCGTGCTGGGCAAGATATGCGATGCGCAGGGCAAGGCCGACTGGCTGGTGAAAGTCCGCGACGAACTGGGGCTTAAACCCGATCAGGTTATCGCGATAGGCGACGGCGCAAACGACCTGAAAATGATGGCACAGGCGAGCGTCAGTATCGCCTACCATGCCAAACCGGTGGTACGCGAGCAGGCCAGCTACGCGCTGAACTTTGTCGGACTGGATGGGCTGGTGAATTTGCTTTCGTGATGCACTTGATTTTTTGAATCAGCCGGCCTCATCGCAGGCGCCATCGAGAGGAGAGTCATGAATAACCGGACACGCCAGATTCTTGACCAGATCGCCGCTCTTGAAGATGAGTTGCATGCCACCCTTGCAGAGCAGGAGCAACATTTGCGCTACCGGATTGAAGGCAAGCGCATCGTATTCGAGCAAACCATCCGCGACGCGCAACAAAAAATCAAACTGGGCATATTCCGGTGGTTCCTCACCGTGCGCCCGCAGAACTATTTCACGATGCCTGTCATCTACGGCATGGCGCTGCCGCTGATGTTATTCGATCTGTGCATCAATTTCTATCAGCTGATCTGTTTCCCCGTTTATCGCATCGCCAGGGTGAAGCGCGCCGACTACATCGTGTACGACCACCACCTGCTGGCTTACCTGAACATCATCGAGAAAGCGCATTGCCTGTATTGCTCGTACGCGGTCGGGCTGCTGGCCTTTGCGGGCGAAATCGTCGCGCGCACCGAACAGTATTTCTGCCCGATCAAGCACGCGCGCAAAGTGCTGACTGCACATGCGCGCTACGATAATTTCCTGCGCTACGGAGATGAGAAAGATTTTCATCGCAAGCTCGAAGAATTTCGCAGCGAACTCGCCAACCAGACCGCTCCAGCAGATAAACCGCACCAAAACATCGGCACGCAACAGTAATATTGATTATCAAGGATTGCCAGCATGACGCAAGAAATCAGCACCGAAGTATTGTTGGAAAAATACGCGGAACCCGGCGAGGCCACTGTTGAGGATGTGCGCCGCCGCGTTGCGCGCGGTCTGGCCCAGGCCGAAAATCCCGAGCAGCGCGCGCATTGGCAGGAAATATTTTTTCAGGCACAGGAAAGCGGTTTCGTGCCCGCCGGGCGGATCAACTCGGCTGCCGGCCTGAAGAACCAGGCAACCCTGATCAACTGCTTCGTGCAGCCGGTGGGCGATGCGATCTCCGGCATCGGCGAAGACGGCAAGCCGGGCATCTACGATGCGTTGCAACAGGCCGCCGAAACCATGCGGCGCGGCGGCGGCGTCGGTTACGATTTCTCCGCAATCCGCCCCGAGGGCGCGCATGTCAAAGGCACGAACTCGCGCGCCAGCGGGCCGATCTCCTACATGCGCGTATTCGACCGCTCCTGCGAAACCGTCGAATCCGCAGGTGCGCGGCGCGGCGCACAAATGGGCGTGCTGCGCTGCGACCATCCCGACATCGAGCGTTTCATCCACGCCAAGGATCAGGGCGATTTGCGCAACTTCAACATCTCGGTCGGCGTCACCGACGCGCTGATGCACGCGGTGGAAAACGATGCCGAGTTCGAACTGATACACCGCGCGGAACCCACTGCCGCGTTCAAGGAACTGGGGGCAACACAACGCGCCGACGGTCTTTGGGTATACCGAAAAGTAAGGGCCACCGAGCTGTGGAAACAGATCATGGAAAGCACCTACGATCATGCCGAACCCGGCGTGCTTTTCATCGACCTGATGAACCGCGACAACAACCTGTCCTATTGCGAGAAGATAGCGGCGACCAACCCCTGTGCGGAGCAACCCCTGCCGCCCTATGGCTGCTGCTGCCTGGGTTCGATCAACCTGACGCGCATGGTAAAAAACCCGTTCACGGTACATGCGGGATTCGATTACGAACCATTCAGGCAACTGGTACGCGTCGCGGTGCGCATGCTGGACAACGTGCTGGAAGTGACCGCCTGGCCGCTTCCGGAACAGCAGCAGGAGGCACAAAACAAACGCCGCATCGGACTCGGTTACACCGGGCTGGGCGACGCAATGGTGATGCTGGGCTTGCGCTATGATACCGATGCAGCTCGATCATTCGCCGCCGACATCACGCGCATCATGCGCGACGAGGCTTACCTCGCATCCTGCGATCTGGCCATCGAGCGCGGTGCATTCCCGCTGCTGGATGCCGAACGCTATCTGGCCGAACCGCGCTTCGCGTCGCGCCTGCCGGACGATATCAAAAACAGGATACGCAAGCACGGCCTGCGCAACAGCCACCTGCTGTCGATTGCACCCACCGGCACGATCTCGCTGGCCTTCGCCGACAATGCGTCCAACGGCATCGAGCCGCCCTTCTCTTGGTTTTACACACGCAAGAAACGCATGGCGGACGGCACGACCAAGGACTATGCGGTGGAAGACCATGCCTGGCGCATTTTCAAGAAGATGGGTGGTGATGTAGCCAAGCTGCCGCCCGCGTTCGTCACCGCACTGGAAATTTCCGCGCTCGATCACATGAAGATGGTCGCCGCCGTCGCGCCGTTCATCGACACCTCGATCAGCAAGACCGTCAACGTGCCCGCCGATTATCCGTATGAAGATTTCGAGCACCTCTACACCGAAGCATGGAAGGCCGGACTGAAAGGCCTGGCAACTTATCGCCCCAACAGCGTGCTGGGCTCGGTATTATCGGTCACGCCCGAAACCAAGAAGGATGAACAGCCGCAGGATTTCATCTTCGATCAGGACAGACGCATCGTGCTCGAAGCCACACCCAAACCTGCACTGGCTTCACTGCGCTGGCCGGGCCGCCCCAAACTTCCGAGCGGCAGCGAGGGCTGGGTCTCGCAGGTGGTGAAACATCCGCTCGGCAGCTTCGTCACGTTCGTCTCGCATACTACCAACGGCCAAAATAATAATGAACAACACCATCCGTTCGAGGTCTGGGTCAATGGTTCTGAACAACCGCGCGGCCTGGGCGCACTGGCGAAATCGCTGTCCATGGACATGCGCACCCGCGATCCGGTGTGGGTGCGCATGAAATTGGAAATGCTGATGAAGACCGCCGGTGACGACGCATTCGACATGCCCATGCCGCCAGACGGAGAAGTGAAACACATGCCCAGCCTGGTGGCCGCCTTTGCCCACTTGCTGAAATACCGCATCGAACAATTGGGCGCGCTGGAAGTCCATGCCGACATGACCACGCCGATGATGGATGCGCTGTTCGCCAAGAAAGAACCCAAGACCGGCACCGATGGCACGATAAGCTGGACGGTGGACATTGCCAACGCCGGAACCGGTGACGATTTCGTATTGGGGCTGAAGGAGCTGGTGCTACCGGACGGATCACGCCGCCCCTACTCAATGTGGCTGTCCGGGGTCTATCCGCGCGCGCTCGATGGGCTGTGCAAGGTATTGAGCCTGGACATGCGCGTGATCGATCCGGCCTGGATAGGCATGAAGCTGCGCAAGTTGCTGAATTTCGGCGAACCGCTGGGCGACTTCATGGCGCGCGTGCCGGGCGGCGTCAAGATGGAGAGCTACCCATCGACAGTTTCCTATGTCGCAAAACTGATCATCCACCGCTACGCAATGCTCGGCATCCTCGACGAGCACGGTTATCCGGTGCGGCAGATGGGCGTGCTGGAAATCCCCGAAGGACAGATCAAACCGACCGGCATCAAAACGATCACCGGAAAAATTTGCAAGGATTGCGGCAACGCCACTCTGATCAAAAAAGATGGCTGCGAATTCTGCACCAGCTGCGGTGCGATAGGCGCGTGCGGTTAACCTAAGGGCACTTCTAAAAACCCACATTTCATCCCAACTGATGCAACCACTAGCCACTCGACTAAGCTGCCAAAAGACGACAGCCAAGTCGTTGGTTATACTTTGTTGCGGAAAAAATTTCTTGCTTACATATCATTTATATGCGGCGCGGCAAAATTTTTCCCCGCGCCTTGTATTTGGGCGAACTCTGAATTTTTAGAAGCGCCCTTAATGAACCAACCCTACAATTTGAAATGACTTACCGCCGACTGCAGTGCATTTGATAATTTTTCCAGGTTCATTGCAGTCTCGGTGGTCTTCTGAATCGCCAGATTATTTTCCTGGGACATCCTGGAAATTTCTTCAATATTTATAAAAATCTGGCCGCATGCCGCGCTTTCCTTTTGCATTGCTACAGAGATTTCCTTTACCGCCTGCAACACCTGCTGCGCACCGGATTGGATTTGGCCGATAGAAGCCCCCGCCTGCTGTGTCAGCGCTTCTCCTTCGGCAACCTGTTTGACCGTGGTCTCCATGCTGTTTGCCGCATGACCCGTGCCGACCTGGATAGTCTCTATCATTTCGGTGATTTCCTGCGCTGACTGGCCGGTACGTTCGGCAAGTTTTCTGACCTCGTCCGCGACCACAGCAAATCCCCTGCCTTGCTCACCGGCGCGAGCGGCTTCAATAGCCGCATTTAAAGCCAATAAGTTGGTTTGATCGGAAATTTCCTTGATAACTTTAATAATGGAGGATATCTGCTGGGATTGCCCTTCCAGATCCCGAATGGCTTTGGAGGCCTGTCCCACGGATTCAGAAATGCCTTGCATGTCAGCAACCACTTTAAAGATTACATCGCTTCCCGACTTGGAAAGGTTCTCCGATTCTGCCGATATTGCTTGCGCCCTCATGGCATTTTGCGCCACGTCTTCGACGGTGATGTTGTTCTCTTTGGCAGTTCCGGCAATCGATATCGCAACCTTGCTTTGATGGGCAGAACTCAACGCAATCTGACTGGACGATTTGGACAACGCTGAAGACGCGCTGAATAGGTCGTCTGCCTGCAAGCGAATCTGGGTAATAATATTACGCAATGAACCCTGCATCCCCCCGAGAGAGCGCAGCAATTTACCGGCCTCATCATTAAGTTTGCTGGTCTCGACAGACTGGCTTAAATCGCCGGCAGCAATCGCTTCTGCCACGGTGACAGCCACCTTCAGCGGTTTGGTCAACTTCCTGACATTACGCACGAACATCACCGCGACCAGCGCGATGAATACGAATGAGCCCAGCACGATGAATTTTTGAATATTCACGGAACGCTCGGCCTGCTTGATCACCTGGCTGTTGGCTGAAATATAGGCTTCGTTGAGTTTGGAGATTTCGGAATCCGCACTGCGAATCTGGGTGCGTAGCGGACCGATGCCTCCCATGGAGCTATCCTTGTGCAGCACATCCAGCATGGTTGCCAGCATCTTATAGTCGGCATCAATCGCGGGATCCAAATCAATTTGCCTGATCTGCGACAGCGCCTCCTGGGACTCTTCCAGCGCCTTGAGGCCGTTATTGCTCAGTTTGCCGGAATCCACCGCATCTGAAACACCGTCCAAAAAAGTTTTGTAGCGCGCCTTGGTTATCCCCGACAGGTCCATGAGTTGGAAGGCCTTACTCAACTCATTGGAGCGACGCACATCGGATATCGTTTGATATGTTAATACCAAAACAATTGGTATTATCACGGCCATGAATTGCAGGATGATTCTATTTTCCAGCGAAACGTGTTGTTTCATTTCAAGCCCCCCCCATGAAGGCACACAGCCTAAAGCGAGCTGTGAACATCTTAAAAATTCTTAACCTCGGAAAAAGCCTGAATTTAGTATTTTGAATACCGGATTCAGGCTAGCGCCGGAATGACGAAACTGAACTTTTAGGAATGCCCTAATAGTAAAGTCGGCTTAATGCTCTTTACGGCATTTTTCAAGCTAACTTGAGGTCGTTATCACTTGACGATATTGACCCCGCTAGGGTTACCACCCACATAGCCGACTGCGCCCGGTGTCCGTTTGACATATTCGACCACTTCGGCGTCGCTCGTCTTCACCGGAGGCGGAGTCAAGCCATCGCGAAATGATTTCTTGGTCCAGATACCATTGTATTTTGCCGTATCCATTTCAATAAATTTTGACAAGAACGCTCCCTGCGCAGCGGAATTGTCCACCGGGATCAGCTTGATACTGCCGGCGAATTGCTTTTCGCCCAGGAACACATCTTTCACCTCGCCGGCAGAAATGGTGGTTCCAGGATTGGAAATAACGACAACGTCACCCGCACTTGCACTTTGAGCCGCCAGCAAAACCAACAGGGATACAGAACAAAGTTTGAATATGACTGATTTCATGATGTTCGAATCTCCTT
>JACPYR010000058.1 GCA_016195965.1 Nitrosomonadales bacterium | reverse complement strand
TGGTATCGTTCTTCTCGGGTGAGATGTGTGTAGTTCATTTCTGCAATTTCGACTGGCCGGTCAAAAAGGCATGGATGCTACCGCATCCCGCCCACCCAACCGGCATTACTCAAAATTGCACTTCATCCTTGAATCCGCCTTCATATTTATCGATCAGAAAAGCGGGCAGCGTGACTTTGTGTGCCGGATGTTCGTCTATGTAGAGCTTGTCGTTGAAACCGTATGGATTAAGCGCATTGGCTCCGCGCCACTTGGAATCGTCGTCTTCCTTGTCGCTGCCCATGGTGAACTCACCTGCCGGGATCAGAACCATGTTTTCCGGTAGCCGTGGCTGGTCGATATGCTTTTTAACTACGTGGCGTTCCGCAGCGCAGGCGATACTAGCTGTCATCGTTAACCAGAAAATACTATTCGGCAAAAGTTTTTTGATCATTTTCAGCATACCTTGGTCCGAAATTAAAAAATCAGTGTTGTTCTAAAAAACTTTCCTTGTTGGTGCCGGTTCTGCTTATGCTCTTAAACCATAACTATGGTCAAACCGTGACATTTTATTATCCTTGGCTGACTATTTCCTGACGCGGCCATGGTGGGGTGCAGGGGCGATTGGCCGATTTTTTGGCAGGGTATTTCTGCGCAATCAATATTCGAAATGCAGCCGCATGCCGAAAATCTCCACTGGTCCCCGGTCGGCGTTGTAGGCCGGGTTGGCGATATGCTGATAGTCTGCGGTCAGCCAGGCATGCTTGGTCATGCTCCAGCTGTAGTAGCTCTCAATAATCGTTTCCGGGCGATAGCTTAATTTGCCGTCACCGATGAAGAATGAAATACCCCCCGCCTGCAGGTAGTCGCGCCTGTCCTGAGACAGGCCATTGCCGATCAGGCTCAACCCCACGGTGTCCTGTGTGCGACCCCAGCCTGTCCCCTTGAGCGAGAGGCCTGCGGCGATCGAGCTGTCCACCTCGGTAAAGGCCAGCGTCTCGGTGTGACCGTCGGACTGCATCGCGCGCAGAAAAGCACCCAGATTGTCGTTGATAGCCTGCTCGATGTCGATGCCCAAGCCATATTTGATCTGCTCGCGATAACGCACCTTGAAGATGTCCGGCGCTGTCGCGGAGGCGAGGCCGTAGTTGATCGCATCGCGGTAATTCGCCAGGATCGCGCGGTTGCGCCAGGCCAGCAGGCGCACCTTGCCAGGTTGCCCGGCCAGCTCGTGACTATGTTCGATCTCCAGTTGGTCGCCATAATGCTGGAAGAACTGGTAGTCCAGTTGCAGCATGTTGGGGTCTCTGGGGCCGGTCATCCTGGCGAAGCGGAGCACCCATTCATCCCGATACCATTCCCCGGCGATGCCCCAGCCGAAGCCGCGAGCATCGGCGGCGTAGTCGTAGGAGGCATGGGTCATGTTGGACCAGTTCATGAACTGCGTGCGCGGATCGTGCGCGTAGGCGTTGTTATCGAAAATGTTCAGCGTTGAAAAATTGCCCAGCGTCAACACGAAGCGATTGCTGTCCATAGCCCCCGCCAATTGATTCATGGCGGATTCGTTGTTCAGGCGAACACCGCCCAGTCCCCAGGTTTGGCGCAGGAACAACTGCTGGCGATAGACGACCGGATCGGTGCCGGATGCGCGCGTTATTTCGCCGTTGGTGAAACCGCCCAAACCGCTCAGGTTGGAGAGGGCCACGCCCTGGGTGACTTCCGGAACCAGATAAAGCTCACTGCCGGGCGCAATGCGCACGCCGAGGAAGGCGTCGGTAGTGAACGTATAGCTGTTTTCCGCATCGGGTGACAGGCTGTTCGCGCCCGAATAAGCCGAGCTGAAGCCGGGTTTGTGTTGCCAGATATAGGTGGTCTGGAATTTTGCATTCCAGTTTTCTTCAGAGGTAACCCGTGCTTGAGCTAGATGTGGCAGCAAAGCGAGCAGAACAAGGATAAATATTTTTTGCATTTTGTATTTCCAAATTTGTTTCAGTAGTTAACTGGCAATTTTAACCGCTTATCGTTATTTGCTGTGACGCTTTCAAACTACTGCCAGCCGTATTTGCGGGTGTAGATACCTTTCATGGCTTGAGTCAGCACCATATAGCCAAGCAAGATGATGGACAGGTACACAAAGTAAATCAGCGGCAAAGCTTGCAGTTTGAAGTAATGTGCAAACGGCCCCATCACCAGGAAAATTCCGGCAGAAACGATGAGTATGGTTGCACTCATCAACTGCCAGCTTGGCTTGCTCTGAATGAACGGTATTTTTTGTGTTCGTATCATATGCACGATGAGTGTCTGCGACATCAGCCCCTCAACAAACCATCCGGACTGGAACAGGGTCTGTTGATCCGCCGTGTTCGCGGAGAACACGAACCACATTAAACAATAAGTGGCGATGTCGAAGACGGAACTGATCGGGCCAAAAAATATCATGAAGCGACCGATGTCATCCGGCTTCCAACTTTGTGGAAACTTAACTTGTTCTTCATCCACGCTATCAAACGGGATAGCTGTCTGAGAAAAGTCATACAGCAGATTCTGTACCAGCAAATGCAGCGGCAGCATCGGCAAAAATGGTAAGAATGCGCTTGCCACCAGCACTGAGAACACGTTGCCGAAGTTGGAGCTGGCGGTCATCTTGATGTACTTCAACATGTTGGCAAAGGTCTTGCGCCCTTCAATGACACCTTCTTCCAGTACCATCAGGCTGCGTTCGAGCAGAATAATATCCGCCGCTTCTTTGGCAATATCTACTGCTGTATCGACTGAAATGCCGATGTCAGCAGCACGTAATGCAGGCGCATCGTTGATGCCATCCCCCATAAATCCTACTACGTGCCCATTGCGACGTAGCGCTTGAACAATGCGTTCTTTGTGAGAGGGAGTTAGTTTGGCAAAAATGTTGCAATGCTCAACCTTTTCTGCCAACTCTTTCTCCGACATGGCCTCGACATCAGCGCCCAGTAGTATGCCTTCTATTGGCAGCCCTACTTCACGGCAAATTTTGACAGTAACCAATTCATTGTCACCAGTCAGCACTTTGACTGTTACGCCATGTTCTTTGAGTGCCTTGAGGGCAGGTTCTGTCGATTCCTTGGGTGGATCAAGGAAGGCGATATAGCCAATCAGCGTCAGTGCCTGTTCATCGGCAACGCTGTATGAATTATTAGTCGATGGAATGTCTTTGGCAGCTACCGCGACGACGCGCAAGCCTTCTTCATTTAACTCTGCGGTAATGGAACGAATTTTTGCCAGCATTTCTGGCAGCATTGGATCGACATGGTCGCCATGCTGAACTTGGCTGCATACAGCAAGGACTTCTTCTACCGCGCCCTTGCAAATCAGTAGATGTTGCCCATCCTGTTCGGCAACAACCACGGACATACGGCGACGCACGAAGTCGAATGGAATTTCATCTACCTTGTGAAACGTCGCGTTAATCGCCAGTTCTTGTTGAACTTCCACATGTTCCAGCACAGCAACATCAAGAAGATTTTTCAGTCCTGTCTGGTAGTAGCTGTTGAGAAAAGCGTAATTCAGTACCGCTTCGGATTCTTGCCCGAACACATCGGTGTGACGTTCCAGAAAAATCTTGTCCTGAGTTAATGTGCCGGTTTTATCGGTACACAGCACATCCATCGCCCCGAAGTTCTGAATAGCATCCAGACGTTTCACAATTACTTTTTTTCGCGACAGCAGTACTGCACCCTTGGCGAGGGTCGTGGTGACAATCATCGGCAGCATTTCTGGCGTTAAACCGACCGCAACTGACAATGCAAACAATGAAGCTTCCAGCCAATCGCCTTTGGTGAAGCCGTTGATCAGCAGTACGATGGGCGTCATTACCAGCATGAAGCGAATGAGCAACCAGCTTACTTTGTTGATGCCGGCCTGGAAGGCAGTAAGGGTGCGTGTCGTCGCGGTCACGCGTTGCGCCAATGCGCCAAAATAAGTGTTGTTGCCAGTAGCGACCACCACCGCCGTAGCGGAGCCGCTGACCACGTTGGTGCCCATGAACAGAATGTTGTCGAGCTCGATGGAATTGGTGACATCGGCAACACGCTGAAGGGCAAATTTTTCTACCGGCATGGATTCACCCGTCATGGCCGCCTGGCTGACAAACAAATCTTTGGCGGACAGGATTCTGAGATCGGCAGGGATCATATCGCCAGCCGAAAGCAGCACCAGATCACCGGGAACCAAAAGTTTGATGGCTACCTCTGCTTTGCGCGGCCCTTTGGGATGGAGCACTACATTAAAGTATCGGCGTGCCTCCTCAGCGGCATCTTGAGCAGGGTCACGGCGCAGCACAGTGGCCGTATTGCTTACCATCTCCTTTAGTTTGTCCGCCACATTGTTTGAGCGCGTTTCCTGAATAAACCGGATGAACGTCGCAAGCACCACCATGGCCGAAATCACAATGGCCGCCTTGATATCTTCGGTGAAGTAAGAAATAGTTGCCAGTACGGTCAACAAAAGGTTGAATGGATTTTTGTAGCAATACCACAGATGCAGCCATGCTGGGAGCGGCTTCTCATGCTCGACTTCGTTCGTGCCGACGCGCGCACGGATAAGTTCGGCCTGTGTTTCACTCAATCCGTCTAGATGGCTATCAAGATTGACAAGAAGTTGATCAACTTCACTATGTGATGCACTTTGAAGGGTATGGCTGAGCGCGGATGGAATATCGCGGATTACGGTTGTGCCTTGGATGGCATCGAGTATGGCAAGACGCCGAAAATGCCGACTGATGGCGCGGGTGCGAATAAACCCGGCGAAGAATTCTTTAAAGAATGATTGGTTCATGACTTTTCCTCTTGCTTGAAACAAATAAACAGAAGAGGCGGACATAAAAGCAGCGATGACAGCAAACAGTGCTTCTCATCAAAGCTTAAGAGAATTATTGCGGTGAGAACAAATGCTCTGGGTTGAATCCGCTATCTCATTCTCAGCGAGATAGGCGGCAGGGGAAGCTGCTGCGAATTATCTGGCTAAGAGTATGCCAACCAATGAGGTGTAGCGACTACTATTACTTGAACAAGTATCCATAACGGAGCTCCCGCAGAACGAAACGGCGCGCAGGATAGCAAAAGGCCATTCTTCCGTAAAGTAATTTTATGGCTTGGATTTATATTATTGCCAGATGGCTATGGATACTCTGGAATTTTGCATTCCAGTTTTCCTGATTTATTTTTTTTGGTTGCTTCTTCTGCTTGCGCGGGGTTCGTTAGCAAAGCAAGCAGAACAAGGGCAAGTTTTTGCATTAGCATTTGTATGAAATATGTTGTCGTGTCCGCTGGGTGAGGGGATGACTGCTGACGACCGAAAATCCGGTCGTCAGCAGTCCGGGTGAGATAAATTTGACTGGGATCAGTGTGGGCACTGTTCCCAATACGGTGGCGCTTTCAATACCCTTTTAGAAAGCCACATCCAGGCCTACCAGCAGATAGCCTTCTTTGGTTTTATGGCCGACAAAGTTGGCATTGCTGGTGATAGGTTGCATATCTAGGTTGACCTCGATGATGCCTTTTGCATTACGCATAAAATAATAGCTGCTGGTTGCGGTGAGGGTATTGATCTCAATGCCTTCGTAGACGGTATTCGTGCCGCGAAATTCGTTTGCGCTGGCGCGGTTGAACAGCAGCGAATACGCCCAGCGTTCGTTGTAGACATAATCCATGCCTACAAAGCCGCCGTTCCAGTTGCGGTCTGTGGTCGGACTGTCGTCCAGAAAGTTACTCCAGCGGTTCCACAGCAGTTGGCCGAACCAGTACAGTTGGCCGTTATCTGCGGAAAAGTCCAGACCCAGCACATGCTTGTCTGTCTCGCGCGTCCCCTTTTGCGTCGTGGGGTAAAGCGCTGCTGCACCTCCGCTGGGTTGCTTGCCGACCAGCCCGAACAAACCTGCCCTGATCGGGCCGGTTCTCGTGCCGATGCGGCCAAATACCGATTTGGATTTATTGTTGTCGAACAGCATCTCAGGGCGGTTAAAGCCCGCGCTGTTGGCGGAGTAGCTGGTGTCTATGCCGTTGCCGTTTGCCAGACCCAGTGCCACGTTTGCCAGCCCGATGTCGCGGTTGAAGCTCGCTCCGCGTTCATAGGTTATCCCGGCCATACGGTAGACCATGAAATCCTGCGTGGTCATGCGTGTCTCGCGCGGAAACATCAGATCGCTGATTTGAAAGTGACCCAACAGCATACCGACTCCGCTGCCGAAAATATCATCGTGGCTGATCCACGCGTCATCGAGAAACAGGGTTCCATTGTTCCCCAGCTCCGATACGATAGACGCGAAGTAATAGGAGATGTGATCGGACAGCGGGGCGGAGGACAGCAGCTTGAGCATGTAAGGCGACTGGAAATCTCCGTTCGTTTCGTTGCTTACTGCGCCGGTGGCCGGATCCAGGGTGTTGGCCTGGTGCGATTGCACATAGGCCTGCATGCGCAATGCGAGCGGCACGACCTTGGGCAAAGCCAGCATGTCGTCGCCGGTTTGCAGCGCGTTTTCTTTCCAGTTTTCCAAGCGATAATTATTCTCGACAAAATTGCGACCGAAACTGTTCAGTCACGGGAAGGCTGCATGGCAGGTAGAGCAGCTGATGCCGTATTGCCTTGCGAACGCCGGGATGGCCGAGGCGCTGTGGGGAAACAGCACAAAGCAAATCAGCCCGATCAGCGCGCCGATGTTCAGGCGGTGAATCATTTTCCTGATTATTGTTTGGTTTGTGGATTTTATATGGGCTGGAGAATTTTTCATGGCTTTGCTCGGTAGTTGGTTGCCTGTGCCGGAGGATGAGTTACAAGGCGATAGTTATTATTATATTCATTGATGCTCAGGCTGTATACGGCATGGATGCGTTCGGGCAGCAGTTGTGCCCGAACAAGGCCGCCGGATCAGTTTAAAGGGATGTTGAAAATTGATTTGATTATCCAGTTCCCGGATTCTCCCATCCAGTCGTGACCTGCACCGAAATGCAAATCATGCCCGAAAATTTCGGTATCGGTGGTCAGATAAGTTTCCTGGCTCAGGCTGAGCATGTGGTTCATGTTTCCAAAATCCGCATAGTGTTCGAAGCTGAACCAGGTTTTTTCAGTTGCCTTGCGGCTGATTTTGACCGATGGGGAAAAGCCAGGGATATGGGAGTTGCCAGATAAGGCGAAGCCTGAAATCGGATTGGCGGTGAGATTCCAGTCGGCAGTCTTGTATCCAAGAATGGGGCGCAATTCCAGATTCCAGCGTTGTTCTGCAGTCCGTATCGTGCTCGCGCCAAGCTCGACATTCATGCCCCAATAAAATCCCAGCTCACGGTTGTCGCCGATATACTTCAGGCGTACTTTAGCCAGTTCGGAATACCAAAGGCCATCGGCATCGCGAATGAAGGGCACATATAGTCCCGCTTCCAGATTGTTGCTGAGCCCGTAGGCAAATTCCGGCGTCATTCTGAAATTATGGTATGACGGGATTTCTCCGTCGTAGGCAGGTGCCTGGGGGCCGGAAGGAACATAGTTCATGTGAATATCAACATTAAGCTCACCTTCCTTGTTGATGGCTTCATCATAGACTTGAATTTCATCGGCAGACGCGGCCATGACTTCTGTACTTGCAAACATGCCGGCAACCATGGCCAGTGCTAATAAACCCGATCTGAATCTATAAATATTGTTCTCTCCCCCGAATTGCCCGATTATTTTTTTATTCGCGCGCTCCAGCATTCTGCAGCAGCCCGAGGGAAATATCATACATTAAAAAGCTCGGCAGTTTGTGTGCTGTTCCCCTTGTGCTTATACGAGTTACGGATAGTGGCAGTGAAATGGCGAGTCGGGATGAGGCCTGGCGATTCCGGATTAACGCGGAATCTGCGCAACAAACCGCAATCAGGTGGAGCTTTCCTCGTGGAAATAGGGGAACAACAACGGCAGCAACAGCAAGGTGAACAAAGTTCCGGTCACGATGCCGCCAACGATTACCACTGCAAACGGGCGCTGGGTTTCCGAGCCTATGCCATGCGAAAGCGCTGCGGGAAGCAGGCCCAACCCGGCCATCAAGGCGGTCATCATGATAGGGCGCAAGCGCAGGACGGCGCCTTCTATCACTGCTTCTTTCAGACTCTTGCCATTGAGCATGATCTCCATGAATTGTTCGACCATGATCACGCCGTTCTGCACCGAGATCCCGGCAACCGCAATGAAGCCGACTGCCGCAGAAACGGACAGATGCAAGCCGGCCAGCCCCAGTCCGGCCATGCCGCCGATGATCGTGAAAGGCACCATCAATATCACCAGCAGGGCTTTCATCATCGAGCGGAACACCCAGAACAGCAGCACAAAAATCATCAACACCGAGAGCGGCACGATGATTTTCAGGCGCGCCAGTGCGCGTTTCTGGTTTTCAAATTGGCCACCCCAGGTGATGTTGTAGCCGGGTGGCAGGACGACTTGATCTGCGACTTTTTCCATCGCCTCGGCAACAAAACTGCCTTGGTCACGACCGAGCAGATTTGCCTTTACCGCAACCATGCGCTCACCATTTTCGCGGCCTATGCGTCCGGCACCCTGCTTGATTTCGACTTTGGCAATTTCTCCCAGCGGGATAGTACCGTTGCCGCCCGGCAAGTTGATGGGCAAATTGGCGACATCATCCACCGCATCGCGGTACTGCAAATCCAGGCGCAACGTGATGTCGAAGCGTTTATCCCCTTCAAAAAACACATTCACTCCGCTGCCGGCAAGGGCGGTCTGTATGGTGCTGTTCACGTCGGACACATTGATTCCGTAGCGCGACATCTGTTCGCGGTTCATCACAATATTCAGTTCGCTTTGACCGCCGATCTTGATGGCCGCCACATCGGTGGAGCCGTGAATTCCGCGCAGCACCGCTGCGATCTGGTCGCTCTTGTTCTCGAGAATTTCCAGGTCGGGGCCGAACACCTTGACCGCGATTTCACCTTTTACGCCGGACAGTGCTTCTTCCAGATTGTCCTCTATCACTTGCGAAAAATTGGTGGGCACGCCGGGAATCGCATGGATTTTTTGCTCCATGCTGGAAATCAATTCGTCTTTATCGGCAAAATGCCAGGTATCTTTGGGATTCAGGTCCGCCATGATTTCCAGATTATTGACGCCTTTCGGATCGGTGCCGTCATCGGGCCTTCCTACCTGTGTCGTGATGTTATGCACTTCCGGATACGATTTGAGGATTGCGCGTACCTGCTGCTCGATCTCTTTGGTTTTTTCCAGCGCCGTCGATGGCGGCAGCGTGATGGTCAGCCAGATATTGCCTTCGTCGAGTTTGGGCAGGAACTCGCTGCCCAGGCGCGGCGCGAGCAGCAGCGTGATGGTAAGCAACAGGACCGAGATGACGACGATGGGATTGCGCCGGGATTTTGACCAGTCGAGCAGGCGGCGATAGCTTTCCTGCAACGCGTGCATCCAGTCGCTGTGCTTTTCCGCCATGTCGCCGTTCTTCATCGCATAGCTGATCAAGGCGGGAACCAGGGTCAGCGTCAGCAGAATCGCACCGAGCAGCGCGAAAGTCAGGGTAAAGGCCATCGGCGAAAATATTTTTCCTTCGACGCGCTGGAACGTGAAGATGGGCAGGAAGGCGAGAATGATGATGGCTTTGGAAAACAGGATGGGGCGGCCCAGTTCCAGCACGGTATTTTTTAGCGTATGGATGCGCCAGGAGTATTGGCCGTGCTGCGGGAATTGTTCGACGTTGGCGAGCGCCAGTTTGACCATCAGGGCCTCGACCAGCACCACGGCACTGTCGATGATGATGCCAAAGTCCACGCCGCCGAGCGAGATGAGGTTGGCAGACACGCCGCGCGTATCCATCAACACAAAAGCAAACAGCAGCGACAGGGGAATGACCACCGCGACGGCGACCGCTGCCTGCCAGTTGCGCAGAAAGATGATCAGCACAGCGACTACCAGAAATGCGCCTACCAGCAGATTTTCAACTACGGTATGCACCGTGTGTTTGACCAGGTCGGTGCGGTCGTAATAGGGCACCAATTTAACGTTGGGTGGCAGCTTGTGGGAAATCTTGGCAATCTTTTCCTTGAGAGCATCGACTACTTTGGTAGCGTTTTGCCCTTTGGTCATTTGCACAATGCCCTGCACGATATTATCGCGTTCGTTAAAAGCGACGATACCGGAGAGCGGGCGTGGCCCGATGGCAACTTCTGCCACGTCGCTGACCAGGATAGGCTTGCCGTTACGGGTGACGATCGCGACCCGGCCTATGTCATTCAGATTCTGCAGCAGGCCGATGCCCCGTATCACCAGCGATTCGTCGCCGCGTCGCATAATGCCGCCGCCGCTATTGGCGCTGTTGTTAGTCAGGGCCTGTGCGACCTGGTCGATCGTGACACTGAATTTGCGCAACAAATAGGGATTGATGCGCACCTGATATTCCTTGATGACGCCGCCGAAACCGACCACGTCGGCCACGCCCGGAACATTGCGCAACGCGGGGCGGATCACCCAGTCCTGCAAGGCGCGCACTTCGCCCAATGACATGTCGGCGGGTGTGTCCAGCACATAGCGGTAGATTTCGCCAACCGCATTGGTCAGTGGCGCAATACCCGGTTGGATGCCCTGTGGAAGGGTGACGTTCTGCAGCTTTTCCAGCACTTGCTGGCGTGCAAAATAATCGTCGGTGCTATCGGAGAACGTCAGTGTGACGATGGACAGGCCGGTGATGGAAACCGAACGCAACTGAATCATGCGCGGTACACCGCTCATTTCCCGTTCGATCGGCAATGTGATGCTGCGCTCGACTTCCTCCGGGGCCAGGCCGGGTGCGAGCGTGATGACCTGGACTTGCACGTCCTGGATATCAGGGAAAGCTTCAATGGGTAAATTGGTCCATGCGAACCATCCGGAAACGACCAGCAACAGGCTGGCTGCCAGTACAAAAACGCGTTGTTGCAGTGCGAAGGTGATCAGTGAATTGAGCATGCTTAGTTTTCGCCGGACAGTTCAGAATTCAGCAGCAATGCGCCGCTGGTCACGACACGTTCACCGGCATGCAGGCCTTCCTTGACATAACTGTACTCGGGACCCTGCAGGGCTAACGAGACCCGGCGGCGCTGCAACACGCCGGGGGAGAGTTCCACGAAAATAAAACTGGATACGCCCTGGGTAAATAGCGCGGAATTTGCAATCCGTGGCAAATTGGATTTGCTATCGGCGCTCGGAGTGACGCGCGCGTACATCTCCGGTTTAAGTTTGTGCTTGGCATCTTCCAGTTCACAGCGAATCTGAATACGGCGCGTAAGCGGGTCTAGCGTTCCGCCAATAACGGCGATCCTGCCTGGGAATACTTCATTGGGATACGCGTCAACCTCAATGGACACAGGTTGCCCAATTTTTATTTTCCCCAGTTGTATCTCCGGCAGGTCAACGATGGCCCACAGGTGCTGCGGGTTGGTGATGACGAACAACGGGCTTGTTGCATCGGGTCTGACTTCACTGCCGGCATTGACTTGACGTTCACTGATGGTGCCTTCCAGGGGTGCGCGCAGTATGAATTGTCCCTCCGTGGTGGTGGTATGGCTGGCCAGGTTTTTCAGGCGCGCTTTGGCGCGCAGTGCTTCAGCCTCAGCCTGATGCCAATCGGCTTCGGCAGATTCGACATCCTTGCGTGCCATCCCCTGTATCTCCAGCAGTTGCCTGGCGCGCTCGAATGCCTGCTGCTTGCGCAACAGATCAGCCTCGGCCTTGGCGCTATCCGAAGAAGCCTGTGCGTAGTCGGGGGAATCCAGTTGCAGCAGCACATCTCCGACCTTGACTTGCTGGCCGGCTTCGGCGGCGATTTTTGTGACACGTCCGGAAATCGGGGAATATACCCGCGCAGTGTAGTTGTCGTCGTAGGTAATGCGCGCATTAAGCGGTTCCAGTAACGGCTCGGGAAAAGCCTCGGCGGCTTTGATATGCAAATACGTCAACTGGGGCGCATTGGCATCGAAATGCAACGTGTCGGAAGCTGTGTGCGGGGCGGGTTTTGCAGCGTTTGCCGATGTGTCAGCAGTATGATATTTGTTCCATATCCAATAGCCTGCGCCAGCCATCAGGGGCAGGGCAATCAGCAGCGAAATAACATTTTTTTTATTTTTGATCATTTGGCCGAGTCTCCTGGTGCCAAGGTGTGGGGTTGAACGATGGGTGATGCGGTGTCTTGCGTGGCTGTCATCTCGGGGCGATTCCACCAGCCGCCTCCCAGGGATTGATACAGCGCGGCTGTGTCGCCTAATCTGCTGCTTTGCGCTTGCGCAAGACCGATAACAGCAAGCTGGTAACTTTGCTGTGCGGCCAACAGATTCTGGTAACTAATATAACCCAGCTGGTATTGCTTGCCTGATAATTCCAGGACGGTTTTGCTGGCGCGCTCGGATTTTGCGGCAGCTTTGAGCGCATCTGCATCAGTTCGGATGGCATGCAGGGTGTCGGCCACATTTTGCAACGCGGTGATAACCGTGCCGCGATACTGAGCCGCGGCCTGGATCAGCGCCTGCTCGGCGGCGCGAGATTTGGCACGCAATGTTCCGCCATCAAAAATTATCTGGGAGATATTGCCGGTCAGATTAAAAAATGAACCCCCGCTACGAAACATCCAGTCAGGTGATGAAGCCATGCCCCCCACATTCGCGGTTACCATGAATTGGGGCATTTTGTTGGCGACGGTTACCCCGTATTGTGCACTTGCACTGTGCAGCTGCGCTTCGGCGGCACGTACGTCGGGGCGTTGTTCGACCAGCGTGGAAGGCAGGCTCAACGGCAACTCCTCGGGCAGATGAAAATCAGCCAATGTAAAAAATTCCGGCACTTCCTGATCCGGCAGATTTCCTGCCAAGGCTCGGATCAAGTCGCGTGTTTGTTCCAGTTGCTTGTTGAGCGGTGGCAAAGCTTGCTCGGATTGAGCCAGCAGCGCCTCCTGTGCCGCCACATCGATCTCTGCGAGATAACCTCGTTCAAGTTGCCGATGCATAATTTCGAGATTTTCGCGGTTAATAGAGATGATGTTGTTGATAGCCGCGATCTGCGCACGCAAGCCGGCCTCCTGGAAAGCGGCTGCGATGACGTTTGAAATGAGTGTGATATAAGTGGCTTGCAGTTGCATTTGTTGCCACTGTTCTTGAGCCAGTGCCGATTCGGCGAGTCGGCGGTTGATACCGAACACATCGGGCACATAGCCGACCGAAAGTTGTGCGGTGTGCCAGTTGTAGTATGCCGGGCCGTTATAGTCGGGACCGGCGGGATTGGAGTAGGTCTGGATGGCGGAGCCATTACCTTGTATGCCGGGTGAATTTCCCCCCATATTCCCCGCCAACATGTTGCGCGAGGGAGCATAGCTTACGCCGACCGTGGGGTAAAAAAATCCCTGTTGGGTGACGACGTTTTCATGTGCCTGACGCAATGCGGCTTGTGCGGCTTCGATGGTGGGACTGGCTTTGAGCGTATGCTCTATCAAGGCATTGAGTTGCGGCGAACGGAATAATGTCCACCAGTCATACGGAATATCCGCTGCCGGGTTAAAGCGTTGCGACTCTCCGACCGGTACGGGTGCGGATGCAGTCGGTTCTGCTGTATTGTTCGCCGGCGCATAGCTGCTGGCGGATGGCGCGACTGGCCGCTTGAAGTCGGGGCCTGCGGCGCAACCAGACAACATTGCCAAAATCAGTAATGGGACTAAGGGAAATCGGGGAGTAGACACAGAATATTTTCGGGTGATAATAAAAAGAGACAAAATAAAACAAGCAGGATGGATTCGTTTAATTCCTGAATTTCGATTACAACATATAATCATATCATGCACGATTTACCTGACTACTTCCTGACTGCCTATGCGCTTGCTGCTAGTTGAAGATAACCATCCTTTGGCGGACGTCATATGCCGCGCGCTCCAGCAGGAGAAATATGTGGTTGATTGGGCCAGCAGCCGCCGCGAGGCGGAGGGTTGGCTGCTAGGCCAGAGCTACGATGCAATCCTGCTCGATTTGGGGTTGCCGGATGGGGACGGTGCCAATGTGCTGAAGCGTTTTAGAAATACCGGCAATCGCACACCCGTTCTGGTGATGTCGGCACGGGAAGCGGTGGATGAGCGCGTCCGCCTGCTTGACCTGGGTGCGGATGACTATGTGGTTAAACCCATCGAACTGAGCGAGCTGGAAGCACGTATCCGATCCCTGATACGCCGCAGCCATGGCATCGCAGATCCGGAAATAAGCATAGGCGATTTGCGCATTGATACTGTTGGCCGTCGCGCCTTGGTCAAGGATAAGTCGATCGAATTAAGTTCCAGAGAATTGGCCGCATTGGAGTACCTCGCCATTCGCGCACGCCGTATCGTCACCAAAGAGCAGCTCTTGCAGGCTCTGTACGGTTGGCAGGACGATATCAATTCGGTGAATACCGTGGAAAAATTGATTTCGAGGTTGCGAGCCAAACTGGATGGGGCGGGGGTGTCCATTCGAACAGTGCGAGGTCTGGGCTACAGCATGGGAACCGATGAAGAGCAGACAACCTAGCCTGGCGCGGCAACTGCTTTGGCAACTGCTGCCGCTGATGGCCGCAATTATTATCATCGGGAGCGGCGTGGTTTATTTTGTCGCCCGCAAAGCGGCCACGGTGGCTTATGACAGGGCGCTGATGGACGTGTCGCTCGCCCTCGCCAGTCAGGTCGAGGTCGTAAATAATAACTTGCATCTGCAGCTGCCTCCTATTGCCGAGAAGGTATTGCTGGTCGATGGTTATGATAAATTGTTTTATGAAGTTGTTGACCCGAATGGCAAAAAAATAGCGGGTAATACCGAATTGCCTCGTCCCCCGCAGCCGTTTAAAAACGGGAAGCTCTACTACGATGATAAACATGACGGCAAGACGGTGCGGATTGCCGCCTTATCTACCGAGCACAACGGTCTCTCCTATATCGTCCTCTCCGCAGAAACAAAATTGAAACGGGACTGGCTTGCGGGTGAAATCGTCTTGGCGATGCTGGTGCCGGAAGGGTTGTTGATTATTGCCGCTATTTTGATGATACGCAGAAGTGTCCGTCATGCGCTGGCGTCCATCCAACCGCTGCGTGAAGAGCTGGTGCGCCGGACTCATACTGATCTGAGCCAGTTGCACCTGCAAGGTATTCCGGAGGAGATTTATCCTATCTTCGCCGAAGTCAATGAATTGCTGGCCCGTCTCGCTAACTCGCTGGATGCCAACCGGCGTTTTATCGCAGATGCATCGCACCAGTTGCGCACCCCGATTGCAGCGTTGCAGGCCGAGGCAGAGATGGCGCTGCGTTCCGCCGCCCCGCTTGAATCCCTGCAAAAGATTGTTACTGGAGCACATCGGATTTCCCATCTGGCGCACCAGCTTTTAACCTTAAGTCGCCTGGAACCCCGGCACATGAGATCGGCGACGCAACTCGATCTGGCCGGTTTGACCAAGGATGCGGCAGAGCATTGGATGCCTTTAGCCATGCGGCGCAGCATCGATCTGGGTTTTGAGTTGCATCCGGCCGAGGTGATCGGAGAACCGGTCTGGCTGGAAGAGTTATTTAACAATCTGGTTGATAATGCGCTGCGCTACACTCCCGCAGGCGGTGTCGTCACCGTTCGGTGCAACGCCACCTCAGATCAGGTCAATTGGGAAGTCGAAGACAGCGGCCCAGGCATTCCGCCCGAAGAGCATCAGCGGGTATTCGAGCGTTTTTACCGGCTGGATAAGACGGGTGTCGACGGCTGCGGGCTGGGTTTGGCGATCGCCCGAGAAATTGCCCATAACCATCATGCTTCGATCACTATCGGCCATGGAGCACTTTTAGGCGGGGCGCTGCTGCGGGTAACCTTCCCGAAGCAATTGGAATGCAAATAAAAAACCGCCCACGAGGGGCGGTTTTGCATTTGGCGGAGAAGGCGTCCGCATAACCGATGTTCGCGGTAAGTCGCCACAGTCCACTAAGTACCTTAATTTCATTGATATTTACGCTTGACTCGTCCGCGATAGTTCGCCACAATCCGCCCTAATCCGTGTCATCGGGTAAGAACTGAGGTAAGAACGTTCTTACCCTCACGGATAACCAACGGGGGGCATCATGGCGAAGAGAATAGCAATACTGACAGCGCGGCAGGTGGACACATTAGCGGCAGGTTTCCACAGTGACGGGGGCAACCTCTATCTGCGCGTGAAGGATAGCGGGGCGCGGTCTTGGGTATTCAGGTACAAGGTCGCAGGCGCGGTCAGCGAGTTGGGTATCGGCTCGAAGGATGACCGCTCGTTAGCCCAGGCGCGAGAATTGGCAGGCAGGATGCGTTCTGCCCTAGCGGATGGCGATAATCCGGCGGTATTGCTGAATAGGCGCATCGCCAAAGTGATGAAATTTGAAGATTGCGCGGACGAGGTAATCAAGAACAAAAGCAGCGGCTGGCGCAACGCCAAGCATACGGCGCAATGGGCAGCGACTCTCCAGCAATACGCCATACCTACCATCGGCAAAAAATTGCCCGCCGATGTGACGCTTGCCGATGTGAAGGCTATCCTGCTGCCGATATGGACTACCAAAACAGAAACCGCCTCACGTCTTCGGCAACGTATCGAAGCGGTGCTGGATTTTGCCACTGTCCACGAAGGCGCGCATGGTCGCTATAACCCGGCACGGTGGAAAGGCAACCTCGATCACGTTTTACCGAAGCCAAGTAAGGTAACAAAGCGCGTACACCATGCAGCCGCACCGTATGCAGATGTGCCGCGTATCATGTCGGCATTGCGCGAGAAGGATTTTGTTTCAGCCTATTGCTTGCGGTTCACGATCCTGACCGCTGCCCGCTCAGGCGAGGTGCGCGGCGCATTGTGGGGTGAAATCGACTTGAACGCGAAAACTTGGACGATCCCGGCGCACCGCATGAAGGCGGGTAACATGCAGCGAGTACCATTAAGCGATGAAGCCATGCAGATATTGCTCAAGATGCAGGAATGGAGACTGGGCGACTCTGAGCGCGTCTTCATGAGCGACCGGGGCGGGTTGCTGTCCGATGTAGCTGTGAATAAGACCTTGCACAGTGTCGCGCCCGATGTAACCACGCACGGTTTCAGGTCATCATTCAGAATGTGGGGTGCGGAGGTCACAAGCTACCCGAGCGCGATACTTGAGGCAGCGCTGGCACATACCAACCCTAACGAGGTAGAGGCTTCATATCAGCGCAGCGACTTATTCGATAAGCGCAGGGAGCTGATGACCGCTTGGGGTAATTATTGCGCCAGCAGGGGCAACGTGGTGGCGCTGGTCAGGGGGGCGGCATGAGTGAGTATCAGTCCAAACTTGCAGTGGTTGCAGGTCTGCTTGATGAATTCCGCGCCGCTTATTTGACAAGCAGTGCTGCACGCGCTGCAACCGGTCAAGCGCGCGTCGTGGCTGAAATCGAAATCATTACCCGGCTGAACTTATCGCGGGAGCAACTGATCGGCGAATGCGCACTGCGTAAGGTGGAGCAAGATTTAACCGTCGAAAAGTTTGCTGATTACAAGCGAATAGTTGAACTGATCCAAACCGCGCTTGATGCCGCTGCACCTTTGTCTGACACGTTCTCGGACACTCAAAGCGCCCATGCGCAGAAGTCTCGGGGGAAACTTGAAAACGCCGAAACCGTTGCCGACATAATGGGACGTCTAGCGGGGCGCAAAGATGAGCTTGGGGATTTTGAGCGTCCGGCAGATTTATGGCCACACCTCTTCAGCGAGTTGAGCGATGCGGGTTGCACACCCAAAGAGCGGCGCAACAATAGCGAGCCAAGAAAATCAGCGTACACATACACCCGCGCCAATGGGAAAACGGCTAGGATACAGCGCAGCACTTTCGCAACCAAAATAGGGAAACTCAGAAAGTTGTCTCAATAGCCGGGGTACCGATTCACGGTGCATATATTTCATTCCGTCGCAACCACCACGGAGAAGATATATGCAAAACCCAGCCACGCAAGTCCGCTTAATCCCCCTCAAACCAGACGTGCAGGATCGTACCTGCCTTGGTAAATCCAGAATATACGAACTGATTGCGAGCGGTGCATTCCCGCAGCCTTGCCGCCTCGGTCGCCGCATAGCTTTTGTCGAAAGCGAAATAGACCAGTGGATTTTACAGCGTATGGCTGAGCGCACTTTGCCCCGCGCAGTTTAAAGGGGGTGCAATATGAAACCCACAAAAAAAGAGGCGGACGCCTGCCAGCGTCACACCTCGACCCACTTGCCGAATAACATAGCTCAAGCTGTCGAATCCGTCAACAGCAGCCTGCCCCCAGCACTCGCTGCGCTCGGAGCGTATCGGCAATTCATACTCTGCCGATTTGCGCCATCGACATCGCGCCCAGGTAAGACCGACAAATTGCCATGTGCGCCATCCGGCATCGTAGCTAATGCGCATGATCCGGCGAATTGGCTTGATCACGAATCGGCGTATACGCTCGCATCAATGTTCGGCGCAGATTATGGTGTCGGATTCGTTTTAACTCGCAATGATCCATTTTTCTGTCTAGATATAGACGGCTGCTTGCAGCCGAACAATGCGTGGTCACCTATCGCATTGGAGATATGCGCAACATTACCCGGTGCGGCTGAAATATCCAATAGTGGAACGGGCATGCACAAATGGGGGCAATATAGCGACACACTGCCGCCGTTTTCCTGCAAAAATACTTCGTTCGGATTAGAACTCTATACCGAAGGTCGCTTTATTGCACTCGGCACGGGCGCAATTGGCGACGCATCGCTCGATGCGACCTCGCAACTCGCGCCAATCATCGGTAAATATTTCGCACCGACCGCCACATCGTCGCCAGTCGATGCAGAATGGACTACTGCACCACGCAGCGATTGGGCCGGGCCATCCGACGATGACGAATTGATCCGCAGAATGCTCGCGGCCAAGCCGTCTACGGCGTCTGTATTCGGCGGCAAGGCTACACTTGCGCAACTGTGGGCCGCTGATGCTGTGGCGCTTGCCAAGAGCTACCCCGATCCGAACGGCACATCTGGCTACGGTGCATCCGAAGCCGATGCCGCGCTCGCGCAACATCTAGCATTCTGGACTGGTTGCGATTGTGAGCGTATTCAACGATTGATGAAGCGATCCGCATTGAACCGCGACAAATATGATCGTGAGGACTATCTGCCGCGCACGATCCGCAAAGCTGTGGCGATATGCCAGACCGTTTACACGGAGCCGGTCAGCGTCGCTCGATATGACCGCGAACCCATGCCACATGAGATATTCAACACGCATGGCGCTCCCCCTGTTGGCATGCGCCCAGTGGGTGACTCTGCGCGAGCGGCTGCCGGGTTTACGCTGCTGAGCAGTGGAGATTTGAGGAAACTGCCCGCTCAGGATTGGCTGGTCAAAGGCGTGCTGCCCATGCAAGGAGTAGCGGCGATATTCGGCGGCCCTGGCTCTGCAAAATCATTTTTAGTGCTCGACCTTGCAAATGCCATAGGTGATGGCAAGCCGTGCTTCGGTTACAAGTCACAAAAATGCCGACTAACGATTGTCTCGCTGGAAGGTGAGGCGGGATTGCAAAACCGAGTCGGTGCCTATGCCCTACGGTATGGCTCGGCTTCGGAGAATGTTTTTTATGTTCTGCAACCGTTCAATTTGCTTAACCCTGCCGATATAGCCGCACTTGCGGCGGCGGTAAAGGCGAACGGTTCGAGCGTAGTCATTATCGACACCCTAAATCAGGCCGCCCCCGGCGCAGATGAAAACGACAGCGCTGCGATGGGTTTAATAATTGCTGGTGCGAAGCAACTGGCCACGCTAATCGGCGGGCTTGTTGTGCTGGTACACCATACAGGCAAGGACGCAAGCAAGGGGCTGCGTGGCCATTCAAGCTTGCATGCTGCCTTGGACGCAGCTATCGAAGTTCGCCGCACCGGGGATTACCGCGAGTGGATTAATGCGAAATCCAAGGACGGAATCGACGGTGTAGCCCACCCATTCAAATTGCAAGTTGTTGAACTGGGAATTGATGCCGATGGCGACCCGATTACTTCGTGTGTCATTTGTCCGACCGATGGAAAGGTCGCACCAAATATTGCTAACCCATTCAAATATCACGCTGACAAATTGGCGGTGCTGCGTGTGATAAACGATTTCCACCTTCGCGGGCATTCAATCGGCATCTCTCCTTTTAGCC
The DNA here is from genome assembly GCA_016195965.1 of Nitrosomonadales bacterium. GTDB lineage: Bacteria > Pseudomonadota > Gammaproteobacteria > Burkholderiales > Gallionellaceae > Gallionella. The sequence continues at coordinate 41,970 of JACPYR010000058.1, read as the reverse complement.
CGACTCACAACGCTTTTGCATTGCTCCAGTTTGAGCCGAATTACCCAGAAGGCCTGACCAAAGACCAGCTCTTTGCGGTAATTTCCGACTGCCAAAAAGCTGGTTATATTACTCCGGAAGATTATAAAAAGCCTGATCGGAAATTATCGCAGCGCTGGATATTAACGCCGTCTGGGTTGCGTATTATCGGGGTGGAAAATTGATTTGCGGCGACCTGCGGCGACCTGCGGCGACCTCTATATTTCGCAGCCTGCCGCAATGCAGCCACACCCCCCAAAAGGGGTGGTGCGGCGCAGGAGTTTCCTTAAGGGAAAAGGTAGCCGCAGCCGCACTTTTTTAGCCGACGCAAATTGCTTAATAAATAGGCAATTTGCGGCGACCTCAAAATTACCGCTGAGGATAGGTCGCCGCAAATTTATAAATTATAGATAGGAGATTAAATTATGGACACTGTGGTTATCAGTTCGAACGAAATACAGGTCAGTGTGCTGTGCCCGCACTGTGGCGCGCTTCATTATCACAGGCGGGACGTCGGCAACGACGAAGCGAGAAAGGCTCATTGTGGCTTGGGCGAGTATTACTTGATCGAACCTGTGGCAAAGCCAGCACCGATGCAGCACACGCACCCCCCGCGTCTGTATAGGGCCGGATGCAATCCTTGGCGCGCATGGAATGAATACCGTTCGCCGCGTTGCGGTATCAACGCGGCACTCAACTTGAAGGAGACTCAATTATGACGAAATCGAAAGGCAAATTCCACGAAGGCCAGCTCAAGCCGACCAAACCTCAACCCGTGCCAGCCATACCGACTTGGCCGCTTAAATAGGAGACTCAATTATGGAAATCACATTCGATATGTCCACCCTGCCGCATATCTCATATTCCGAGGCCGAAGGTGGACGCTGCAAACTGTTTAGCTTATCTGAAGGTAAACCCCTCGTCGTAAATAATGCCCCCTCTGGTGTGGATCAGACGCCTATACACGACGCGATAGGAGTTTTGGCCAAGTATGAGAATAGCCGACAATCCATTCTGGTAGACAACCGTTTGAGCGACCTTGGCCGCAGGGAGGCTCTTGCTCAATTGCTCGAAACGCAAGGTCCGATTACGCGTGAAGCCGTAGAGATCATAGAACGACGGGTCCAGCAAACCGAATCGCACCTTGTAGCAGCAACGAGGGAAGCCTATGGCCCGCAGCCCTTATTGGAAAGTAATGCGGTAGGCGCGATGAATGACCAGCTCGTGGCCCGACACTGCTTGGATCTCAAAGGCCCGGAGCTCACCCGGACACTTGAAGCTATGCAGCGCGGCGAGAAGCTATATTTCGCGCAAGCCTTGACACGCATACAAGCGCTAGGATTCGATTTGCCCGCTGCATGGACTGCGGTGCTGCCTGACGTATGGTCAAAGCATTGCTCGAGCATCAGGCCCGGTCAGGTAGCTAAGGCGAGCTTATTAAGTGCCCAAGCTGAGTGGCAACGGCAGAGCATCACAACAATCATGTCGAAACTGCCGCCCAAGAAAGCCGGCGTAACGGTCACGCAAGCTCGATAACCCCGCACCTCTATTCAATTACACGAAAGGATCAAATCATGATTTACGAATTGCCTTACGAATTCCCTGGCGGCACTATTTTGCTTGAGCTGACTGATTCTGACATTGCTGAAATAGCAAGTACCGATGGGGACTACCGAGCCGCGGTCGCCATGGAAAGAAATTTAACAAACCTGATGCGGGCCCAGATCGACATGGAGCGATTGATTGGCGAGGCCGCAGGCGATGTAATCGATTATATCGCCACCGAGCTGTATAAGCCGCCAGCATAATATTTTCAATTTGTACACTTGAACGGGATGGCTTAACGGCTGTCCCGTTTTTATCGTCTGCTATCCGCTCAATCGTTGCGGTATTGCTGAAATTGTACGAACGTGTGGGCGAGTACGCCGCGCATATCAAGCCCGGCATGGGGGATGTACCCCCTATAGCAATCAGTAATGCTCGATCCAATACCCCTATATATGGGCACGTACCCGTAATCTTTCGAGTCATTGGCGGATATACGATCCGCCAGCATAACTAGCATTCATGCGGCTTACAGCGTGATTATCCTGCGTCATTCTTACCCCAGTACTTACCCTGTGACTATTTCATCCCCCCAAGACGACAGGCGAATTGCCCGCTTTTATCGAAATATGCGGCGTTTTACATGGCTTTTATTGATAGCACTCACTAACTATGGTATAAAATGTCTTACGCGCGCCCGCTTGTGCGGCCCGATAAATATTTGTGGACAGGCGGGCGTTTTGAGCGCAACAAAATGAATCACACGATCCGCAAGCAACGAACGAACCATACGAAGGGGGTACCCTATGCACACCAAGGAAATAGACGGGCGACTGGTAACGCGGCCCTACCAGACAAAAGTTGATCGCTTGAGGGAGTTGGAAGCCGCTATGGATCGGATCGCAAGTTGCAACTTATCGCTCGCCGAATGCGTCACGCTTGCCGCCTCGCTACATCGGACAGATCAGCGCAAATGGAGGAAACCATCGCCCCGCAGTTTTTCAGGTATCCAAAAATTGCAGGAAGCAGGGCATTAACCCGCACATGTTTTGCCATTGGGCCGCCACGTTCGGGATGATGTGGCGGTTTTTTTCGCTATGTCGCAGAGTAAGAACTACGGTAAGAACTGCTTTTGTCAATCACGCTGTAAGCCGCATGAATGCTAGGTATGCTGGCGGAGAAGGCGGGATTCGAACCCGCGTTAGGGTATTACCCTAAACACGCTTTCCAGGCGTGCGACTTAAACCACTCATCCACCTCTCCGTGAGGTATCAACTTTTTCGGAATATGCTTTGCTGCTCAAATTTGCTATCCACTCCCGAAAAGGGCGCGCAGGATATCTCATAATGTCTTTTGCCGCAATCAGAAACGGTTCTTCCATTCGCGTAGCGCCGTGAATACGCCCAACGCGCTGGTGTCACGCAAGTCGCGCTGTTGCAGCGTGCGGATGATTTCCGGCTGGTTGCAGCGCAGGAAGGGGTTGGTGGCCTTTTCCAGCGCGATGCTGGAGGGCAGGGTGGGCAAATTCGCCGCGCGCAGTTGCCGGGTGGCGGCTATGCGCTGTTTCACCGCGAGGTTGTCCGGTTCGCAGGCCTGCGCGAAGCGCAGGTTGGCGGCGGTGTATTCGTGGGCGCAATAGATACGGGTAGCATCGGGCAGTTGGGCCAGGCGCTGCAGGGAATGATGCAGTTGCGCGGGTGTCCCTTCGAAATTCCTGCCGCAACCCGCGCCGAACAATACGTCGCCGCAGAATAAGACTTCGGGTGCGAGGTAGGCGATATGATCGTCGAGATGGCCGGGAATTTCGATGATGTCGAATGTGATGGAGGGCGCAGCCAGCTTGAGCCGGTCGCCCTCGCGCAGATCATCGGTGATGTGCGGATTGTTGGGATGTCGCCGCCCATACACCGGCACGTTGTATACTTCGCGCAATTTTGCGATGCCGCCGATGTGGTCATGGTGGCGATGGGTGCACAGAATCGCGCCCAATTGCAGCTTGTGCGCATTCAGGAAGGCCAGAACCGGCCCGGCTTCGCCGGGGTCGACCACGGCAGCGTGCAAGCCGTCATGGATCGCCCAGATGTAGTTGTCCTGCAGGGCGGGGATGGCGCTGATTTCTGTTGTGGCGGTAAACATTATTACGGGTGGAACGGAAGCGATGTCGGATTGTAAGTCAACTGCACGGAATTTGAGCGAATGGTTTGCGACGCCGCAAGGTAATTACGTGCTAGCCCATGAGCAGAAGTACTTCGATCATGCGGTGAGCGATATATTCGGCTATAACGCGCTGCAATTGGGTCTGAAGGGCCATGATTTTTTGCGCGGCAACCGGATGCCGTTGCGTTTCAGCGCGGGGAATCAGCATGGAAATGAGGTGCGCCTGATTTGCACGGAATTGCCATTCGACAGCGACAGCATGGATCTGGTGGTATTGCCGCATGTGCTCGAATTTTCCGAAAGCCCGCATCAGGTGCTGCGCGAAGTAGCCAGGGTATTGCGGCCGGAAGGTAACCTGATCATCAGCGGCTTGAATCCACGCAGCCTGTGGGGGCTGCGCCGCACCTTGGGCAACAAGCAAAGTTATCCATGGAATGGCAATTTCATTGCGCTGCCGCGTCTCAAGGATTGGCTGGCGTTGCTGAGTTTTGAAATGGCGGGAGGCCGCTTTGCCGCCTATGCGCCGCCGTTCCAGCAGGCTAAATGGCTGGAGCGCTTCTCCTTCATGGAGGCGGCAGGCGACCGCTGGTGGGCGGTCAGCGGCGGGGTGTATTTTGTGCATGCGGTCAAACGCGTGCATGGCATGCGGCTGATCAAGCCGCAATGGAACGAGGGGCTGGTCAGCAAACTGCTACCGGTGCGGCCCCGGATAAATAACAGGTTGAACCACAGGATTACCCTGCGTAACGGGACAGAACACCGATGAGCAAAGATGTAGTGGAGATTTTTACCGACGGTGCCTGCAAGGGCAATCCAGGCGTCGGCGGCTGGGGTGCGCTGTTGCGCAGCAAGGGCAAGGAACGCGAGCTGTTCGGCGGTGAGGCGCATACCACCAACAACCGCATGGAGCTGATGGGTGCGATCGCCGCGCTGGAAGCGTTGAAGCGTCATTGCCAGGTGCGGCTGCACACCGATTCCAAATATGTGCAGCAGGGTATCAGTGTATGGATACACGGCTGGAAACAGCGCGGCTGGAAAACCGCCGACAAAAAGCCGGTGAAAAACGAGGACCTGTGGCGCAAGCTGGATGCGCTGGCCGAGCAGCACCATGTCGAGTGGGTGTGGGTCAAGGGGCATGCCGGGCACGACGGCAATGAGCGCGCCGATGAGCTGGCGAATCGCGGCGTGGAAATGATATCCGAAAAACTTTAGGGCACTTCTAGCCATTCGACTAGTCGGGCAAACAACACTCGCCAAGTCGCGGGTTATGGCCGGGCATCATCAGGAGACAGGCAATGCGTAAGATAGTTGTGGATACCGAAACGACCGGGCTGGACCCCAAGCAGGGGCACCGCATCATCGAACTGGCGGCAATCGAGCTGGAGGGGCGCAAGGTGTCGCTGCGCCGTTTTCATCGCTATCTCAACCCGGAACGCGAGATCGATGCGGGCGCGGTGGCTGTGCATGGCCTGACCTACGAGCGGTTGCAGAACGAGGCGAAGTTTGCCGACATCGCGGTCAGCTTTCTTGAATTTGTCGAGGGTGCCGAGCTGATCATCCACAACGCGCCGTTCGATATCGGCTTCCTGAATAACGAATTGGAATTGATCGGTATGCCGCCGCTGCAAAACACGGTGGTGGATACGCTCAAGGTTGCCCGCGAGATGCATCCCGGCAAGAAAAATAGCTTGGATGCTTTGTGCAGCCGCTATGATATCGACAATGCGCATCGCAGCCTGCACGGCGCGTTGCTGGATACCGAGCTGCTCGCCGAAGTCTATTTCGCGATGACTCGCGGCCAGGAGAGTCTGCTCGGTGATGATGCGCCGATGGAGCGCAAGCCGGCTGTGTTGAACACTGACGCGTCGCGCCCCAAGCTGCGCGTGTTGCTGCCCACTGATGAAGAGTTGGCGGCGCATACGCAGCAATTGGCCGATATCGACAAGGCCAGCAAGGGTGCCTGTTTGTGGAAGAAACTGGAAGGGGCTGCGTGAGCTTATCTGTTTTGGTGCGCCGTATAGCCATCGGCGCCAGTATGTTAGCGCTGTTGTATGTTGCCGCTTGCGCCTATATGTGGGCAACCCAGCTCGATCATGTGTTCGAGCCGTCGCCTGTGCTGCAAACCACGCCTGAGCGGCTGGGCATGAAATTCGAGGAGCTGCACATCCCGGTCGGCAGCGGATCGGATCGGGGCGAGCTGCATGCCTGGTGGGTTCCTGCCGAGCAGGAGAATGCGCCCACACTGCTTTATCTGCACGGCAATTATCGCAACATCAGCAACAATCTGGAGCACACGCAACGTTTGCATCAGCTCGGCTATAACGTGCTGGTATCGGACTATCGCGGCTATGGCAAGAGCAGCGGCGGCAGGCCGAACGAGGTTAAAGTTTATGAAGATGCCGAAGGGGCATGGCAATATCTGCTCAAGGCGCGCGGCGTCAAGCCGCAGCAAACTTTCATCTACGGGCATTCGCTTGGCGGGGCGATTGCGGTTGATCTGGCGGTACATCACCCCGAAGCAGCCGGGTTGATTACCGAAAGCACCTTTACTTCGATGGTCGAGATGGGCAAGCTGGAATACGGTTATCTGCCGGTCGATAGGCTGCTCGACCAGCGTTTTGATACGCTGCAAAAGATTTCCCGGCTTAAAATTCCCGTGCTGTTGATACACGGCACATGGGATAAGAGGGTGCCGCCGCAGATGGCGCAACAATTGTATGCCGCCGCGCCGCAACCGAAAATGCTGGTGCTGATCGAGGGCGGTGAACACAACAACACCGGCACGATAGGCTGGGTCGAGTACCGCAATGCGGTGAGGGCCTTCGTCAAACAATATGCTCATTAATTAATGCTCGTGATGGGCTGAACGGAACAACTATGAAAACAGATGTGATTATTATCGGTTCTGGTGCAGCAGGCCTGATGTGCGCCTTGCAAGCCGGGCAACGCGGGCGTTCCGTGGTGTTGCTCGATCATGCCAAGAAGCTTGCGGAGAAGATCCGCATCTCCGGCGGCGGGCGCTGCAACTTCACCAATATCAACACCAAACCGGACAACTTTATTTCCAACAACCCGGATTTTTGCCGGTCGGCGCTGGCGCGCTATACGCCGCAGCATTTCATCGATCTGCTGAAAAAACACCACATCGCTTATCACGAAAAAACGCTGGGGCAGCTGTTTTGCGACGACGAATCGGACGCCATCATCGCGATGCTGCGCGGTGAATGCGAAGCGGCGGGCGTGAAACGTTTCATGAGCTGCGAGATTGGTGAAATCAACTACGCCGCGCCCGCAGAAAACGAATCACCGAAAAAGGAAGAACATAAATTCCACGTCAGCACCTCGCGCGGCGATTTCAACTCGGCTTCGCTGGTGATCGCCACCGGTGGCTTGTCGATCCCCAAGACCGGTGCGACCCCTTACGGTTACCATGTCGCCGAACAATTCGGCATCCCGATCACCAAGCTCAAACCAGGTCTGGTGCCGCTGACCTTTGCGCCGGACGACTGGAAGCCTTATGCCGATCTGACCGGGGTATCGCTCGATGTGGCGGTGAGTTTCGGCAAGCAATCGTTCCGTGAAAACATGCTAGTCACGCATCGCGGCCTAAGCGGCCCGGCAATACTGCAAATTTCTTCCTACTGGCAGCATGGCGAGCCGCTGCATATCAACCTGTTGCCGGATTGCGATATGCTGTCCCTGTTGACCGAGCAAAAGGCCAGCAAGAAATTGCTCAGCAATTATTTGACGCAATGGTTCCCGAAAAACTTCTCCGATGTGTGGTGCGCGCAGATGACCCAGATCGAGAACAGGCCGCTCAACCAGTACAACGACAAGGAACGCAAACTGATAGCCGCGCAACTGCACGACTGGCAGGTCACCCCGTCCGGAACCGCCGGATACAGCAAGGCCGAAGTGACCTGCGGCGGGATCGATACGCGCGCGCTTTCTTCAAAAACTATGGAGTGCCTGGAAGTGCCGGGACTGTTTTTTATCGGCGAGGTGGTGGATGTCACTGGGCAGCTCGGCGGCTTTAACTTCCAGTGGGCGTGGGCATCCGGCTATGCGGCAGGGCAGGCTGTTTGATGCGCCTATACAAAATGATTGCGAATGACAAAGGGCGGTTAAACCGCCCTTTGGATATCTGCAGCAAACAGCGCCCTTATGCAGCGGTCGCTATTGCAGCGATTGATACTGACAACGCTGTCAACCATCCAAGAGCAACATGGAACTGCGTATCAGGGTCAAACTTGGCTTCAGTATTTTTCAAGAGGGTGTTGTTGTTTTCAACTTTCATTTTTAATCTCCTTCATTAAATAAATAATCGTTAAAATATTACTATCAACAATTCCCAAATGATTGGGGCCGGCGTAAGACTAAATATTTTTATTTTTGTTCCATAAAGTACCCTCCTCATTAATTGATGGTCAACCGTTTTGTCGTGGCAGTCGCCTTCTTCGGCAAGGTCAACTCCAGCACCCCGTTGTTATACTTTGCTGCTGACAACTCGCTTTCAACGTCCTGTGCCAAAGTAAAGACGCGAGATATTTTTCCGTAATAGCGTTCGTTGCGCAGCACCTTGTCACCTTCCTTAACATCTTTTTCATTCTTAACTTCAGCGCTGATGGAAACTTGATTGCCGTCTATGGTGACATGTATGTCTTCTTTTTTTACGCCCGGGATTTCGGCATGAACGGTATAGCTTTTGTCATCTTCACTGACGTCTAGTTTGATCTGCATTTCCTGAGCGCTATCCATACGCACGGGGCGCATCAAAAAACCGCGAAACAGGTCGTCAAAAGTATTGTCAGCCGGGTTGTAACGTAACAGGTTTACCATGATATTCTCCTTTAGTCTTGTTGAATAAAATGAATGGTGCTCTCGCGTCTCCCAATATGTGTACGGCTAATTAATTTTCAAGAGCCCTAAAAAATCTGGCAGGAATGAGTAGTAATTTTTCATTCTGAACACCTTGCCTAATCAATTTTGACGGACACAAACAACATCATGTCACCGCGCAGAATACGAATTGCCATAAGCTTGCCGTGCTTTTCCACCAGGCTACGCATTTTTTCTGCACTGCCAACCTTCTCGCTATTGACCGATAAAATAATGTCGCCTTGGCGTATGCCTCCACGTGCAGCAGGGCCATCGGCAAGGTGCTCGACGATCACGCCTTCGTCGTTTGCCAAGCCAGCTTTCTTACGCTCTTCAGATGTCAACGGGCGAACCGCAAGGCCGAGTTTACCTTTAGCAACGCTATCCGGTTCTGCTTTGGCTGTTGCCTCCTTCATCTCGCCTACGTTTATGGAGATATTTGTTGTCTTGCCCTTGTGCCAGATTTCCAACGATGCTGCCGAGCCTGGCACCAGGTCGGCCACCATCGGAGGCAGGTCACTGGAATGAATGATTTCCTTACCGTTGAATTTTAAAATGACATCGCCGGGTTCAATGCCTGCGCGCTTCGCGGGGCTGTTTTTTTCAACTGAAGCCACCAGTGCACCGTTTGGCTTTTCAAGCCCGAACGAAGTCGCCAAGTCCTGATTGATTTCCTGGATCATCACACCCAGCCGCCCGCGACTGACTTTGCCGTGGTCGAGCAACTGTTTCTCCACCTTCATCGCTACATCAATTGGAATGGAAAACGATAGTCCTTGATAACCGCCACTGCGGGTGTAAATCTGCGAGTTGATGCCGATGACTTCGCCGCTCATATTGAACAACGGGCCGCCCGAATTGCCTGGGTTGATGGCGGCGTCTGTTTGTAAAAATGGCACGTAGCCTTCATCCGGCAGTGAACGGGATTTCGCTGAAATGATGCCCGCCGTGACGCTGTTTTCAAATCCGAATGGCGAGCCGATAGCGACGACCCATTCTCCCACTCTGGATTTTTGTGCATCGCCGATCCTGACCACGGGCAAGTCATTGGCATCAACTTTCAACACTGCAACGTCACTCGGCCGGTCCGCGCCGATCACCTTTGCCTTGAATTCGCGTTTGTCGGTCAGTTTTACGATCACCTCATCGGCATCGGCTACCACATGGGCGTTGGTTAGGATGATCCCGTCCGAACTGATGATAAAGCCAGAACCCAGGCCATGAGTTGGCTGTCCTCCTTGTGGAGCGGGAATCTGGAATCGACGGAAAAATTCATAAAACGGATCATCGGGATCCGTGCCGGGAAACCCCTGGAAACTTTGCATGCCGGTCTTGGCAGTTCCGGAAACGCTGATGTTCACAACAGCCGTTCCCTGTTTTTCCGCAATTTCGCTAAAGTCTGGCAACGTACCGGATGATCTGGATTGCGTTGATCCGGCAACCGCAGTTTCATTCGACTTGGGAGATGATTTTTCTGTGGTCGATGCATCGTGTGAAGCATAGCTGAAACCAGCTGACAGAGCGACTGAAACGAGACCGATTCCCAGCAAGCGCAGGATACTTACAGATAGGTTATTTAGTTTCATATTGTGACCTTTCGACAAAAATTTCAATAAATTCGCAGCAGTTTTGACCGGCGCGATTTCATTAAGATTGATTGAAAAAAGAGAGAAGTTGGATTACTCATCAGCAGCTCATCCATCAACTCTGTGGCGCGATGTTGGGGTGGTTTTTTTTATTTCAAGCCCCTCTTGAAACTGCTTGCTTAGCCATTATTTATGTCGCCAAAGGAGAGTTATCTTGTCCAGTGATTCCTTGTTGAATTTCATGCGTTTGATCCGCGCCTCATTGGTCGGGGTGATTGCCACTGCGCTGTTTGGAGTGTTGCTGGCTTGTATTCCTGCGGCAGATGGTGCCGATGCGGCACCGCGCCCGGTTAGTCCACGTGGTGAATTAGCCTCAGATGAAAAAGCGACCATCGAGTTATTTGAAAAATCACGTGACTCGGTAGTGTTCATCACAACCAGTACCGAGGTGCAGGACTTTTGGTCGCGCAACACGTTTTCTGTTCCCCGTGGTTCCGGTTCGGGCTTTTTCTGGGATGATTCTGGCCATGTGGTAACTAACTACCATGTTATCCAGAATGCCAGCGAAGCTACTATCAGGCTGGCGAATGGCAAGGCTTACAAAGCCAGCCTGGTCGGCACCAGCCCGATGCATGACATTGCCGTGCTCAAGATCAACATCAATCAAAAGTATTCGTCGCCCCTGCCTATAGGCACCAGCCGCGATCTAAAAGTGGGGCAAAAAGTTTTTGCTATAGGCAATCCATTCGGGTTGGACTGGACGCTGACCAATGGCATTGTTTCTGCATTGAATCGTTCGCTCACTGAAGAAAGCGGCGCAATGGTCGAGCATCTGATCCAGACCAATGCGGCGATCAATCCGGGCAATTCCGGCGGGCCGCTGCTCGATTCGGCAGGGCGGCTGATCGGCATCAACACGGCCATATACAGTCCTAACGGTGCAAATGCGGGTATCGGCTTTGCCGTCCCGGTGGATACGGTCAATCGGGTAGTGCCACAACTCATACGCAACGGAAAATATAACCGTCCGGCACTGGGCATCGAAATCGACGATAACCTCAATGCGCGTTTGATGGAAATACTGGAAATTAAGGGTGTAGTGATTCTAAGGGTACAGCCCGGTACATCAGCCGGTGCAGCGGGATTGAAAGGGATAGTCCAGACCAACAAAGGAGAGATTGTCCCAGGTGACATCATTACCGCAATTGAAGGTAAGCCCGTGGACAGCGTCGGTAAACTTGTCGCGCTCCTGGATGACTACAAGGTGGGCGACAAGGTCAAGTTGAGCGTGCTGCGGCAAGGGAAAACCCGCGAGGTGCAAGTGATACTCCAGTCAGGAGATTAAGCCTGATTGGGTTGGAATGGTGCTATAGTTTCTACTTGTGTTTGACTTGTAATAGGAGGAATCGATGATGCGTACCTTATGGATCGTTTTACTGGCTGCTTTATTGAGCGGCTGCGGCTACAACACCTTTCAAACCACCGATGAACAGATCAAGGCGAGCTGGGCGGAAGTGCTGAACCAGTACCAGCGCCGCGCCGACCTGATCCCGAATCTGGTCAATACCGTGAAAGGCTATGCGGCACAGGAACAGGCCGTGTTGCTGGGTGTGACCGAAGCGCGCGCCAAGGTTGGCAGCATCCAGGCCACGCCCGAGCTGATCAACGACGCGCAGGCTTTCGCCAAATTTCAGGCCGCACAGGGCGAGCTGACTTCGGCCCTGAGCCGTTTGCTGGTAGTATCTGAAAATTACCCGCAGCTGAAATCCGACCAGAATTTCCGCGACCTGCAGGCACAGCTCGAAGGCACCGAGAACCGCATCACCGTGGCGCGCAACCGCTACATCAAGGCGGTGCAGGAGTACAACGTCACGGTGCGCGAATTTCCGACCAACCTGACCGCGATGATATTCGGTTACAAGGTGAAGCCCTCATTCACCGTGGAGAACGAGAAAGCAATTTCGGCCCCGCCCGTGGTCAGTTTCGATGCGCCCAAGGCCGTTCCGGCCAAATAACATGTCCGGATTGTCCGTTCATGCTTCGACAAGCTCAGCACGAACGGACAGTCGCTGAGATACATAATGGCCGTTCGCAGTGAACCCTTCGAATTCGTCCGTCCTGAGCTTGTCGAAGGAGCGAACGGAAATCTGAACGGGTTTATCGAAATATAAATGACGAGGTGCCCATGAGAAAATTCTGTACTGGGTTTCTGCTGCTGGCGCTGCTCTTTAGCGGGGCAGTTCGAGCGGATGTGCCCGTGCCTCCACTCGCGCACCGCGTCACCGATCTAACCGCGACGCTGGATGCGGGGCAAGCACAGACACTGGAATCCCGCCTCGCCGCATTTGAAAAGAACAAAGGCGCGCAGCTTGCGCTGCTGATCGTGCCGACCACCCAGCCGGAAAGCATCGAGCAATTCGGCATTCGTGTCGTCGAGGCGTGGAAGCTGGGCCGCAAGGGGGTGGACGACGGCGCGTTGCTGATCGTCGCGAAGGACGATCGCGCACTTCGCATCGAGGTGGGCTACGGTCTGGAAGGTGTGCTGAACGACGCGACCGCGAACCGCATCATCGAAGAAATCATAGTTCCGCGTTTCAAGCGCGGCGAGTTTTATTCCGGCATCGAGACCGGCCTGGCCGCGATGATGCAGGTCGTCAACGGCGAACCGTTGCCGCCCCCCAGGCGTGCTGCCGCGAGCGGAAAATATGATATCGAGTCGCTGTTATTTATCGGTTTTGGCCTGGTGGTGGTCGTGGGCGGCATGTTGCGTGCGCTGCTCGGGCGTTTGCCCGCCGCCGTGCTGATGGGCGGAGCGCTGGGAATGTTGGCCTGGCTGGTGGTCGCGCAGATGTTGATCGCGCTGTTCGTCGGGCTGATGGCGTTCGTGTTCGTGCTGCTGGGTGGTGGGCGCGGCTTTGGCAGTTATGGCGGTGGTGGTTTTGGAAGCGGCGGCTTCGGAGGTGGAGGAGGCTTCAGCGGCGGGGGCGGTGGCTTTGGTGGGGGCGGCGCCTCCGGGAGATGGTGATGAATTTAATGCGAGTGATGCGACATCTATCGACAGGCCGTGCGGCGGTGCGGCGCGTATTTCCATCGCGCGCGATGGATGCGATCGAGAGCGCGATACAGACAACCGAAGCGCAACATGCGGGACAGATCCGCTTTGCGGTCGAGGCCTCGCTGGAACTGGCGCCGCTGCTGGCGGGGCAGACTGCGCAGCAACGCGCGATCGAGGTGTTTGCCAAGCTGCGCGTCTGGGATACCGAGCATAACAACGGCGTGCTGATCTATCTGTTATTGGCAGACCATGATGTCGAGATCGTTGCCGATCGCGGCATACATGTCAGGCTCGGGCAGCAAACCTGGGAAGCGATCTGCCGCGAGATGGAGGCGGCGTTCCGCAAAGGAGAATTTGAATCGGGCGTGCTCACCGGCATACACGCGGTGGGCGAGCATCTGTCGCACCACTTCCCGGCACGCAGCGGCAAAGGCAACGAGATGCCGGCCAATGAATTGCCGGACAGGCCGGTGGTGTTGTAGTATCACGATACGCGCAGCCATGCGCCCAACTTTTCATCCCCATCTGATAAATGGTTCGACGGGTGACCCCGTACTGTTCGTCGACTGCCTGTTCGAACATCGTGCGTTGCTGTTCGATCTGGGCGACATCCAGGCGCTCCCCCCGCGCAAGCTAATGCGCATCAGCCATGTGTTCGTTACTCATGCTCATATGGATCACTTTATCGGTTTCGATTGGCTACTGCGCATCCTGCTCGGAAGGGAAAAGGACTTGCAGCTGTTCGGCCCGCCCGGCTTTCTCGATCAGGTAGAATGCAAGCTGCGCGCCTACACTTGGAATCTGGTGCATAACTATGTGTCAGACTTTGCGCTACACGTTTCCGAGGTGGATGGCAACGGGGCAGGGCGGCGCGCCAGCTTCCGCTGCCACAGCGCGTTCCGCCGTGTGGATGAAACCGGCGTGATCTGTACGGACAATGTGCTGCTGCGCGAGTCGGTGATGCAGGTGCGCTGCGCCTTGCTCGACCACGGCGGCATCCCCTGCCTGGCTTATGCGCTTCAAGAGCAGGCGCACGTCAATGTGTGGAAGAATCGTTTGCAGGAACTCGGCCTGCCGCTGGGTGCATGGCTGCGCGACATGAAGCAGGCGGTGTTGCGCAACGAACCGGAGCAGTGGCAGATAAAAGTGGCATGGCGCGAAAGTGATACACAACGAGAGCGGCTGGTGTCACTGGCCGAACTGAAGCCCGCGCTGCGCATCGTGCCCGGACAGAAGATCGCCTACGTCACCGATGTCGCATGGCACAAGGACAACGTGAAGCGCATCGTCGACCTGGCACGCGACGCCGACCTGTTGTACATCGAGGCGGTATTCATGCAACGCGATGCCGGACATGGGCAGCGCAAGTTCCACCTGACCGCGCATCAGGCCGGTGAGATCGCCCGGCTGCGCACGTTGGCAGCGTCATCGCGATGCATTTTTCGCCGCGCTATGTCGGAGAAGACAGGGCTTTGCTGCGCGCCGAAGTGGAGGCGGCATTTGGCGGAGCTTCAATGACCGCTTTCAGATAAAGATTGTGGGTCTTCAGAGTGCCAGGAACGGAACCTCAATTTTCTATTCCGTTGGATTATCAAAAGCATTTACATAGGCATCCCTCTTTAAATGCCCGCAGTATGCTTGAAATTTTTTTTGGCTACGGGCAAGGCCGCAATCACTTCCCGTCTAATATTTTATTTAGCACGGTTCCGGAATTCCCTGATGGTACATATTCGAATAGTGATCATAATTTCCGCACTGTTGAAATTAATTTAATCGATGGAAAAAATGAGGGTTGCCGAGCACCCGATTTTGGCAGGATTTCAGTGTTTGAAAAAATTAGAGTTTTCTAAGGAAACGCTGATTTATTCGGTTTCGTCGTTCCCGCGTAGGCGGGAACCCAGTTAAATAAGGCACTGGATCACCGCCTTCGCGGAGATGACGAATAAATCAGCGTCTTTCTAACAGACATTTTGAGATGTAAAGTTTCTGTTCACTTCGGAAGTAATAACTATCATGACATCAAAACAAATAATTTTCGTCCCGGGAAAGAGTCCCAAGCCCGAGGAGGCGCAGCATAGCAAATTACTCTGGCGCACTCTCGTCGAAGGGGTGCGCCGTGCTGATAGCGCTTTTGCCGACACACTACAGGACAGCTATGCGCAATTCCATCTTGTTGACTGGAACGATCTTTATTATCACTCGCATGAGGATATAAGCACAGATATTCCCTGGGTTGATGTGCTTATCAACAAACACGAACCCACTGAGCTGGACATTCGGGAAGCCAATTCATGGCGAGTATGGCTGAGCCGTGTCCTTTTAACGATGGGTGATGACATTCCATTGCTAATACCGTTGCTTCCCGAAGATGTGCGCAGTGCCGCCGATGAAATTGGCCGCTATTTTGATAACACCGATAATGTTGGAAGCGAAGTTCGTGGCTTGTTAAAGCGGACACTGCGCCCCATGCTCGAGAATCAAGATGATGTGTTATTGATCGGACACAGTCTCGGTTCTGTCATCGCCTACGATACATTATGGGAACTTTCACGTCAGGAGGGAGTGAAAGGCAGGTTAGATTTTTTGACTCTCGGCAGCCCCTTGGGCATGCATTACATCAAGCATCGTTTACTTGGCATGAATGGCCAAGGTGTTGAGGAAAGCTATCCCGACCTGATTCGACATTGGATAAATTTGCTGGCAGAAGGTGATGTTGTTGCGCTTAACAGCCATTTCAAGGAAAGTTTTCATCAAATGCTGGAGATGGGGTTAGTGGAGTCTATTGAAGATTATAGCCATGGCATCTACAACTTATTTCGGAGTGATGAAGGCCTGGATTGCCATCGCTCATACGGATATATGGTGAGTCCCGCTGTGGGGAATATCATTGCGGACTGGTGGAAGCCTTTTGGACGCAGCATGGATAAATCGCGTTGAATTGCCCCGTCCTCCTGGGACTCGTACTGAATGCCCGTTCATGTATTCTTAAAGTCGGGTGTTGCACTTCAAAATTGAATCCGCGCCTCATAATAGGCGTGCATCGAGCGACTTCCAGGTTTCTTCCGCAGCCCGCAGCGCAGCCACATCGCCGTTGTTGATGAAGGTTACGGCGGCATCCAGTTCTTCGCCGGAAAGCGGCTCGTAAAATACCTGCAATTTTTTCAATACCTCAACATCGGCCTCGGAGGCGTCGTTGCGCCGATGGCTGCGTTGCGCCAGCCGCTCTTCCAGCAATGCCGCATCGGTCTGCAAACTGGCGATGACACAGGGAATACCAAGTTCATTTGCCAGCGCACGAAAACTTTCGCGCTCGGCATGGAGCACGAATGCTGCATCGACGATGACCGGAAAACCTGCGGCGATCAGGCCGCGCGCCAGCTTATGCAGGTGCGCGTAGGTGAGGCGTGTCGCTTCTTCGCTGTAGATGTCCGCGTCGAGCTGCGCCTTGCTGTCGGCCAGCGGCGATAATCCGAACAGACGCTTGCGTTCGACATCGGAGCGGATGCGGATCGCGCCCAGCCGCTCCAGCGCGATTTGCGCGAAGGTGCTTTTGCCGCAACCGGGCAGGCCGTGGGTGATGATCAACGCGGGGCGGCGGCGTGTCAGGCAGCTATTGGCCAGGCGCAAATAGCTGCGGCATGACTTCAGTTCATTTTTCATTCTGGTGCCGCGCTGCCCGGCGCGTATCGCGGCGATTTTGGCGCGCACCATCGCGCGATAGGCGAGATAGAAGCGCAGCACGCCGCATCCCTGATAGTCGCCGGTGTTTTCCAGATACTTGTCGAGCAAACGCCAGGCCAGTTGTGGCTGGCCGCGCCGTAACAGGTCCATCACCGTGAAACTGATCTCGCTGATTACATCGATCCAGCGCAACGCGATGCTGAATTCGATGCCGTCAAATGGGGTAGGCATGTCGTCCAGCACGACGATGTTGCCCAGATGCAGGTCGCCGTGGCACTCGCGCACAAAGCCAGCTGCAGCGCGTTGCCGGAACAGCGGCTCACAGGCTGCATATTCAGCCGAGCTGGCCACACGCACCGTTTCCAGCAATGCCAGATCATCGGCTGAGCCGAGCAGTTGCGGCAGTTGTTCGAAGTTTTGCTGCGCGGCGGCTTGTATGGCCGCGATAATGCCAAACGGTGAACTCGCTGCAGCAGGCGGTAACGCGCCGTGAAAGCTGGCGATGACGGTGGCGAGTCGGTCGATATGCCCGGGCGTAATCAGCCCGCGCGCCAGCATGCGATCCATCATATGCGACTGGGGGAAGCGCTTCATGTGCACCGCGTACTCGATGGCTGGCTCGCTACTTAACTCTGGTTGTTCCGGCGTGCCGCCGATCGCGACGACATCGATGTAAAGAGCGGGGGCGAGTCGGCGATTGAGACGCAATTCCTCGTTGCAATAGAAGTGGCGCGCCTCCAGCGTGGAAAAATCGAGGAAGCCCAGATCGACGGATTTCTTGATCTTGTAGGCATCGTGCCCGGTCAGTAGCACCCATGAAATGTGCGTCTCTTCGATTCTGGGTCTGTGCGGGAAGATTCCGGATGCGCATAAGTCATCCACCAGTTGTCGCTGGCGCAACAAGTCCGCTGAGGCGTTTGCCGATATCAGAGTGGCGGGCATCGGGTTATTCCCTTCGCTAAAAACCGTAATTCAAGCCACATAACCAGCCACTTGGCTGCCGTATTTTGGCGGCCTAGTGGAATGGCTAGTAGTTTTATCAGAGATCACAGAGTACACAGAGAGAGCGGCAATTTCACACGCTTCCATTTACTCACCCAAAGGGTGTGTCAATCTCTTGTTCAAACCGTTTGTTTTATCTCGGTGATCTCTGTGTTCTCTGTGGCTAACTAAGTTTTTCAGGTTCATGCTGGTATGCGTTGCACTTTAGCATGGCTGGCGAGAGTTTGCCGGGCAGCGAAAATCGGCGCACAATCAAAAAAAGGAAGTTAGCGTATGACCATCAATGCACATTGGGAGCACTTTCCCCATCAAGCCGATGTCGGCGTGCGCGGTATCGGTGCAACGCTGGAGCAGGCTTTTGAGCAGGCTGCCTTGGCGCTGACGGCGGTGATCACCGATCTGGCAATTGTGGCACCTGCGGAAACGATCCGGCTTTCCTGTGCTGCGCCCGATGTTGAGTTGCTGCTGGTCGATTGGCTCAATGTGCTGATTTACGAGATGGCGACGCGCAACATGTTGTTCAGTCGCTTTGCGGTGCATCTGGAAGGAAATCTGCTCACTGCGCAGGCATGGGGCGAGGCGATTGAAATGGCGCGACACCATCCCGCCGTCGAAATAAAAGGCGCGACCTATACCGAGCTGAAGGTGGCGCAACAGCCGGATAGAAGCTGGGTGGCTCAGTGTGTGGTGGATGTGTAGCACTTCAACTGGGGGGATACGCTATGGATATCGCTCGATTCGATCGCAAATCCGAATACGAATGGCACATCAGGCCGTTCGGCAACATGCGTGTGCCGTGCGTGATCTTCGCCAGCGAATCTTTGCTGCGTGAGATGGACGCCAAGGTTTACGAGCAAGTCACCAATGTCGCGATGTTGCCGGGCATCGTCGCGGCATCTTATGCGATGCCCGATGCGCACTGGGGATACGGTTTTCCGATCGGCGGAGTTGCTGCCTTTGATGCCGAAGCAGGCGGCGTGGTGTCGGCGGGCGGCGTCGGTTTCGACATTTCCTGCGGCGTGCGCACGCTGCACACCGGATTGCGGATTGAAGATGTCGAGAGGGTCAAGGTGCGGCTTGCCGATGCGCTATATCACGCGATACCCGCAGGCATGGGCAGCACCGGCGCAATCAGGCTGAATGCTACGGAAATGGATGCGATGCTCAAGGGCGGCGCGCGCTGGGCGGTGGAGCACGGTTTCGGCAGCGAAGCCGATCTCGCGCGTATCGAAGAGGGTGGCTGCATGAAGGGCGCCGACCCGGTACAGGTTTCCGATCAGGCGAAGAAGCGCCAGCGCGACGAGATGGGCACGCTCGGTTCCGGCAACCATTACCTTGAGATACAACAAGTGACCGACGTGTATGCGCCGGAAATCGCCGCTGCGTTTGGCGTGCAGCAGGGCGACATCGTCGTCAGCATCCATTGCGGCTCGCGCGGCCTCGGCCACCAGATCGGCACCGAGTTTTTGAAGCAGATGGTGATCGCTGCGCCCGGCTATGGTATCGGGTTGCCAGACCGCGAGCTGGCCTGCGCGCCGATCGAATCAAAGCTCGGAAAGGAATATCTGGGCGCGATGCGCGCGGCGATCAATTGCGCGCTGGCCAACCGCCAGATACTCACCCATTTGACGCGCGAAGTTTTTGCACAAGTGTTGCCGCAGGCCAGGTTGCCGCTGCTGTACGACGTGTCGCACAACACCTGCAAGGTAGAGGAACACCAGGTGGATGGGCGCATGAAAAAACTCCACGTACATCGCAAGGGTGCCACCCGCGCGTTTGGGCCAGGGCATCCCGATCTTCCTGTTGCCTTGAGAGATGTCGGGCAGCCGGTGCTGATTGGCGGCAGCATGGGTACCGCCTCCTATATTCTGGCAGGGACGGAGCAGGGTATGCAGCAGGCTTTCGGCTCCGCCTGCCACGGTGCGGGGCGAGCGATGAGCCGCCATCAGGCGTTGCGAAACTGGAACGGACGAAAAGTAATCGACGACCTGGAAGGTCATGGCATCCTGATCCGCAGCCCGTCGATGCGCGGCGTCGCCGAAGAAGCACCGGGCGCATACAAGGATGTCAGCGCCGTGGTGGACGCCGCCGATCAAGCCGGGCTGGCGCGCAAGGTGGCGCGGGTGAGACCGCTGATCTGCATCAAGGGGTGAAGCGGTTTGTTTTTCACCAAGCTCCTAAGCCATGGCTCACAAAGTGGGCATCCAGATGCTGGTGAAAGTTACCACGCAACAGTAAATCATGCGTGGCGAATTCAGGAATGAATGCCATTGTAATTTTTGGGGCCAAGATGATATTTGATTACGCATTATTCAACGCCTGCTTCCAGCTTCGCAGCGGGATGCAAGTCTGCAGGCGATATATGGCCCGGTCGGCAAGTGCGGAGTGTATCTCGTGACCAACTGATGAAGCGACATCCAACGTGGCGTCTCCTCGCAATTCAGTAAGCCTTGCATAGGCGGAATAAGCGTGTGATACCGGTATCACACGGTCACCTTCTCCGTGCATCAAGTGCAATGTAGTTAACTCGGGTGCATTTTCCGGCAGTTGTGCAAATCGCCCGGAAAATGCAAGTACTCTGCCGACGCCGCCATCATGGGCGAGGCTGTATTCCAGCGCCATGATTGCCCCCTGGGAAAATCCGGCAAGTGCCGTGTCAGTTTGTACGACCTGGTAGCGGTCCTGAGCCTGCCTCACCAAAGTATGCAAAGCGGGCATGGCTTCGGCAACGCGCGAGGGTCGATTTTCTTCAGTCACCTCGCTGATCGAGAACCATTGCAGGCCGACTCCACCGCCATTGAACTGGGAATTGCCTTCCGGAAGTACAAACGCAGCATTCGGAAATGATTTCCTGAATTGATAGGCAAGCGGCAGCAGGCCTGACGGATTCGCGCCCACGCCGTGCAACAGGATAAACAGCTGCTTGACGGTGCCGTCATCCGGCAGCAACTCGATGCCTTTGGAAATTCTAACGACCATTATCTTCTCTCGGTAAATCGGATGCCTGACTTCAGAAATATCGAATACCCATAGGCTCAGGATTGTACTGCTGAAACCGGCCAAAGATAGGCATCCATGGACAAGCTGCCATAGGTAAACCGGGGTTGATATCGCGCTGGCGTATCATCCATCGCTGCACCCAGTGCAACAAACAGAGGCAGGAAGTGATCCTCGGTAGGATGGGAATCTTTGCCGTAGGGTGCCGATCGATAATTTAGCAAAGCAGAAATGTCCTGCGTTGCGAGCCGATTGGCCACCCAGTCGGTAAAAATTTTCGCCTGCGGCAAAGGTGCACTTTCGGCGTCCGCCCGCCAATTCAGCCACGAGAAGTTGTGCGTGATCGCGCCTGAAGCAATGATCAGCACCCCTTCATCCCGCAATGGCGCCAGTGCCCGACCCAGCTCGAAATGGGTTGCCGGGTCGGCGTTCCGTATCAGTGATAGCTGAGTGACCGGCACTTCGGCCTGCGGGTACATCGCCGATAACGGCACCCATGCACCATGATCCAGTCCGCGGCTGGGGTGAAGTTCAGCCGCCAGTCCAGCATTCGATAGCAGCGACATGGTCCGTTCGGCGAGCGCCGGTGCACCCGGAGCACAATACTCCAGGCTGTACAGCTTCGGCGAAAAACCGGAGAAGTCGTGTATGGTTTCTGGCAAGTTGGCGAGACTGACTGTCGGCTGGCGAGCTTCCCAGTGGGCTGACACGACAAGTATCGCGGCTGGCTCGGCAACCTGCCGGGCGATCTGGCGCCAGCTGGCCACTGCGTCCGGCGCATTTAGCAAGGCATCGGGCGCACCATGTGATACAAAAATGACGGGCATACGTGCTGACATCTCAGGCTCCAATTGAAGATCAATACCGATTGGTGATCAGGATGACCTTACACTTTGTTTGATCAAGTAGGTGTTTCACCGTCCAGGCTCAGGCGGCCGGCGCCGAACATCGTGAATGCAAGCAAGCCGCCTGCCATCGCAAAATTCTTCATCAGCATGATCTGCTGCATCTGGTCGGCGCCGGTGTGGAAAATCATCCCGGCGATGATGCTGAAACCGGCCAACAGGAATGCCACCAGGCGGGTCTGGAAGCCGAGCAGCAGCGCGATCCCGCCACCCAGTTCCAGCGCGATCACTAAAGGTAGCATCGCGCTGGGCACGCCCATCGATGCCATGTAAGCTTGTGTTCCGGCATAGCCAGCGCCTAGCTTGCCATAACCGGCGGTGATGAAGATCGCCGAGGCGAACACCCGCGCGACGAGCGCCAGCGTCGCACCCACTGCGGGTGTGTGGACGAGATTCGCGATGCTGTTGTTGAACTGCTTGAAAATATTTGTATTGCTCATGTCATACTCCTTTGGGTTGGTAAAAGTGGATCAGGCAAAATGCCCGCTGTTGTAGTCGTGTAGCGCCTGATGTATCTCCTGCTGCGTATTCATCACGAACGGCCCGTACTGCACGATGGGTTCGTTGAGTGGTTTGCCTGCGATGAGGATCAGGCGCGTATCCTCAGTTGCAGAAAGAGTCACGCCTTCAACTGCCGGCGTATTGTTCAAGATGCCCATGCGGCGCGACGCCACCTGCACACCGTTGACCGTCACTGTGCCGCGATAAACGTAGATGAAAGCGTTGTGCGTGGACGGCAGTGCGGTGGAATATTCCGTACCGGCTGGCAGATGGATGTCTAGGTACAGCGGCTCTGAGACTTCGCGAGTCACGGCACCTTCAACTCCGTTGCTGCATCCGGCAATTACACGCACTTTCACGCCTTCCCGAGTGACATATTCCGGGATCGTTTCGCTTGCGAAATCGCGATACCACGGCTCAGCCAACTTGCGCTGCGCAGGCAGGTTGAGCCAAAGCTGAAAGCCTTCCATAAGGCCATCCACCTGCTCGGGAATCTCTGAGTGGATCACGCCGCGACCCGCCGTCATCCACTGCACACCGCCGTTTTTCAGTAGACCTTCGTGCCCCGCACTGTCGCGGTGACGCATATGGCCGGCCAGCATATAAGTCACGGTCTCGAAGCCGCGATGCGGGTGATCGGGAAAGCCCGCGATGTAATCGTCTGGATTGTCGCTGCTGAAAACATCCAGCATCAGGAACGGATCGAGACGTTTCTGCAGCTTGCCGGAAAGTACGCGGGTCAGCTTCACCCCCGCGCCGTCCGATGTGGCGATGCCATCAACGATGCGCTCGATGCCGCGCGTATAATTCTTTACAACTGTATCGGTATTCATGATGATTCCTCCAGTTTCAGTAAGGGTACGGTTCAGGCAGGGACCAACTCTTGTAATTGTCTGACCGCCTCGACCAGTTTGGCATTCAGCTCCTCGTTGCTGAGAACGCCACGCTTGATATCGAAATTCTCGTGAAAGCTCGGAATGGAAAGACTGGCTTTCACATCGCCGCCAAAAAACGGCATCGAATTGGTGGCCGCAGCCAGTACACTTGCGCCTCCGCGCGAGCCCGGCGAGGTGGACAGCAACACCATCGGCTTGCCCTGGAACACATTCCTGCCGATGCGCGAGCTCCAGTCGAACAGGTTCTTCCATGCCGCGCTGTATGAACCGTTGTGCTCGGCAAAGGAGATCATCAGCGCATCGCTGGCCGCGATCTTCGCGATGAAAGCTTTCGCCAGCTCAGGATGGCCCAGCTCCTGTTCCCTGTCCTCGCTGAACAACGGCAATTCGTAATCGTTCAGGTCCAGCACTTCGATTTCCACATCCTTGACCAGGCTGGCTGCATACGCCACCAATTGCTTGTTGATCGACTTCCTGCTGTTGCTTGCTGCAAACGCCAATATCTTCATGATCGGTCCTCCTGTTGGTAAGCTATCCGGTTAGAAAGTGAGTGCATCATAGGCGGCTCAAAAAGATAGATAAAGATAGTTAATTGGTATAGACTATCCCACAAATGGAATTATCAAATATCTCTGCCGATGACTACATCCTGTTCGTCGCCATCGTCGATCAGGAAAGCATGGTGCGCGCCGCAGAACATCTAGGCATGCCCAAGGCCACTGTCTCGCGGCGCCTGGCTAATCTCGAGGCGGCTCTCGGGCAGCGGCTTTTGTTGCGCACCACGCGCAGATTAACGCTCACCGACTTCGGAATGGAATTTCTTGAACATTGTCGGCGTGTGGCCGAAGAAGTGACCGCCACCCGCGATTTTGTGCAAAGCCAGGAAGAGCGACCGCGCGGTCGCCTGCGTGTATCGATGCCGGCTGAATATGCCAAGCAGAATTCACGGGCCTTCGCCACTTTCATCGAGGCCTATCCCGAAATACAGTTCGATCTCGATCTCACATCGCGGCGTGTCGACCTGATCGGCGAGCGCTTCGATCTGGCGATACGAATGGGAAAGTTGGATGACGATTCAGCTCTGGCTGCACGCAAGATAGACGAACAAAGCATCGGTCTCTACGCTAGTCCCATCTATCTGGCATTGCGTCCGGTACCCAAGCATCCAGATGATCTGCAGCATCATAAAGCGGTGCAATTGATGTCGGCACGTGGAACGCCGGTCGCTTGGAAACTGCTGCGCGACAAGTCCGTTTGGGAAGGCACGCCGCACGGCAGAATCACGCTGAATTCCATGGACGTGATCATGCAACTCCTGCTCGATGGCGCGGGCATCGGCGCGCTGCCCGATCGCTATGCGGCGGAAGACGTGCGCATGAAACGTCTGGTGCGCGTATTACCCAAGTGGTGTTTGCCAGCCGTTTCCGCATGGGCTGTCACGCCGATGCGCCGCTACCTGCCCGCCAAGACACGGGCCTTTCTAGCGCATCTGGAACAGTTCATCGAGATGCGTTAGTTAATTTCTGGGTGCCGCTGATTGAATCTCCACCTGTAGCGTTGGCCTCAAGTAAATCGCAAGCTCCAATCCCCTCATCCCCCGCGAATTCTGATAACCTATCGCCATACTCAGCGGATGAGGAGGTGAACCATGGATACACCGAATCGGAATGACTGCCAGCCTTGCGCAGGCGACGCGCTGCTGATGGTCGATGTGCAGAACGATTTTCTGCCCGGTGGTAGCCTGGCGGTGCCGCATGGCGACGAGGTGGTGACTGTGCTCAACCGTTATCTGAAAATTTTCGCAGCGCTGCCGGTGTATGCGACGCGCGACTGGCATCCCGAGCAGCATTGTTCTTTCACGGCTTATGGGGGCATCTGGCCGCCGCACTGCGTCGCGGGCACGCAAGGCGCGCAGTTTGCTGCTGCGCTGCAGTTGCCGTCTTCCGCTACGATCGTCTCCAAGGCGACTGCGGTCGATCAGGATGCCTATTCCGCTTTTCAGGATACCGATCTCGATACCTTGTTGTACGCCGCAAAGATACGGCGCTTGTTCATCGGCGGTCTCGCCACCGATTATTGCGTGCTCAATACCGTGCGTGATGCGCTGGGTCTGGGTTATCGGGTGTTGCTGCTGGGCGATGCGATCCGGGCGGTGAATGTGCAGCCCGGCGATGGGGAGCGAGCCGAACAGGAAATGCTCAGTCTGGGTGCACAGCGCATCACCTTGGCCGAGGTGGCCTGATGAGCTTGACTGGCAACCATACCAACAGCGCGCTGCTGACCGACCTCTACCAGCTGACGATGCTGCAGGGCTATCACGACGCCGGCATGGAAGAGGTCGCGGTGTTTGAATTTTTCGTGCGCAAGCTGCGGCCCGGGCGCGGGTTCTTGATCGCGGCAGGCCTTGAGCAGGCGCTGGAATTCCTGGAAAACCTGCATTTCACTTCGGATGAGTTGGCCTGGCTGGCATCCACGGGACGCTTCAGCAAAAAATTTCTCGCCACGCTGGAAACGCTGCGCTTTAACGGCGATGTGCACGCGATGCCGGAAGGCACGGTATTTTTTCCGGACGAGCCCATCCTGCGCGTGACGGCGCCGATTGCGCAGGCGCAACTGGTCGAGACGCGGCTGATCAATCTGCTGCATTACCAGACGCTGATCGCTGCCAAGGCGGCGCGTATCAAGCTGGTCGCGACGGACAAGCTGCTGGTCGATTTCGGTTTGCGCCGCGCGCATGGCGCGGAAGCCGGGCTGCTGGCTGCGCGCGCCAGCTATATCGCAGGCTTCGACGGGACTGCGACGGTGCAGGCCGGCATGCAATTCGGCATCCCGCTGTTCGGCACGATGGCGCATTCCTTCGTGCAGGCGCACGGCGACGAGGAGCTGGCCTTCGAGCATTTCGCCCGCGCCCAGCCGGATAACGTCGTGCTGTTGATCGACACCTACGACACCGAGGCGGCGGCGCACAAGGTGGTGGCGCTCGCGCCAAAACTGGAACGAGAGGGCATCCGCATCAAGGGCGTGCGCATAGACTCTGGCGATCTCGCCGAACATGCCCGCCGGGTGCGCCAGATACTCGATGCGGGCGGGCTGCAACATGTGACGATATTCGCCAGCGGCGATCTGGACGAGTATGCGCTGCGCGACATGCTGGCGGCAGGCGCGCCGGTGGACGGCTTCGGTATCGGCACGCGCATGGATACGTCGAACGACATGCCTTATCTCGACTGCGCCTACAAGCTCGCCGAATATGCGGGCACGGGGAGGCGCAAGCGCTCCGAAGGCAAGCAGACCTGGCCGGGGCGCAAACAGGTGTATCGCCGCTACGATGCAGATGGCCGGATGGCTGCGGATGTCGTGACCCTGGAAAACGATGTGCAGCCTGGCGAGCTATTGCTGAGGCCGGTGATGCGTGCAGGGCGGCGCCTGGCTCAAGCGACGCTGGCGGATATGCGCAAGCATGCTGCGGCGAATCTGGCGCAGTTGCCGGAGCCATTGCGCCAACTCCATGAGGCTTATAATTACCGCGTGGAAATAGCCGGTGCATTGCACGAACTCGCGGCCCGGATCGATCGCGCATCCACCCAAACACAGGAGAACCCGTCATGAACGATACCCCGGACACACCCGAAACTCCGCGCAACATTTGGATACGCGGTCTATATATGCTGCTGATGGCCTTGATATATCAAGTATCCGGCACCGTGGTGGGCATTGTCACGGTCATACAATTTTTGCTGGCGTTGATGAACGCCTCACCCAATAGGCAGCTCATTTCATTTGGCCGTAGCCTGGGTCGCTATTTGCAGCAGATCGTCAATTTTCTGACCTTTGCGACAGAACAGATGCCGTTCCCTTTCCACGATTGGCCATCGGGCGACTGAAATGAAAATAGGCATACCGAAAGAGATCAAGACCAACGAAAACCGTGTCGCGCTCGTGCCATCCGGTGCGGAGGCGCTGGTGTCGGCAGGGCATAAGGTGATCGTCGAATCCGCAGCTGGGCTGGGCAGCGGCTTTTCCGATGCGCAATACCTTGCCGCAGGCGCGCAGATCGCGCCGGATGCCGATGCGGTGTGGTCTGCGGCGGATATGATCGTGAAAGTGAAGGAGCCGATGGAGCCCGAGTGGTCGCGCATCCGGGCCGGGCAGGTGATTTTCACCTATTTCCATTTCGCAGCCAGCGAGGCGTTGACCCGCGCGCTGCTCGCATCCGGTGCGATTTGCATCGCCTATGAGACCGTGGAGCTGCCGTCGCGCGAACTGCCGCTGTTGACGCCGATGTCCGAGGTCGCCGGCCGCATGGCGGTACAGGAGGGCGCAAAATATCTGGAGAGGCTGCACGGCGGGCGCGGCATTCTGTTGGGCGGCGTGCCGGGTGTTCCGCCTGCGAGGGTGGTGATACTGGGCTGCGGCGTGGTCGGGGTGAATGCGGCCAAGATGGCGGCTGGGCTGGGTGCGCAGGTCGTCATGCTCGATGTCGCGCTGGACAGGCTGCGCCACTTGAGCGATGTGATGCCGGCCAATGTGCAGCTGGTTTTTTCTGACCGGCTCCGGCTGATCGAGCAGATCGCCGGCGCGGATCTTTTGATAGGCGCGGTATTGATACCCGGCGCGGTCGCGCCCAAGCTGGTGCGCCGCGATGACCTGAAAATAATGCAGCGGGGGGCGGTGATCGTCGATGTGGCGATCGACCAGGGCGGCTGTGTCGAGACTATGCATCCGACCACGCACGAAAATCCGATCTTCATCGTCGATGGCATCGTCCACTATGGCGTGGCCAACATGCCCGGCGGCGTGCCGGTCACGTCTACCCTGGCGCTGACCAATGCGACCTTGCCCTATGTGCAGATGCTGGCGAATCTGGGTTATGTGCAGGCGCTGAAAAAATCCCCGGCGCTGATGCACGGGCTTAACCTCGCCGGAGGTAAAGTCACGCACCGCAAGGTCGCCGAAGCATTTGGCATGGATTACCATCCGGCGGAATCATTTCTCGACTGAAGCGGGTGCTGCGCGTGATGCGGAGCTCGATCGCCTGCTAATGGCAAGTCCAGGAATGGAGCACGAGTGCGGCTCGAACGTGCGCCATGAGCGGCCATGCAGCGTGTGGCCGGTAAGAATTAAGTTTATTGTTTCAACTGGCAAACGCCGCCGTCAGCGCCGCGATCATATGGGCCTGGTCATGCACCCCGGCGCTTTCTCGCGCGCTGTGCATCGCCCACATCGGCGAACCGACATCCACGCTTGCAACCCCCAGCTGCGCCGCCACGATAGGGCCTATGGTGCTGCCGCAACCCAGGTCGCTGCGGTGTGCGTACTGCTGGTGCGGCACGTCGGCCTGTTCGCAAAATCCGATGAAGCGGGCGGCGGTCTCGGCGTTGGTAGTGTAGCGCTGGTTGGCATTGGTCTTGATGACCGGCCCGCCATTGACCCTCACCTTGTGGCCGGGCTCATAGGCGTTCGGGAAATTCGGATGATAGGCATGGGCCATGTCGGCGCTGATGAAGAAGCTGCGCGCCATCGCGCGTCGCCTGTCTTCCTCGTCCAGCCTGGCATGGGACGCGATGCGCGCCAGCACGTCGGCGATGAAGCTGCCGCCCGCGCCTGCGGCGCTTTCGCTGCCGACTTCTTCGTGGTCGAACAGGGCGGTCACACAGGTGGCCGTTGGCTGTTTGGTTGCTATCATTGCGGCAAGCGCCGCATGGCAGGACGACAGGTTGTCGAGCTGGCGGCTGGCGATGAACTCCTGGTTAGCCCCCCACAGGCAGCCCTTCTGCACGTCGTGGACGGCCAGCTCGAAGCTCAGCAGGTCTGCCGCATCCGCCGCTACGGCATCGGCCAGCAGCTTCTTCAATTGCGCTTCCGCGTCGCAGCCTACGCCCAACTGTCCCAGGATCAGCGGCAGTTCGGTCTGCTTGTTGAGCTTCAGTCCCTGTTCGTTGACCTCGCGGTTCATGTGTATCGCCAGATTGGGCAGCCGCGCCAATGATCGCTCGAAGCGCAGCAGCCTAGTTTGCTGACCCGCCGCCGTGCGTACCACGACACGCCCGGCGAGGCTCAGGTCGCGGTCGGCGAACGTGGCCAGTATCGGCCCGCCGTAGATTTCCACCGCCAGTCGCGCGAGGCCGTCGCTGCCCGAGGCGGCTTGCGGCTTGAGCCGCAGCCCCGGCGAATCGGTGTGGGCGCCGACGATGCGCAATCCGGTTGCTGCGATGGGCTGGCTGCCCAGCACGAATGCGATCAGCGACGACCCGCCGCGCACCGCGTAATAGCGCCCGCCTGCCGCGAGCTGCCAGCGCTCGTTTTCTTCAAGCCGGATATAGCCCAGCGTCTGCAGGCGCGCCTCGGCGTTCGCCACCGCGTGCCAGGGACTGGGGCTGGCGTCGATAAAATCGATCAATTCATTGGCCCATTCAAGGGCAGCGGTGGGGGTTGGGTTGGTTAAAGACATAAAGGGCAACAGTGGGTATCCAT
This sequence comes from Nitrosomonadales bacterium, assembly GCA_016195965.1. GTDB lineage: Bacteria > Pseudomonadota > Gammaproteobacteria > Burkholderiales > Gallionellaceae > Gallionella. The sequence continues at coordinate 12,275 of JACPYR010000058.1, read as the reverse complement.
ATGTGAGAAGTATACAAGAGGTGCGCTGCGAAAACTCCCATGCTTGCATGTTAAAATTGCACCCTATGAAAATGAAACCCCATCCCGATTCCCTGCAACGTTTCCTGTTTGAAAAATCCCATGTGCGCGGCGAGCTGGTGCATCTCGATGATGCCTGGCGCGCGGTGCTGGAGCGGCACGACTATCCCCCGGCCTTGCGCGCGGTGCTGGGCGAGTTGATGGCGGCAGCGGTGCTGCTGGCGGCAACGCTCAAATTGCGCGGTTCGCTGGTCCTACAGATACAGGGCAAAGGGCCGGTGACGCTGCTGGTGGTGGAGTGCGACGGCGAGCTGAATGTGCGCGCCACGGCGAAGTGGCAGGGCGAGCTGGACGGGTTCGATTTTGCGCAGATGGTGGGGGATGGGCGTTTTGTCATCACGCTGGATCCGCGCGATGGCGGGCAGACTTATCAGGGCATCGTCGCGCTGGATGGCAGCAGCGTGGCCGAGGTGCTGCAGAACTATATGCTGCGTTCGGAGCAACTAGAGACGCGTTTGTGGCTGGCGGCGGATGAGCAGGGCGCGGCGGGGCTGTTGTTGCAGAAGATGCCCGGCGAGGGCGGAAATTTTGTTGCCGAAAGTGATGACGGACTGGATGGCGACATGTGGCCGCGCGTGACGATGCTGGCCGATACGTTGCAGCCCGAGGAACTGCTCGGTCTGCCTGCGCAAGAATTGATACGCAGGCTGTATCGAGAGGAAGATGTGCGCCTGTTCGACATCCAGCGTGTGGCGTTTAGGTGTACCTGCTCCCGCGACAAGGTGGGTCGCATGCTGAGGATGCTCGGGCCGGACGAGGTGCAGTCGGTGTTGGCCGAACAGGGCATGGTGGAGGTGAGCTGCGAGTTCTGCAACCACCAATACCGGTTCGACAAGGTGGATGCCGAGCAGGTATTCGCCTCGGCGGTGGTGCTGGACAGCAGTGCCACGGTGCATTGAGCCACGGGGCCTTGGGCAGGTACTCCCGATGATTGAGTGCGCAATTTTCGCGCACGCTACATAAATCGCAGGATGCCGGGATTGCTCCCGTCGTTATTCCAACCCGGCAGGCTGGGCGCGCATCTTCGCGGCAACGTAGTCGCCATGCGAGATGTGCAGCAGGTCGGCCAGCCTGCGCATCAGGTGGTTCTCATGCGCGCTGATTTTCCCGTCTGCATAGGCTACTTGCCACAGGTATTCGACGATGCGTATCTTTTCGGGCAATTCCAGTTCGCGGTTGATCAGCGAGGTGAACTGGTGAAGATCGTGGGTGGACGTCGCCGCCTGGTGGCCCAGTGCGGTCAGTTGCGCCACTTCCGCATCCGACAGCTGAAAGTGTTCCTTGAGGATTCTCAGTATCGCGGCCTGTTCTATCTCGGCGCTCTCGGCATCCGAGCGCATCACCTCGATCAATAGCACGGCAGTGGCCAGTTGCAGGGTGTGCTCCGGGCGACGATGATCTTTGGCGGGGGCGATGAGCGTGGAGAGGAAGTCGTTCAGTTTGTTCAGCATGGTGTTATTGTCGCATTCCCGCTTGCGCGGGAACGTCGAGATCATTTCAGTTTGGAATTTTCTTAGGGAAGCGCCGATTTATTCAACGAGCCCTTCGACAGGATGAACGGAATAAATCATCGCCTCTTTAGTAGTGAGGAGGCCTCTCGTTAACCGGCTTACCCTCGTTTGCAGCCGAGAGCGATTCGATGTGGCCGGCGAGCGTTCTGCAAACTTCTTCGAGCTGCGCCAGCCTTTTCTGCTGTTGGTAGAGGGTTTTGTTCAGTTCTTCGATCAGGTCTTCCTGGAAGGAAAGTTTGCTTTCGATGTCGACCAGACGTTCTTCATTCATGGGGTGATCCTGCGATTGGGTATACGGGTATGGCCGCCATTTTACCGCGAGTAGGGAATTCACACCCGACGTGAAGATAGAGTATGCGCTCATGAAGACACTAGACGCGCGGTTTCATGGCGCAGGGACAACTATATGGATCGGTCTCGAACAGATTTCACGGTGTCCGTTCGGACCCGCTGGCCGCTGCATATTTCGCTGCACCCGCGCAATCGGCGGATACAATCCGGCTTGCGCATTTTCGAGTGGGGCGCTGTATTGCCGGTAATTCTGCGATGCCGGATTTTGTTATCCATGGAAAGAGAGCTATATGCACATTGATCCCCTGTCACACCCAGCTTCAGACAACTACAAGCTGCTGTCCAGCCTGGTGGTGCCGCGTCCGATCGCCTGGGTCAGCAGCCTGAATGCCGATGGCGTAGTCAATCTTGCGCCGTTCAGTTTCTTCAACGCGGTAAGCGGCAACCCGCTGTACATCGTCATCAGCATCGGCCTGAACGATGCCGGCGAGATGAAAGATACCGCGAAGAACATTGTGGCGGGCGGCGAGTTCGTCGTGAACCTGGTGACCGAGGAGTTGTTCGATGCGATGAATATTTCGGCGGCTGATTTTCCGCCCGACGTGAGCGAGCTGGACGCGGCCAATCTGCACGCGGCACCCTCGGTGAAAATCAGGGTACCACGGGTGGCGGAGGCGCAGGCCAGCCTGGAATGCAGGCTGCACAGTACGCAAATGCTGGGCAACAATACCTTGGTGATAGGGGAGGTGGTGATGTTCCATGTGGCCGATCATTTGTTGGGGCCGCGTTTGCATGTCAATAATTTCGCGCCCATAGGTCGGCTCGGCGCACCTTCCGTTTACTGCCGCACTACCGACCGTTTCGATGCCGCGCGGATCAGCTATGCGGAGTGGCTCAAGGGCGAGCGTTGAACTGGAGCGTGCCCGGGCTGGAAATCTACAAAGTGCCGCTTATTCCCGATCCGCTTTGCTGCTTCTCCAGATCGACAGCAGCAGCCAGATGCCGCCAGCCGCCGCACTGAGGTAACCGAGCAGGCCAAAAATCGGCAGCCCCAGCAGCGTGGGGCCGCCGGGCACGGTCATCACGATAGAGGAGCCTATGATCAGCGCCGCGACGATGATGCCGATTACCAGCCGGTTTGCGGCACCGTCGAGCTGGTTGCCGACATGCTTCAGGTTGGTGACGTCGATGTGGATTTCCAGCCGTCCGCGCCGTGCCGCGCGCAGCAGCCGGGAGAGGTCGTGAGGCAGGTCGGCAACCAGCGCCAGCATTTCGGCTGCCGAGCGCCAGCCGCGTTTGATCAGCGCGGCTGGCTTATACCGCGCACGCAACGATCGCCGCAATATCGGTATAGCCGCAGCGGTCATGTTGAAATCCGGGTCGAGTTCGCGCCCCATGCCTTCCAGCGTGATGAAGGCCTTGATCAGCAACGCGAGATCGGCGGGTAATGCGATCCGGTGTGACCGCAGTATCGCCACCAGTTCGCTGAGCATCGTGCCTATGCTGAGTTGTTTTAACGGTATGCCGTGATACTGGTCGACGAAGATTTGTATTTCGCGTATCAGGCCGGCTTCATCCACTACCCCGTCGCCGGTCCAGTCCAGCATCACGTCGGCGATGCGCGTCGGTTCGTGATGCACCAAGCCGAGCAACAATCTGATCAACTGGTCGCGGCGTTCCCCGGTCAGCCGCCCTACCATGCCGAAGTCGATGAAGGCGATCCGGTTGCCGGGCAGATAAAACACATTGCCGGGATGCGGATCGGCGTGAAAGAAACCATCTTCGACGATCATCTTCAACACCGCATTCGCGCCGCGCCGGGCGAGCACTTTGCGATCCAGGCCAGCCTGGTCTACCGCGGTCAGATTGCGTCCGGGAATGCCGGCTATAAATTCCTGGACGCACACGCGCTCGCTGCTCCATTGCCAATATACGCGCGGGATGACGATGATCGCGGGCGGGGTGCCGGGCGAAGCGGGCGCGTCCTGGTCGATGTAGTCTGCAAAATTGTTGGCGATGCCTTCGCTGTTGCGGCATTCGGTTGCAAAATCGAGCTCGCGCTGCAGTGACATCGAGAACTGCTGGACGACTTCCTGCGGATGGAAATTGCGCAGCTCGGGATTTTCCGCCTCGGCGAGTTCCGCCAGACGCATCAACCAGCGCAAGTCGGCTTCGATGACGGGGCGGATGCCGGGACGGCGTACCTTGACCACCACCAGGCTGCCGTCCGCGAGGCTGGCGCGGTGCACTTGCGCAATCGAGGCTGCCGCCAAGGGTTCGGGATCGAAGGTGACAAATATTTTTTCGGGCGGAGCGCCCAATTCTTCGGTGAGCTGCCGGTGTATCTCGTCATAAGGGGAAGGCGGTGCGCTGTCCTGCAACTTGCCGAATTCTGCGATCCATTCGGGCGCGAACAGGTCTACGCGCGTTGCCAGTACCTGGCCCAGCTTGACGAAGGTCGGCCCCAGTTCTTCAAGCGCGCGCCGTACCCGCGCCGGGGGTTCGAGATGGGCCAACTCGTCAGCATGCTTCCACAGCAAGGCATGTCCGGCCCGCTCCAGCGCATTGGCCAAGCCCATCCGCCGCACCATGTCGCCGAAGCCGTAGCGGATCAGGATGGAGGCGATCTCGTGCAGCCGCCCGAGGTCGCGCCCGGCCGCAAGTGCCTGCCAGAACATTACTTGCCCTGATCTTCGGAAACACCACCGGGGCCTTTGCTATGGCCAGGCCTGACGTGGTCGGCCAGGCCGGTGAGCACCCCGGCTGCGATTTGCCTCAGCAGATCGGAGGTGTTCTTCGCGAGATGCATGCCTACTCCGACCTGGGCACGTCCTGTCGCGCCTAGCTGGTGCGTAAAGACGGCCAGTGTTTCTTTCATCTGCGCGCCGACGGCGGAACCATGGGTGCGGGTATGTGCCGTCAGGTCGCGCAAGATGTCTCCGGCCGCATCCTTGGTCGCTGAAGCGGCGCTTTGCAGCGTACCCAGGAACATTGCTTCCAGGCTGGCCAAGTCTGCGCGCGCCAGCTTGAGGTCCTCGTTGGAATATTTTTGTGCGCGGCTCGCGGCCTCTTCCACTGCCAGCTTGGCAGCTTCGGCAAATTGCGCCAGCGCTACATCCAGGCCGGTGACAGCCTGTTTGAGGTGGTCCCGCGCGATGTGGGTTTGTGCGGAGGTTTTCTGCAGCTCATGTTGCACTCCTGCCTGTGCGCCACGTAATACGGCGGTCGCGGTTTGTTGCAGGGATTGAATATCGAACGAACGTGACCTGATGATGTTCAGGGTGAGCTTTCTGATGTTTTCCTGTATATCGTGTCCCTCTTCGACCACTTTGCGCACTTCGGCTTCGAGGATGCTGGTATCGCTACTGGTTTCATTCTTCATGATCGATCTCCTTGAGTGATGATAATGAGCGTGGAATAAAACTGCCTGCCGCGAAGGTTGGTTTCCAGAGTGCTATTCAGCGATAACCATTTCGCAGCAAGTCGATAAATACCGCGCAACGGCCTCTGTAATGGCAAGCTGCCCCGGAAAAACGGGCAAGAAGTGTTGCATCGGCATGGATGCGAGATGAAAGGTTACCATGTCCGGTAATCGCTGCCCAGCAATCACTTGATATGTCCAAGAACCTGAAAATCTGAATTTCCTGTATGGCGGCGGGCCTTGTCGATTGCTGTGTTACTTGCGGTTGTCGTAATGATTTACATCCTTGCGGCGAGGTTGCAACAAATCTGCGGCGCCGATTAGTCCGAACAGCTCATGTATTTCCCGGTTTGCAGCATCAAGTTGTCATATTGCCCTGTTACGGTGTTATCCATTATGCGCGGAGGGGATTTCTGATGCCGCCCATCAAACCCAGGGGAGTACATGATGTCACTTTCGCGTCTGATGCTGTTTTTTGTTCTGTCTGCCATTGCCGCCAATTGTCTGGCGGCGGCTCCGACCACTGCCCAGCTTGACCAAGCCCGCATCAAGGGACTGGCTTGGCTGTTCACCCACCAGAGCGGCGACGGCAGTTGGAAGGGAAGCAACGGGTCTGCGATCCAGCCGACCAGTGCCGCTATCACGGCCTTGGCTAATGCGGGAGTCAAGCAGGGTTATCCTTACGCTGCTGCTGTAGCCAATCTGCAAAATGCCGAAGCGCCAAGCGTGGACTCCCTGTCTCGGCAAATTATGACGCTCAGCGGTGCAGGATTGAGTGTCGCCCCGCTCTTGGCCAAACTCAATCAATGGCAGAACGGCAACAACGCTTGGGGTGCATACAAGGGGTACGGCAGCAGCCTGCCCGATACCCCTTTGGCCATAAACGCCTTGTACCAGACGAACACTGCCAACAAGACCACGCTGGCAAATACACTCTGCAACGGATTACTGGCGGCGCTGCGCCCCGATAACAGTTTTTCCGCCCTGGTCAGTGGAGTTGCCGGGTCGCCTACCCAATCCGGCGGTTCGCTGATTCCAACGCTCTATGCCGCACTAGCCCTGAAGGCCACGCCTGCCAACACAGGCTGGAGCAGTTATGGATGTTACCAGTTGCAGAACAATGTCTGGGTTCTGACGACGTACACATTCAATACCGTGGCGAGCAACGCCGCGACCTGGATGCTGGGCAAGCAAAGCGCGGTCGATGGCGGCTTTGGCGATTTCGGCCAGAGCACGGTGCTGGAAACGGCCCTGGTTTACCAGGCTTTAAATCAGATTGCGCCGGCCACATATGCCACGGCGCTTGGCAATGCGCAAGGCTTCCTCGTCGCACAACAGAATGCGGACGGCAGCTGGGGAGGCGATCCGCTTGCCACCGCATTGGCTTTACAGACACTGCCCATGCTGGCCCCGGGCACATTAGCTGATGCCAACAAGAACGGCGTGCCCGATGCAGTGGAGACATACCTTGGATTGAATCCATCGTTACCCAACCGCACGCTGGTGGGAAGCAATGGACAAAGTGTTTCGGGACTGACAGCCTCGCAACTGATCGCGTACGGAACACAGAACCAGCCGTTTGCTTACACGTTGACCGTCAGCGGCGGCACGATGCCCTATGTTTGGAGACTCACTTCTGGTTACCTGCCCGATGGGCTGACCATGAATGCGGCAACCGGACAGATCACCGGAACGCCAACCACCGCAGGGACTTTTAATTTCGGTTACTCCGTTAGCGATGCCACCAACCTGGCTACGGCAGCGGGTGCGCAAATACAGATTGGTTTAGACACCGACGTGCCTACCTTGCCCGAATGGGGATTCATCATCATGGCGCTGCTGCTGATGGGTTCTGCCACCGTTATGGCCCGCAGGCAGCGCAACTAAATCGGGGCAGGTGCATGAAGGTGCGATTCATACAGGGGAAAAATATGTGGTCATCGAACATTTGCATGCGCAATCTGATTGCATCCGGCATCGCCGTCCTATTCGGATTGGCCAGCTGTTCAGCGAGGGCCGATCATGCCGATCCGGCTCCAGTGGATGACATGGTAATGAAAAAGTTGGTACAGGAACGCCTGTCAGCCCCTGACCCATTGTTCAACACCCTGTCGGCGCATCTGGATGAAGCAGCCACGTTGCTCAAGGATGTCGAGCGCGAGGCCGCGCGTCCCTATGCTTCCGAAACCGCGCGTCAGGGCGCACTCTCGACCAAACACATGCTGCTTTCCGCCAAGCGGGCCGAATTGGAAACGGTGCGCGCGGAAGTGCGGGTGCGGCTAGACGCGACCCGCGCCAAGCTTGCCAAGCTGGGCCTGGCAAACAAATTCAGGGATTGGGATGACCTGTCGGCGAAGGTGGAGAATCGTTTCGACCGTGTAGAAAAAGTTCTGGAGGAAGTGAGAACGGCAACCGATATGCCGAGCCGGACGAAAGCACTGTCCCATGCCAAGGCCGAACTCAGGGTGCTGCACGAAGATGTCAGGATGCGGGAGAGCGGCATTCCGCCTGGAACTACGCCGGGCTGGAGGACTGAAACACCCCAACCTGCGACCAAGCAAGAGCCGGCCAAGCAGGTTCCGCAATACATGGCTTACCACCGGGCGCCGGGCAGCAACGTCTACGCCTTCCTGGGCAACACCCTGCTGGCGCCTCTGCCGCCTGTCCTGCCGAGCGATGCGCCGACCAACTGCGGCATCCTGGCCACGAACGATCCTTCTCTCGCGGCGACTCAGGATGTGCAGATCACCCAGGAGATCAGGGATCTCGCCGCCAGTTTGAATTATTCGCCGGCGAAGATATACCAATATATTTACCAGAATATCCGCTTCGAGCCTTATTACGGATCGCTGAAGGGATCGGTGGGCACACTGTATGCAAAAGCCGGCAGCGCAACAGACCAAGCCTCGCTGTTGATCGCGCTGTTGCGCGCCTCCAACATTCCCGCGCGCTTCGTAAAAGGCCAGATTCAATTTCTTGATCCCACGCCGGATGCGCTGGGCGGGCGGGCAGCGCGCTGGGTGGGAGCCAAATCCTATGCGGGCGCGGCAGCTATCCTCGCTACGGGGCGGAACCCTGGCGCTGCTGCGCTCACCAACGCAAGCGGGCAAGCGACTGGCATCACCCTGACCCATGTCTGGGTCGAAGCCTGCGTGCCCTACAGCCACTATCGCGGCACGCAACAGGACACCACCGGGTCGCGCTGGATTCCGCTCGACGCCAGCTTCAAGGATATCGGCTATCAGGCGGGGATTGCCACCAATGTCGCCTTCGATTACACCGGCTATCTTGCGAAACGCACCAATGCCCTGGCGGACGAGTACTACGCCAACCAGGTGTTGCCGACCATACAGGCTGCGGGTGTCGCGCCCTACAACACCAACAATACCCTGGCGGACGTGCCTTACACCGGCACCCTGAATCCCCTGACCGTGGATGTGCTGCCGGCTTCGACACCCTATGACGTCAGCGCGTTTTTGCCTTGGGCCGGCACGACCCTGCCCGAGATCGCCGACCTGCCGGACAGTCACCGCTACAAGCTCAATATCACGGTCAGCCAGGGCGCCGGCACCCAGTTGTTGAGCGCGACGCTATCCATGCCGCAGACGGCTCTCAGCCGCGTGACCCTGTCGTTCCAGGGAGTGACTGCCGCAGACCAGACGGCGCTCGCGGCCTGGCAGAACGATGGCACGCTGACCTCCGCCACCCCCTCGCCGACACCCTGCAATGTGATCAGCGTGGTGCCCGTATTGAAAGGCCCCATCAATGGCGTAGAGGGCGCCACGATCGCGACTGGCCCATCGTTGCCGGCCACCTCTACTGTGGACCTGTGTACGGTCAACAACCAGCTCACGATGAGCATCACGCTCGCGGAGTTGGCCAACCCGACACTCAATACCAGGACCTATACCAACATCACTGCGGCGGGCTATCACGCCCTGCAAGGATATGCCTTCCAGGCCTCCGACCGGCTGTTGACCGAACGCGCGGCCTTGCTGCTCGCCAACGTGAAGGCGACTCCCAATCCGAATAGCAACTTGGATGCCACGGAAGGCGAGTTCCTGAATCTGGTCGGGTTGAAGTACCTGCGCTACGTTACCGACGAAGAAAAACGTATCGGCCAGCTGGATGGCGAATCCGGCGAGACGGGCAATAATATTGGCCTGACGGCCAGTGCGATGAAGGTCGTCTATCTGTTCGACATCCCGTTCGCGGTGGCGCGCACGGGATTCCTGGTGGATATGCCCGGCATGGTTTCACGCAGTACTAACCTGACAACAGGGCAAGGAGCTTGGAAAACCTTCCTGCTGGGTAGCTACGGTGCATCGGCACTGGAATACTACATCTGGCACGAAAACGTCCGCATGGATGCAGTCTCCACGGTGCGCGGGCTGCAGTTCGCCAGCGAATCGGGCATCCCCATCCTGACCCTGAAAATGACCAGCCCCACCAGTTGGACGGCAGACAGCGCCAACCTGTGTACAGTAGTCAACGCCAGTTGCCCGAACAGCTTGACCTTATACCCGGCGGGTATCCTGAGCAGTATCCAGGCACTGTACTCGGCGGGCTACACGATTACACTGCCAAACACCATGATTCAATATGGCGACTGGATTGGCGCGGTGTACGTCGGCGCGTTGAACAACATCGGAACGGGCCTGACAAGTCAGGCGGCCTTCATGATCGGCGGAGGGTATGCCGGCGGTTACACGGTAAGGCCGGTGGGCCAGGTCGGACCCGGAGGCGTTCCCATGATCACCTACAATGCCGCCAACGGCAGCGGCTATGTCACCCCCAATCCCGCTGTGGTGAACCCCGCTACCGGGCTTGCCTACGCCACTAACAGCGGCGGGCTGAACAACGGCTACGACCCCAAATATTCGGTCATCGATGGCGACGCCAACGTAGCCAACGGCAACGTCTTCCGCGTCGAAAAAGATATCGCCATCGCCGGGCGCGGCGGCCTACCGCTGGTATTCGAGCGCGCCTACAATTCCCGCAACCCGACCAATGGCCCGTTCGGTTATGGCTGGACGCACAGCTTCAACCACTACCTCAGCTTCAAGGACGACAACGCCAACGGCATCGTGGACGCACCTGACACCGACGGCCTCAGCTCGTCGGTTGGCTGGACCGACGGCACCGGCGGGGAAAAACTCTTCCAGGTGGCAGGCACGGCAGCCGGGGTGGCGATAGGCAGCGCGTTCACCGCAGTGCCCGGCACTTTCGCCAGCATGACGCGCAATGCGGACGGCACCTATTCGGTGGTCGAGAAGGACGGCATGACCTACACCTTCGAAAACATGGCGGGCACGATCGGCCAGAAAGCGCGCCTCGCTTCGATCAGCGACCGCAACGGCAACACCTTTACGCTGACCTATGCCGCCGCGTGCAACAATAACCTGTGCTCGGTCAAGGACGGCCTGAACCGCACGCTGACCTTCAGCTACAACGCCGACATCCCGGTCAACCACATCACCGCGATCAGCGACTGGGCAGGCCGCCAGTACCAATACGGTTACACCGATACCTTCGGCAACCTGAACTCCTATGCAAATCCGCTGGCGGTCGCGGGCAAGCAGCAGCCGGTGACCTACCAGTATTTCACCCTCGCCGACGGCGCCAACCTCAACCACGCCCTGAAGCGCTACACCCTGCCGCGCGGCAACGGCATGGGCTACGAGTATTACGCCACCGGCAAGCTGTTCCGGCGCACCGATGCGTTGGGATATACCCGCACCTACACCTACAACGATTTCCGGCGTGAGACCGACGAGACCACCGAGCGCGGCGGCACCCGCAAGTTCTTCTTTGACCAATACGGCAACACGGCCCAGTTCGTCGAAGAGAACGGCGCCACCCACAACTACACGTACGACATCGCGGCGCCGGCCAACGTATACAACCGCATCGGCAAGCAAGACCCCGCAGGCTACAAAACCAATTTTGCCTACGATACCCTGGGCAATATCACCCAGGTCACCAATCCGTCCGGCAGCACCGTGGCCTATGCCAATTTCACGGCTTTTAACCAGCCGGGCAAGGTGAAGGACGCCAACGGCAACTACACCGTGCGCCAGTACGATGCCAAGGGCAACCTCACCCAGGAGCTGCATCTAACCAAGGCTTATTGCACCCTCAATAATTGCGCCTTGCTCAATCCCGCGACCTACGTCCCCGCCGCCGCCGACATGGTTTCCTGGAAGGTGTATGGCTACGACATCTACGGCAACCGCACCGCCACCAAGCTGGTGCGCGACTTTGCCGCGCAGGTGGCCAGCCCCACCGCAAGCAGCGCCACCGGCCCGGTCATCACCCGCAGCTATGACGCCAACGGCCTCTACCCGGCGACCATTGCGCGTAGCGGTAAACAGAACAGCGACCTCGTGGTCACTACGCAGACGGCCAGTGTCGTCTACGACAGCCTGGGCCGCCAGACGGCGGGGATCGATGCCGACTGGTACCCGATCCAGTCAGGCTACGACACAGCCGACCACAAAATCCTGGGGACCGATGCGGCGGGCAAATTGCGCAGCTACCAGTACGACGCCAACGACAACCCCAGCGGCGAGCGGCTCGATCTACTCGGCAGCCTGCTCGACAGCCGTTCGGCCAGCTATGATTTGAATGATCGCAAACAGAGCAGCGTGGACGCGGGCGGCAACATCACCGCCTACCAATACGACGCCGCCGGCAACATCATCGCCATCACCAACCCGGACGCCTACACCCTGGGCATAGGCTATGACCTGGCCAACCATGAGATACGCCGCTCCGACGCGCAGAACCACGCCATCACCCGGACACTGGATGCGGAAGGCAAACCGCGCACCGTCACCGACCCGAACGGCAACGCCACCACCACCGCCTATTACGACAGCACCGGAGACGGACGCCTCAAATCCATCAGCGACGCCGGCAACCACCAGATCGGCATGGCCTACGACGCCAACGGCAACCCCACCGCCGTCACC
>JACPYR010000057.1 GCA_016195965.1 Nitrosomonadales bacterium | reverse complement strand
GGAGGGATACCTGGCTGACCCTTTGAGCAATCTGATCAGCCGGATGATCAAGCTGCCGCGAAGATTGCGCTGCGCGATGACCACCGGAAACATTTTGCACTGCATCAATGTGGCATTCGTGACAATATGGCCGCGCGGATGAAAGAGTGTTCATCGGGGATGGCGGGTCTTAACAATGGTGAAGAATAAACTGAATGCCTGATCCTACCGACAAGTGCGGCGAAGTCTGCGCGATCTTTGTGTGCTTCCATCCCGAGTTCGAACTATTTCGTTCCGCCGTGGAGGCCATGTCCGGCCAGGCGGGAATGCTGGTGGTGGTCAATAATGGGGCTGGCGCCGAGGTGGAGCGATGGCTGAAGCACAGCGATTACCCTACGCTGAATTACCCGGAAAATATCGGGGTGGCCTCAGCGCATAACCGGGGAATGGAGTGGGCCGCCTCGCATGGAGCGAGCTATGTGATCCTGATGGATCAGGACAGCATCGCAGCGCCGGGCATGGTGTCCACGCTGCTTGCATCCGCCAGGCAGCTGCGGCTCGACGGCGTAAAGTTCGCGGCTATCGGCCCCCGTATCGTCTCGATGAAGAGCGGCGAGTCGCATCCGATGATACGGCTCGGGCTCTTCAGCAATACTCGTCGGTATGACGATACGATGAACAAGGCGATGGAGGTCGATATTCTGATCTCGTCGGGCACCTTGATTCCCTTGGAGCTCACCGGGGATATCGGGCGCATGAATGAGGATTTGTTTATCGACAACGTCGATATGGAATGGTGTTTCAGGGCCAGATACAAGGGTTATAAATTGTATATAGAACCCAATGCGGTTTTGCGCCATAACCTAGGGGACAGCACCCGGAAAATCCGCTTGCTCGGAAATGTGCCCATGATTTTGCACGGGCCGGTGAGGCTGTATTACATGATGCGCAACCGGATCCTCCTCTATTCACTCGTTCATACGCCCATCATCTGGGTTATTCATGATATCTTTCGGATCATTGCAAAATTCCTGATTTTCTCGGTGTTGATACCCCCCAGAGGGCGCAATGCGTCTATGATGTTGAAAGGCATTGCCGACGGTATCCGTGGCGCAACTGGGCGCTACCGGAATTGAACGGTATGCCTGGGCGGCGGACGGATTGTTCTGCGGCCAGGCCAGGGCGACACCCATCAGATTGAAACCCGGAAAGGTTTGGTAGAACTCTTGTCGAGAACATTGCCCACGATTTCAATTTCGATCGTTAGCCATCTGCAGGGCCGCCTGCTCAACGCATTGCTGCTCGATCTGGATAAATTCAGCAGGAGCTATCCGCTGGAGATATTGCTGACACTGAATCTGCCCGAGACGCTGCCCTTCAGTCCGGACGATTTTTCGTGCCCGGTCAATGTGTATACGAATCCCGCTCCGCTGGGATTTGCAGCCAACCACAATCGGGCTTTCGCGAGATCCTCCGGGGGGTTCTTCTGCGTGATGAACCCGGACATCCGGATCGAAGCAGATCCGTTCCGCGCGTTGCTGGATTGTTTGAGCGATGCCGCTATCGGCGTGGCCGCACCCCTGGTGCTGGGTGAAGACGGGGCGATGGAAGACAGCGCCCGGCATTTTCCGACCCCGCTGAAAATATTGTGCAAGGCGTTCGGCGGCTGCAAGGGCAGCGATTATTCCATAGCCGACCAGGTCATCTTGCCCGACTGGGTGGGCGGCATGTTCATGCTGTTCCGCCGCGAGGTGTACGAGCAATTGGGCGGCTTCGATCAGCGCTATTTTTTATATTATGAAGACGTGGACCTGTGCGCCAGGCTGCGCTTGCTCGGTTATGAAGTGGCGCTTTGTCCTGCAGCACAGGTCGTTCATCATGCGCACCGCAGCAGTCACCGCAACCTCAAATATCTGCGACTGCACCTGGCCAGCATGCTGCGTTTTTTCATGTCGAGGCCATTTTTGAAAATATGCTGGCAAAAATGGTTGAGGCCAGCGTGATGAAATTTTTAGTCACGGGCGCGAATGGATTTGTCGGCAAGCCGCTCTGTGAGGAGCTGCTTGCGCGCGGCCATGCCGTCAAGGGAGCGGTGCGTACTCCGCTACCGCTGGCGGATCATGTGGAAGCAGTTGTCGTGGGCGATATCGATGGCGGCACGGATTGGCAAAGGGCGCTCGAAGGTGTGGATGTGGTGATCCATCTCGCCGCGCGGGTGCATGTGATGAGGGACGATGCAGTCGACCCGCTGGCCGAGTTTCTGAAAGTGAATCTGCAGGGCACGGAAAACCTGGCGCACCAGGCCGCTCATGCCGGGGTGAAGCGGCTGGTCTATGCGAGTTCGGTCAAGGTGAATGGCGAGCAGACAGCCGGTGACGAGGTTTTCACGGAGAGCGACACCGCTAATCCGCAAGACCCCTACGGAGTTTCCAAATGGCAGGCGGAACAGGCATTGCGCCGCATCGCGTCGGAAACCGCTTTGGAGTTCGCGATTGTGCGACCTCCGCTGGTTTACGGCCCCGGCGTCAAAGGCAATTTCATCAGCCTGTTTAAGGCGGTCGGCCAGGGAGTGCCGTTGCCGCTGGCCGGTGCGCGTAACGCGCGCAACCTGGTGTATGTAGGCAACCTGGTGGATGCGCTGATCGCCTGCGCGACCCATCCTGCGGCGGCGGGCCAGACCTATCTGGTGCGCGACGGCGAGGAGGTATCGACCGCTTCGCTGGTGAAGAAAATCGCCACCGCCCTGGGTCGCGCAGACCGTTCGTTTTATTTTCCGCCAGGCCTGTTGCGCGCTGCCGCAGCGCTGCTGGGGCGCTCGGCGCAGATAGACCGACTGTTCGGCTCGTTGCGCGTGAACGACGCGAAGATACAGCGCGAGTTGGGCTGGGTTCCGCCTTACACGCTGGAGCAAGGGTTGCGCGTCACCGCGGACTGGTATATCAAGCAATAGGCTGCCTGCACCGGGGTTTGCCCCTGAACAACTCAATACAGCGCGACACACATCCTTGCAAATTAAAAGGTGACCTTTTAATTTGCAAGGATGTTACATAGACGGTTTTATCCTATCATCGCGCAGTGCATCGAGGGAAGGATGGATATTGTCGCAGAGCGCGGCAATCATAAAATCGGATTCGAGATTAAATTTTCCAGCGCGCCGGTTTTGTCCAAAGGTTGCTGGTCGGCAATGGACGACCTGGGGTTGCAACAAGTCTATGTGATTGCTCCGGTAGAAGAGGGCTACCCTCTGAAACAAAATGTGGAGGTGGTTCCGGCAACGGGTTTGCAGGAGCTGTGCTCAGCGCTGGCTGCTATGGCGGATTAAACGTATCGCATATAATCGCCGTTCTTTTTACAATTGAGTGCCTCTATTGCGGGGGTAAGGGGAAGCAGATGATATTGGTCACAGGGAGTGCGGGTTTTATCGGATCGAATTTCGTGCTGGATTGGCTCGCGCAAAGCGACGAGGCCGTGGTGAATCTGGACAAGCTGACCTATGCGGGCAATCTGGAAAACCTCGCGACGCTCAAGGGCGATCCGCGCCACATCTTCGTGCAGGGCGACATCGGCGACGCGTCTGTGGTAGGCAAGTTGCTGGCGCAACATAAGCCGCGCGCGGTGGTGAATTTCGCGGCGGAAAGCCATGTAGATCGTTCGATACACGGCCCCGGCGAATTCATCCAGACCAACATCGTCGGCACCTTCAACCTGCTGGAAGCGGTGCGCGCTTACTGGTCTGGCTTGGCGGCGGAGGAGAAATCCAATTTTCGTTTTTTGCATGTCTCAACCGACGAGGTGTACGGCTCGCTGAAAAAAGACGATCCGGCTTTCAGCGAGACCAACCGCTACGAACCGAACAGCCCCTACTCGGCGAGCAAGGCGGCTTCCGACCATCTGGTGCGCGCCTATCACCACACTTACGGGCTGCCGGTGCTGACCACCAATTGTTCGAACAACTACGGCCCGTATCACTTTCCGGAAAAGCTGATCCCGCTGATGATAGTCAATGCGCTCGCGGGCAAGCCGCTGCCGGTATACGGCGATGGTCAGCAGATACGCGACTGGCTGTACGTCAAGGATCATTG
Source organism: Nitrosomonadales bacterium (assembly GCA_016195965.1). Classification (GTDB taxonomy): domain Bacteria; phylum Pseudomonadota; class Gammaproteobacteria; order Burkholderiales; family Gallionellaceae; genus Gallionella. Next base: position 53,206 of record JACPYR010000057.1, on the reverse strand, counting down.
CAGCGCGATACGCGCGGTGCTGGCCCAGGGGCGGCTGGGCGAGGTTTACAACATCGGCGGCTGGAACGAAAAAGCCAACCTCGACATCGTGCATACGGTATGCGCACTGCTCGACGAGCTGCGCCCCCGCTCCGACGGAAAATCGTATCGCGAACAAATAACTTTCGTTACGGATCGTCCCGGCCACGACCGGCGTTATGCGATCGATGCACGCAAGATAGAGCGCGAGCTGGGCTGGAAGCCCGCAGAGACTTTCGACACCGGCATACGCAAGACGGTGCGCTGGTATCTGGACAATCAGGACTGGGTGCAACATGTGCAATCGGGTGATTACCGCAACTGGGTCGAGAAGAATTACGCGGGGCGTGCCCGATGAAAATATTGCTGCTTGGCAAGGGTGGGCAGGTCGGCTGGGAGCTGCAGCGCAGCCTTGCACCCCTGGGCGAACTGGTCGCTCTGGATTTCGACAGCCCATATGATGCAAAAGGGGGGCTTTGCGGCGACTTCACCAATCCGGAAGGTCTGGCGCAGACGGTGCGTAGCGTGAAGCCTGACGTGATCGTCAACGCGGCGGCACACACCGCAGTGGACAAGGCGGAGAGCGAAGCGGAACTGGCGCGCACGATCAATGCGCTCGCACCCGGCATGCTGGCGCGAGAGGCAGAACGCGCTAACGCCTGGCTGATCCATTATTCCACCGACTATGTGTTCGACGGCATCGGCACAAAGCCATGGCTGGAAGAAGATGTCACGGGCCCGCTCAGCGTGTATGGCGCGACCAAGCTGGAAGGCGAGCAACTGATCCGGCAATCGGGCTGTAAACATCTGATCTTCCGCACCAGTTGGGTATACGGCGCGCGCGGCGGCAATTTTGCCAAGACCATGCTGCGCCTAGCCCGCGAGCGCGACAGCCTCAGCGTCATCGACGACCAGATCGGCGCGCCCACGGGCGCCGACCTGCTGGCCGATGTCACCGCCCACGCGCTCCGCACCGCGCGGCAACAGCCCGAAGTTTCCGGTGTATATCATCTGGTTGCTGGCGGCGAGACTTCCTGGCATGGCTACGCCAGCTTCGTGATCGATTTTGCACGCCGCACAGAGGTAGAGCTCAAGGTCGCGGCGATCAAGCCAGTTCCGACCAGCGCCTTCCCCACCCCCGCGAAACGCCCGCACAATTCGCGGATGGATACCGCGAAATTGCAACGCACGTTCGATCTGCGCCTGCCGCTATGGCAGGGTGGAGTGGAAAGAATGTTGCGCGAAGTGCTGGATAAGGCTTGATTTGCGTTTGGCTATGGTTTCAGTGCCAGGTCGCATCAAGGAAGCCGACGGAATACGTGGTTTGGCATGTTTAATTGTGCTTGTTGTTCACGCCATCGCGATCACTTTTCCATCAGTCTACTCATATCTGAGGGGAACAGGAAAATTAGGAGTTTGGCTCTTCTTTAGCCTGAGTTCATTTTTACTCACGCACCAACTTCTCATAAGAGGTTCGTCGCCGAAGACCTTGATTGATTACTTTCTTGGTAGATTTCTCCGTATATTCCCTTTGTTCGTCCTGAGCGTATGCCTGTATTATTTCTTTGGTACGGCAGGAATAGATCGCACAGCGGATATAGTCAATGCGATAACTTTCCAGCAAGGGTACTCACATCTTTGGACGATACCCGTGGAGTTTAAATTTTACTTTGTGCTTCCTATCCTTGTTTGGATCGGACGATTTGTTCAATCATACCTCGGGTGGAAGGGCATCCTAGTCGTAACCGCTTTGGTGACGTCCATTCATCAATTCTATGCGCCCTACCAATTGCTGCAAGAAAGTACGATCGAAACTTTTCAATATTTCCCAGCGTTTTTATTCGGGTGTGCCGCGGCTATCTTAAGAACGAATTATCGTGGAAATTGGATGGACGGAAAGGCGACGTTTCTCGGTTGTATTATTTTGGGAGCGATATTTCTAACTACGCCGTTTATGCGCTATTTCATGTTTGGACAGGCACCAACAGACGATTTGTTAAATAAGTATCTTTTTTTTAGTTTTGTTTGGACTGTTTTCATATTTACCCAAGTTCATTCTTCGGGTGGATTTCTTACCTCGCTATTAACCAGCCGTTTTTTATCTGCAATAGGGCTATATAGCTATTCGATCTATCTTGTCCACTGGCTTATTTTGAACAAGATGGTGTCGTACTATCCGGAAAAAATTGTGACTATGATTGCAGTTGTGGTGCTATCGATTATGGCTGGACATGTAATGTATACGTTTATTGAGAAACCCTTGTTTGCGGTCAGGAAGAGTTTTTTGGACGCAATCGAAAAAGGTTGGCCCGGCATCGCGGGAAAGTCTTGCAGATAGTGGTAATAAATATGCGATCAAGGCGCTGAAGAGTTTGCGCGCTTCATGGCAAAAGCAGGGCTGTCGTGCATCACGATGCGGGATACAAACAGGATGGCCAATACATTGCCCGCGATCGCCACATAGCCTACCGAGCCGTAGGCTACGATTTGCCCCGCGCTGTTTTGCGAGATGATGAATCCGGCCAGCGTCGTGGCCAAGCCCATTGAAAATGCCTGCACCGTGCCGTGCAGCGACATGAAGGTGCCGCGCAGCTTCGGTTGCGCCGCCGATGTGATGATGGCCATCGCCGGTATCATCCGCCCCGAGACCAGCACGAAAAATACCGTGGTGCAAATCAGCCAAAGCCAGAGCGGTGCGGCGCCGATATGGGTCACCACGAATAACGGCAGCAGCGCGGCGATGGCGATCAGTCGATAGACCCTGACCTTGCCGTACAGGTCGGCCCAGTGGCCGATCAGCCGCGCGGTTATCAGCGTTGCCGCTCCTCCCGCAAGGTAAATGAACGGGATGTCGTGCTGCGTGATGCCGACGTTATTGACCGCGTAAATGGTGATATAGGGTATCACCGTGAATCCGGAGAAAATGATCAGCGCGGAGAACAGCAGAGCGCGCAGGTGATTGGCATCGCGCAGCACGGCGAGCATCTCGACAAAGGGGTGCGCGCGTCTGGCCTTTCCCGTTGCAGGGCTGATGTGGTGGTGCAACTCCGGCAGGACGCGCAGGCCGATCAGGATGAACAACACGGTGAGCAAGGCGATCAGGATGAACGGCGCACGCCATTGAAATTGGGTTGCCAGCCACAGGGATAGCGGCACGCCGGCTATCGTGGACACGGAAAAGGCGGAAGACACGATGCCCCCCGCTTTTGCACGTCGTGCAAAGGGGATAGCGTCGCCGACTATGGTATGTACGGTCGCCCCCATTACCCCGCCGAACGCGCCCGCCAGGCCGCGCGCGACGATCAGCGTGACATAACCTGGGGATAGCCCGCATGCCAGCGTCGCTAGCCCGAACAGCCCGAACACCGTCAGCAGAAAGCGCTTGCGCTCGAAGCGGTCTATGAAGGTCGCGGCGAACAGGCCGGAAAGCGCGGCGCTGAAACTGTAGGAGGCGACCAGCAGGCCGAATTCGTGCGTGCTGATGCCGAATGCCTTGATCAGGATAGGCCCCAGCGGCATCATGATCATGAAGTCGAGGATGTGGCTGAACTGTATGCCAGCCAGGGTGAGCAGCAAATAGCGTTCCGACAATTCCGCACCCGGTTTACCGGGTAGCGGATTGCGTGCTAGTGGTGGGGGATGGGTGGAGGGCAAGTGTATCCTGTTGTTAAAATTTAAGAAGATGATTCTAACGTTTTGAATCGCCGATAAGAAGTATTGGTTGAGTTTTTCTTCAGGCAAAAATTCCTGAGTGCGCACATTTCAGATGTCGGGCAGTGGTAAAATCGGCGCCTGAATTTTTTGCTCCTCATCATGCCGCAACCCGCTTTTGTCCATCTCCGTCTGCACAGCGAATATTCCATTTCGGATGGCACGGTGCGCGTGGGCGAAGCTGTATCTGCAGCAAAGGGCGATGAGATGCCGGCGCTGGCGTTGACCGACCTGAATAACTTTTTTGGGCTGGTCAAATTTTACAAGTCGGCGCGCGGCGCAGGAATCAAGCCTGTCGTAGGTTGCGATGTGTTTATCAGCAACGACGCGGACCGGGAGCGCCCATACCGCCTGTTGTTGCTGTGCCAGTCCGTTGCGGGTTATTTGCTGTTGTGCCAATTGCTCAGCCGCGCCTATCTGGAGAACCAGTATCGCGGTCGTGCCGAACTGCGCCGGGAGTGGTTCCATCAGGGTACCGGCGGGCTGATTGCCTTGTCTGGTGCGCATCTGGGCGATGTCGGTGCCGCGCTGTTGTCCGGCAACGGCGCGCAAGCCGGGCAGTTTGCGCGGGAATGGGCTGCGCTGTTCAATCAGCGTTATTACATCGAGGTGCAACGCGCAGGATTTTCCGACGAAGAGCACTATATCCATGCCGCGGGCCAGCTTGCGACCGAACTTGCTTTGCCGGTGGTCGCCACACATCCGGTGCAATTTCTGACCGGCGCAGATTTCAAGGCGCACGAGGCGCGGGTGTGCATAGCCGAAGGCTATGTGCTTAACGACAAACGGCGCGTAAAGCAGTTTACTCCGCAGCAATATTTCAAGACTCAGGCCGAGATGGCGGAGCTGTTTGCCGACCTGCCCGAGGCGCTGCAGAACAGCGTGGAAATCGCGCGTCGCTGCAACCTTACCCTGGTGCTGGGCAAGCCGCGCCTGCCGGATTTCCCGACGCCGGAGGGACAAGGCCTGGATGTCTATTTGCGCGAGCAATCTGAGTTCGGTTTGCGGCAGCGCATGGAGATGCTGTATCCAGATGCAGCCCTGCGCGCCGCCAGGCAGCCGGAATATCAGGAGCGCCTGGATTTCGAGATCAACACCATCGTCAAGATGGGCTTCCCCGGTTACTTTCTGATCGTCGCCGACTTCATCCGCTGGGCGAAAGAAAACGGCGTGCCGGTCGGCCCGGGGCGGGGGTCTGGCGCGGGTTCGCTGGTGGCTTACAGCCTGGGCATCACCGACCTCGATCCGCTGCGCTATGCGCTGCTGTTCGAGCGCTTCCTGAACCCGGAGCGCGTGTCTATGCCGGACTTCGACGTGGACTTCTGCCAGGATGGGCGCGAGCGCGTCATCGAATACGTGAAGCAGAAATACGGCGCAGCATGCGTGGCGCAGATCGCCACCTTTGGCACGATGGCTTCCAAGGCGGTGATCCGCGATGTCGGGCGCGTGATGGATTTCCCTTATGGCCTGTGCGATCGCCTGTCCAAGGCGATTCCGCTGGAAGGCGTGAAACCTGTGTCGCTGAAAAAAGCGCGCGAGATGGAGCCGGAAATCAACAGCATCGCCGAGAGCGAAGAGGGCGTGCCGGAGTTGCTGGAGCTGGCTGGCCGTCTGGAAGATTTGACGCGCAACGTCGGCATGCATGCTGGCGGCGTGCTGATCGCGCCCGGACAACTCACCGACTTCTGCCCTCTGTATTGTGCCGACAGCGGCACCAGCGTGGTCAGCCAGTTCGACAAGGACGATGTCGAGGCGATAGGCCTGGTGAAGTTCGACTTTCTGGGCCTGCGCACGCTGACGATACTCGATTGGGCGATGCGCCATGTTAAGAGACTTCGGGAACGCGGAGCGGGGATTGAGGATAGGGGGGGCAGCGAAAAGCAAGGTGCAGGGCTAACCCAATCCTCAATCCTCAATCCTCAATCCTTTACGTTGGAAACGCTGCCGCTGGACGACGCCGCGACCTACGATTTGCTGGCGAAGGCAAATACCACAGCGGTGTTCCAGCTGGAATCGCGCGGCATGAAAGACATGCTGAAGCAGGCCAAGCCCAATCGTTTTGAGGACATCATTGCGCTGGTCGCGCTGTACCGTCCCGGCCCGATGGATCTGATTCCGGATTTTGTGCGGCGCAAGCACGGCGAAAAATTCGACTACCCGCACCCGGCTGTCGAGCCGGTGCTGCGCGAGACCTACGGCATCATGGTCTATCAGGAGCAGGTGATGCAGATGGCCCAGCTGGTAGGCGGATACAGCCTGGGCGGAGCCGATCTGTTGCGCCGCGCGATGGGCAAAAAGAACGTCGAGGAGATGGCGCAGCAGCGCGAAATATTTATTTCGGGCGCGCTTCAGAACGGCACGACCAAGGAGCTGGCCGGCAACTTGTTCGACTTGATGGAGAAGTTTGCCGGATACGGCTTCAATAAATCACATGCCGCAGCCTACGCGCTGGTGGCCTATCAGACAGCTTATCTCAAGGCGCATCATCCGGCCTCGTTCATGGCGGCCACGCTGTCGGGTGATCTGGATAACACCGAAAAAGTACGCACCTTCTATGTCGATACGCTGCAACAGAACATTCGCGTGTTGCTGCCGGACGTCAATAGTTCCGGCTATGCATTTTCGCCGGTGGACGAGACTACCATCGCCTACGGTCTGGGTGCGATCAAGGGAACCGGCGAGGCGGCCATTGCCAGCATTGTCAGGGCGCGCGAGCAGGGCGCGTTCAAGGACCTGTTCGATTTTTGCAGGCGCGTGGACAAACGCATCGTCAACCGGCGCACAATAGAAGCCTTGATACGCGCGGGCGCGTTCGACCGCCTCAACGACCATCGCGCCAGTTTGATGGCCAGTCTGGACGCGGCCCTGTCGAGTGCCGACCAGCAGTCGCGTGCGGCAAACCAGAACAGCCTGTTCGGGCACGACGAGGCGGATGTCGCGCTGGCGGTGAAATATGCCGATGTGCCGCGCTGGCGCCTGCGCGAACAGCTCGCGCACGAAAAATCCAGCCTGGGATTTTATCTGGGCGGCCATCCTTATCAGGAATATGCCGAGGAATTGGCCAACTTCATCAAGGTGAAATTGAGCGACCTCACCCCGCAATTCATCAATCAGGTGAACGGCTCTGTGGGTGGTGCCCGGCATGCTTCGCGGCGTGGCGTGGCGGTTGCACTGGCCGGGATCGTCGCCGGGGTGCGCATACAGCAGACGCGGCGTGGCCGCATGGCGGTCGTCACGCTGGATGATGGCAGCGCGCAGATTGAGCTGACGGTGTTCAATGAAATCTACGAGACCAGCCGTCCGTGGATAAAAGAGGATGAATTGCTGGTGGTGCGTGGCCGCGCCAGCCTGGACGAATACTCCGGGAATGTGCGCGTCAGCGGCGAGGAATTGTTCGACTTCGCCTCGGCGCGTTCGAACTTCGCGCAGCAATTGTCTTTGCGCTGCAACGGCAATGCCAGCATAGCGCAGCTCAAAAAATTATTCGCGCCGTACCGCGACGGAAAATGTCCGGTGCAAATCTATTACCGCAACAACGACGCAAGCTGCCAGCTACGCCTGGGCGAGGACTGGCAGGTGACGCTGCATGACGACTTGCTCCGCGATTTGCGTGCGTTGTTGCAGGAGGATAACGTGAAGATAATCTACAACGGATTTATTTGATACGCATTCCCGGTTGCGCGCCGTCATCCGGGCTGAGAATGAACAATCCGGGCGCTTCTCCCGAAGCCGCCAGCACCATGCCTTCCGACATGCCGAACTTCATCTTGCGCGGTGCGAGGTTGGCGACCATCACCGTCATGCGCCCCTTCAGTTTCTCCGGATCGTAAGCCGACTTGATGCCCGCAAACACCGTGCGCGGCTTTTCCTCGCCGATGTCCAGCGTCAGCTTCAACAACTTCTCCGCGCATTCGACATGCTCGGCATTGACGATCTTCGCCACGCGCAGATCGATTTTGCTGAAGTCGTCGATGCCGATGGTTTCGGCAATGGGGGTAATTGCATGCTGCTGCGCTTCGGCATGGCGCACTTGTGAATGAGTATCTGTGGCAGGCGCCAAGGTTTGTTTGTTGGCTTCGATCATCGCGTCTATTTGTTTTTGGTCAACTCGGCTCATCAGGTGTTGGTATGGTTGAATTTTTTCGAGGGGGAGCGAGGATAAGTTGCTCCAAGTAAATTGCACTCCGAAAAGATTTTTCTCAACCTGTTCTGCTAAGGTCGGGAGTATAGGCTTTAGATAAGCTGTCAAAATCGCGAAATACTTCATGGCTGAACTACACACCAAGTGAAGCTTAGCTTCTTGGCCTTCAAGTTTTGCAAGTTCCCATGGTTTAAGATCATTCACATATTGATTAGCAATGTCGGCAAGCGACATAATTTTTCTTATTGCGCGACTGTAGTCTCGATCTTCATAAGCGCGAGCAATTTCGTCTCCTGCTTCAAGTAACTCCGATTCAGTCTTCTCTTCTCTCGGGGATAATGTGTTGCCAGCTAACGGAAGTACTTTTCCATCGAATTTCTTTGTTAAGAAACCCGCACACCGGCTCGCGATGTTGATGTACTTGCCAATCAGATCGCTGTTCACCTTCGCGACAAAATCCTCAAGGTTAAGGTCGAGGTCTTCCATCGTGCCATTCAGCTTGGCGGCGTAGTAGTAACGCAGATACTCCGGGTTGAGCCCCTGCTTGAGATAGCTTTCTGCGGTGATGAAAGTGCCGCGCGACTTGCTCATCTTCTCGCCGTTGACGGTGAGGAAGCCGTGTGCGAACAGCTTGGTTGGCGTGCGGAAACCGGCGTGCTGCAGCATCGCAGGCCAGAACAGCGCGTGAAAATACAAGATGTCTTTGCCGATGAAGTGATACAGCTCGGTCTTGGAGTCGGTTTTCCAGAACTCGTCGAAATCCAAGGGTGGCTCAATCCTCGCTCCTCGATCCTCGTTCCTGAGATTGCACAGCTTCTTGAAGCTGCCCATGTAACCCACCGGCGCATCCAGCCACACATAGAAATATTTGCCCGGCGCATCGGGTATCTCGAAGCCGAAATACGGCGCATCGCGCGAGATGTCCCAGTCGGATAATTTGTTTTCGCTTTCGGCGCCCAGCCATTCCTGCATCTTGTTGGCGGCTTCGGCTTGCAGCGAACCGCCTCGTGTCCACTCGCGCAGGAACTGCTGGCAGCGCGGATCTGACAACTTGAAGAAGTAGTGGTCGGAATTGCGCCGCTCCGGTTGTGCCCCGGACACGGCGGAATACGGGTTGATCAGCTCGGTGGGTGCGTAAGTGGTGCCGCAGGCCTCGCAGTTGTCGCCGTACTGATCCTTGGCGTGGCACTTGGGGCATTCGCCCTTGATGAAACGATCCGGCAGGAACATTTCCTTGACCGGGTCGTAAAATTGTTCAACCGAGCGCACCTCGATCAGGTTCTCGGCCTTGAGCTTGCGGTAGATAGCCTGAGAATATTCCTTGGTCTCGTTGCTGTTGGTGCTGCCGTAGTGGTCGAACGCGACGTGGAAACCGTCGAAGTCCGCCTTGTGCTCGTGCCAGACACGGTCGATCAGCTGTTCCGGGGTGATGCCTTCCTTCTCCGCGCGCAGCATGATGGGCGTGCCGTGGGTATCGTCGGCGCACACGTAGTGGCACTCGTTCCCTTGCATCTTCTGGAAGCGCACCCAGATGTCGGTCTGGATGTATTCGACCAGATGGCCTAAGTGGATGCTGCCGTTGGCGTAGGGCAGCGCGGAGGTGACGAGAATTTTTCTTTTGGACATGATGAACCGGGTAAAACGCGATAAAGGCGCGGATTTTAGCAAATCGCGCGCGACAGCGGCGAATTGGTTAGAATTGCCGTTTTTAGGACATTAATCGAGAGGAGCAAGGTGCAAGGCGCAAGGCGCAAGGCGCAAGGAAAATCCTTGAGTCTTGTATCTTGTGCCTTGCACCCGAGTTTATGAGCATCAAGTCAGACAAATGGATACGCCGGATGGCGGAGCAACACGGCATGATAGACCCGTTCGAGCCGAATCAGGTGAAGGAGATCAACGGCAAGCGCATCGTCTCCTATGGTACATCGAGCTATGGCTACGATATCCGTTGCTCGAACGAATTCAAGCTGTTCACCAATATCAACAGCACCATCGTCGATCCGAAGAACTTTGATCCGAGTTCCTTCGTCGAGGTCAATGCTGATTACTGCATCATCCCGCCTAACTCCTTTGCGCTTGCGCGTACGGTCGAATACTTCAGGATTCCGCGCAGTGTGCTGACCATTTGTTTGGGGAAGTCCACTTATGCGCGCTGCGGCATCATCGTCAACGTCACGCCGTTCGAGCCTGAGTGGGAAGGGTATGTGACGCTGGAGTTCTCCAATACCACGCCGCTGCCCGCCAAGATTTACGCCAATGAAGGCGTGGCGCAGGTGCTGTTCTTCGAGGGTGATGAAATCTGCGAAACGTCCTACAAGGACAGGGGCGGCAAGTATCAGGGGCAGGTCGGTGTGACATTGCCCAAGATGTGATGTCTCTCAGGCGTGATGAAGCGGTAATACGTGTTCCGTCGATGATTCACCAGGGTAAACCCATGAAAAAAATTGCCGCAATTTGCTTGTTTTCCGCAGCGCTGATAACGCCTGCGTTTGCAGCCGAGAAATCCGCTGGCAATGTGGGCTTCAACTTCAGCCTCGATAACGCATGGGGAATTCAGGGCGAATTCAACATCCCCAAACCGGTATCGGTGCAACTCTTCTTGAAAAATTATTCGAGAACCTACTATTACGGCAACCCTTGGGGCGCCTACACCTATAGCTATACGGCATTTGGTGTTGCGGGGCTATACGATTTTTCCAAGGAGCTCAAAATCTCCAACAGGAAAATTCATCCCTATGCGGGTTTGGGTTTGCATACGGTCAGCGCGGTTTTCAGCGGTCCCGGCGCGATAGTTTCACCACCCGTCAGCGGGGGCTTATATCTTACCTTTGGCGGTCGATATGAACTGTCGCCGGAATGGGATTTCGATGGTAGCTACAATAACTTCGGCGGCCTGACATTAGGGCTCAACATCAAATACTGAAAAAACAGCCGGGCTTTAATCCGGCTGCATCGATATTTGCAAGCGAATTGCAACGATTCGCTTACGCTTAGAAGTAGAAGTTGGCGCTCAGTGCCGCAGTGCTTGAACCCAATGCAGTCATCTTTGTTGAGGTCGCTGCGCCTACTGTTTTGAATTCATGCGATGCGTAACCAAAGCCTACCTTGCCCTCCAGGCTGAACTGTTTGCCCAGAAAATATTCTGCACCAGTCTCGAAGCCTATGCCAAAGTCGGTATATTCAGTGCCGCCTGTTGGTACATCCCTTGTCGTCGAGTAGGTAAGGCGACCGCCAATAAAGGGCGCGAAATCATCCGTCTTCAAATATTTTCTGGCACCGAACATGAATCCGATATCAGTGCTTTTTGAATTTGCGGCTGATCCATTGTCGCGAATACTCAAACCCAGGCCGCCCAGCACCGCCATATCTTTCGCAACAAAATACTTCCCGGTAACTTTAAAGTCGGAATTAAGGTCTACGTTAAGGCCAAAAGTACCGGCAGCCGGTGCTGCGGCCGCGCTTCCTGCCGCCATGGCTAAAGTCAATGCCGTGCCTGCCAAAATTATTTTTTTCATTTTCTAACTCCCGTAATTAATGTTGCAAAATAACTGCCCGGAACTTGCATGGGCAGCCGCCCACACCTGTTATCGTGTAAATGCGAGGATTAACAGAGCGTGGAAGATTCTCTACACAAACAAGGTTGCCGTCAATGTCATTCGGGATGGATGTAGGGTTTATACAACAAGTAAATTGCGCCGACTACAATCCCAGATTCGCCCACATCTCATCCACCTTTGCTTTGACCGCAGCATCCATCACGATGGGCGTGCCCCACTCACGCTGTGTCTCCCCAGGCCATTTGTTGGTTGCATCCAGCCCCATCTTGCCGCCGAGCCCGGACACCGGACTGGCGAAATCGAGATAATCGATGGGCGTATTCTCTACCAGCAGCGTGTCGCGCACCGGATCGACGCGGGTGGTGATCGCCCAGATGACTTCGGGCCAAGAGCGTATCGCGATGTCTTCGTCCACCACGATGATGAACTTGGTGTACATGAATTGGCGCAGGAAGCTCCAGATGCCGAACATCACGCGCTTGGCGTGTCCGGCGTATTGTTTCTTGATGCTGACTACTGCCATGCGATACGAACAGCCTTCGGGCGGCAGATAAAAATCCGTGATTTCGGGGAATTGTTTTTGCAGCAGCGGCACGAACACCTCGTTCAGCGCCACGCCCAGCATTGCGGGTTCATCGGGCGGTTTGCCGGTATAGGTGCTGTGATAGATAGGGTCGCGCCGCATCGTGATGCGTTCTATCGTGAACACCGGGAATTGGTCTTGCTCGTTGTAATAGCCGGTGTGGTCGCCATACGGCCCTTCGAGAGCCGTCTCGCCGGGATGGATCACGCCTTCCAGCACGATCTCGGCAGATGCGGGCACTTGCAGGTCTGAGCCTATGCACCTTACCAGCTCGGTCTTGCTGCCTCTGAGCAAGCCGGCGAACTGGTATTCGGATAGCGAATCCGGCACCGGCGTCACCGCGCCGAGGATGGTCGCCGGATCGGCGCCGATCACGACCGAAATCGGGAAGGGCAGGCCGGGGTGTTTTTCGCAGTGGTCGCGAAAATCCAGCGCGCCGCCGCGATGCGCGAGCCAGCGCATGATGACTTTGTTAGGCGCGATCACCTGTTGGCGATAGATGCCGAGATTCTGGCGTGATTTGTTCGGACCTCTCGTCACCACCAATCCCCAGGTGATCAGCGGTGCAATATCGCCGGGCCAGCAATGCTGGACAGGTAGTTTGCCCAAATCGACATCCTTGCCTTCCCATACAATTTCCTGGCAAGGCGCGGAAGACAGCACCTTGGGCGACATCGTGAGCACCTGCTTGAGCACAGGCCATTTTTCCCAGGCATCCTTCAGGCCCTTGGGCGGCTCCGGTTCCTTCAGGTAGGCGAGCAGCTTGCCGACTTCGCGCAATGCTTCGATATTCTCCTCTCCCATGCCCAGCGCCACGCGGCGTGGCGTGCCGAACAGGTTGGCAAGCACGGGCATGTTGTGATCTTTTGGATTCTCAAACAGGATGGCCGGGCCTTGTGCGCGCAACACGCGGTCGCAGATTTCCGTCATCTCCAGGCGCGTGGATACAGGCACGGTTACGCGCTTGAGCTCGCCCTGTTTTTCCAGTTGTGCGATGAAGTCGCGCAGGTCGTGATATTTCATAGTGGTTATCTCCAAACCATAAGCAATTGTCCGCAGATTACACAGATTCGCACAGATTTGGTCGGGCGAAAATCTGTGCTAATCATTGGCGTAATCTGCGGATGAGCTTCAATAGAAGTTAGGCTCGCCTTCCGGGCGAGTCTTGAAGCGCTTATGCAACCAGAAATACTGCTCCGGCATTTCCAGGATACGCTGTTCAAGAAATTCATTCATGCGGCGCGCATCTGCGATGTCATCCCCGCTGGGATAATTCTCCCAGGCCGGATAGAAGGTCAACACATAGCCCTGAGCGTCTGGCAGCACGCGGGTGATGCTGGGCACGACCTTCGCTCCGGTCATCTGTGCGATGCGCGGCACCGAGGTCATCGTCGCGGCGGGCACGCCGAAAAATGGGATGAAAGCGCCGTCTTTCACGCCCTGATCCTGATCGGGCGGATAGATGAAAGGCATGCCCGCGCGCATGCCTTTCAGTATCGGGCGCAGCCCCTGCTGGCGCGAATAGAGGTGCTGGTTGCGGAAACGGGCGCGCTTCTCCAGCAGCAGCTTGGTCAAATAAACATTCTTCTGGTTGGCGTACATGCACACCGTGTCTATGTGTTGCGCGATCCATTGGCCGCCCGCGTCCATGCCGACGAAGTGCGGCGTGAGCAGGATCGCGGGCTGGCCCTTGATCGCCTCGAAGTGTTCCAGCCCTTCGACGCGGATCAGGCAGCGAATACGTTCAGCACTGGACCACCACAGGATGCTGCGTTCGATCAGGCCGCGACAGAATAACTTGAAATGGGCGCGCAACATTTTTTCGCGCTCCTCCTCGTTCATCTGCGGAAAGCACAATTTCAGATTGATGTCACCCACGTTGCGGCGCTCGGTGGCGAGCGGATACAGCACGGCGCCCAGGCCATTGCCGATGGCGACGATGATGCGAAACGGCAGAAAATGGATCAGCCAGAAAATAAAAACGCCTAAGCGTACCAGCATCATTGCTCCTTGAGGGTGCCTGGCGGCATCACGCCGCCAGGCACCTTGTAGCGGTTGTAACTCCACAGGTATTGCGCGGGTGAAATCGCGATTACGCGTTCCAGCGCAGCATTGATTTGCGCGGGCACCGGTTGGGAAAAATCCAGCGCCAAAGGCTCGAAGCGCAATGCATAGCCTGAGCCATGCGGTAATCGCTCGGCAAAGGACAGTAGCACCGTCGCGCCACTGGTCTGTGCCAATCGGCCACTCAGTGTCATCGTGTAAGCGGGGCGCGAAAAAAAATCCACCCACTCGCCCTCGCCCTGGCTGGGTACCTGGTCGGGCAACAAGCCTATCGCCTCGCCTCGTTTGAGCGCCTTGAACAAAACCCGCACGCCGCTGATGTCGGCGGTGGCCAGGCGTGCCAGTCCGCGCTCGCGCCCGCCCCTCATGATTTTCTCCAGCCAGGCTTGCTTGGGCGATCGGTATAGACACGTCAGTGGCAGGCGCTGGCCGACGTAGAGCCCGACCACCTCAAAGCAGCCCCAATGCGGGGTGAGCAGGATGATGCCCTTTCCCCGCGCCTGCGCGGCCTCGATGTGCTCCCAGCCATCGCAGCTCTTCACCGTGGCACACACCTGGTCGAGGGGGCGGCTCCATACCCAGGGCAATTCGACGATGCTCTTGCCGGCCTCGTCTATGGTCTGCTTGAGCAGGCTGGCATAGTGTTGCTGATCCGACGCGAGACGCGACTGGCGCAGGTTTTCCTCGGTGCGAGCCGCATACGGCTTGGATATTGCGAACGTGAGGCGACCGAGCAGCGCGCCCAGGCCGTGCAGCCAGCGGAGCGGCAAGCTTGCCAGCAGGCTGAAGATCAATTTGAACAGGAAAGAGGTCATCTGCAATAAGGCGGGCAATTTGCTACAATGCGCGCCTTTAATTTTTTACTTGATTGAGTGGAGAGCCATGAGCGATTTCTTGTTTACGTCCGAGTCGGTATCCGAAGGTCATCCGGATAAAGTAGCAGATCAGATTTCCGATGCCATTCTGGACGCTATTCTAGCGCAAGACCCGTATGCGCGTGTTGCGGCAGAGACCCTGACCAACACCGGGCTGGTGGTGCTGGCCGGCGAAATCACCACCACCGCGAATGTGGACTACATCCAGGTGGCTCGCAACACGATCAAGCGTATCGGTTACGACAACACCGACTATGGTATCGACTACAAGGGCTGTGCGGTGCTGGTGGCTTACGACAAGCAAAGCCCGGACATCGCGCAGGGCGTGGATCGCGCTTCCGACGACTTCCTGAATCAGGGTGCGGGCGATCAGGGCCTGATGTTCGGCTATGCCTGCGATGAAACGCCAACCCTGATGCCGCTGGCGATTTACCTGGCGCACCGTGTGGTTGAACGTCAGGCGGAACTTCGCCACGACGGACGTTTGCCCTGGCTGCGCCCGGATGCGAAATCGCAGGTTACGATACGTTATCTGGATGGCAAGCCGCACTCCATAGACACCGTGGTGCTCTCCACCCAGCACGCGCCGGAAATGACGCTGGCGCAAATCCGCGAGGCGGCGATCGAAGAGATCATCAAGCCGATGCTGCCGAAAGAATTGATGAAGGGCAACATCAACTATCTGGTCAATCCGACCGGACGCTTTGTGATCGGCGGCCCGCAGGGCGATTGCGGCCTGACCGGGCGCAAGATTATCGTCGATACCTACGGCGGGGCTGCCCCGCACGGCGGCGGCGCATTCTCCGGCAAGGATCCATCCAAGGTGGATCGCTCGGCAGCGTATGCCGGTCGTTATGTCGCCAAGAATATAGTGGCTGCCGGTCTGGCGACCAAGTGCCTGGTGCAGGTATCCTATGCGATCGGCGTGGCCAAGCCGACCAGCGTAATGGTGGACACATTCGGCACGGGCAAGATTTCCAATGAGAAGCTGACCGAGCTGGTGTTGCGCCATTTCGATCTGCGTCCCAAGGGCATCGTGCAAATGCTGGACCTGCTGCGCCCGATATACGAAAACACCGCCGCCTACGGCCACTTCGGCCGCGAGGAGCCAGGGTTTACATGGGAAAACACGGATAAGGCGGCAGCGCTACGCGCTGACGCTGGCCTGTAAGGCCACGCCAGCGGCGCTTATCCGTGTTTCGGCGCAGGCTAACTTGCGACGCAAGTTAAGTCCCGAAGGGCGGCCGTAGCCAAAACACAGACAGGTTCGGTTGGGGTTACGGCAGCGCTGCGCGCTGACGCTGGCCTGTAAGGCCACGCCTACGGCGCTTATCCGTGTTTCGGCGCAGGCTACTTGCGATGCAAGTTAAGTCCCGAAGGGCGGCCGTAGCCAAAACACAGGCAGGTTCGGTTGGGGTTACGGCAGCGCTGCGCGCTGACGCTGGCCTGTAAGGCCACGCCAGCGGCGCTTATCCGTGTTTCGGCGCAGGCTAACTTGCGACGCAAGTTAAGTCCCGAAGGGGCGGCCGTAGCCAAAACACAGGCAGGTTCGGTTGGGGTTACGGCAGCGCTGCGCGCTGACGCTGGCCTGTAAGGCCACGCCTACGGCGCTTATCCGTGTTTCGGCGCAGGCTCACATCCGCTACGCGGATATGAAGGATGTGCAAACCGGCGTAGCCACAATACAGAAAAGGCAACAAAACCAAGCCGTCCCTTATGTTGTATGGGGCGGCTTTTTTTCGGTTAGAATCCAGGCGTCTTCAAGTGATTTTGCAGGAAATGCTGAAACGTATCGAGATAAAGCAACTGGTGCTGGGCATGTACATCAACGAGTTTTGCGGCTCGTGGATGGATCATCCGTTCTGGCGCGGGGCATTCCTGCTGGACAATCCAAAAGATATGGAAGCCATCCTGGCTACCGGCATCAGGGAAGTATGGATAGATGATGCCAAGGGGCTGGGTGTCCAGGACGGGCAGCAAGAAGAAACAATTGCCGCGGAAGTTGAGGCCACACTGGAGCAGGCCGACACGCCCGGTAAAATAATCCGACGCGTCGACACCGCACAGGAGGCTGAACGAGCCGTCAAGATTTGCGCCAAATCCAAGCAAGCGGTCACCTCAATGTTTCACGAAGCGCGCATGGGCAAGGCCCTGAGCGGCAACGATGCGCTGCCTATCGTCGATGAAATATCCACGTCGGTGATGCGCAATCCCGGCGCGCTGATCGGATTGGCCCGCCTGAAAGACAAGGACGATTACACCTATATGCACTCGGTGGCGGTATGCGCATTGATGGTGTCATTGGGGCGGCAACTGGGGTTGAGCAATGAGAAAGTCCGCGATGCCGGGCTGGCGGGTTTGCTGCACGATATTGGCAAGATGATGATATCGCCGAGTATCCTCAACAAGCCGGGCAAGTTGACCGATGCCGAATTTGAAATTGTCAAAAGCCATCCGGTCGAGGGGCACAAAATGCTGCTGGCGGGCAGCGATGTTTGTGAGATGGCGCTGGATGTGGGTTTGCATCACCATGAGAAAATGGACGGCAGCGGTTATCCGGAGCGGCTTGCGGATGGGCAGATCAGCCTGTATGCCAAGATGGGTGCGGTGTGCGATGTGTATGACGCAATCACCTCCAATCGTCCCTATAAAAACGGCTGGGAGCCCGCCGAATCTATCCGTAAAATGGCGGAATGGAAGGGGCACTTCGATCCTGCCATTTTTCAGGCATTTGTCAAAAACATGGGGATTTATCCGATCGGTTCAATGGTGAAGTTAAGCTCAAACCGCCTGGCAGTGATCATCGAGCAATCCGAAAAATCACTGTTGACCCCTATCGTTAAAGTGTTCTTTTCGATCAAATCCAATGGTCGGATAATCCCGGAAATAATTGATTTATCCAAGCCTGCGTGCAAGGAAAAGATTGTTTCGCACGAAGACCCCGTCAAGTGGGATATCCGTGACATCCACGAATTATGGAGCGGTATAGCCGCAACGGTTTGGTAGTCAAGTTTCCCTTCAGCAAGAAATTCTTTTTACGTTTATAATCCGCGCCCTCCGAGGGGTGCTGCAGCGGGGCTGGACATCAGTCCTCCGTCAGGCTCGGGGTCAGCGATATAACGTTTCAACTGCACCCATTCATTAACCACTTATGAATGGAGTTGCTTATGAACACGATTGCAAAAGATTACGTCATCGCCGACATCAACCTGGCCGCATGGGGCCGCCGCGAAATCGCCATCGCCGAAACCGAAATGCCGGGCCTGATGGCGATCCGCGAAGAATTCGCCAGGAGCCAGCCGCTGAAAGGTGCGCGCATCACCGGTTCGCTGCACATGACCATCCAGACCGCCGTGCTGATCGAGACGCTGAAGGCGCTGGGCGCGGAAATCCGCTGGGCTTCCTGCAACATCTTCTCGACCCAGGATCACGCGGCTGCGGCGATTGCCGCCGACGGCATTCCGGTGTTCGCGGTCAAGGGCGAAACGCTGACCGAATACTGGGACTACACGCACCGCATCTTCGAATGGGCTGATGGTGGTTTGACCAACATGATCCTCGACGACGGCGGCGATGCCACGCTGCTGTTGCATCTGGGCGCACGCGCCGAGAAAGACGCGTCGCTGATTTCCAGTCCAACTTCAGAAGAAGAAACTTGTTTGTTCGCCTCGATCAAAGCCAAGCTGGCACAAGACAAGACCTGGTATTCCAAGCGCCTTGCCGCCGTGAAGGGTGTGACCGAAGAGACCACCACCGGCGTGCATCGTCTGTACCAGATGCATGCGCGCGGTGAATTGAAATTCCCCGGCATCAACGTCAACGATTCGGTGACCAAGTCCAAGTTCGACAACCTGTATGGCTGCCGCGAATCGCTGGTGGACGGCATCAAGCGCGCGACCGACGTGATGATCGCCGGCAAGGTCGCGGTGATCTGCGGCTACGGCGACGTGGGCAAGGGCTCTGCTCAAGCCATGCGCGCGCTGTCCGCGCAGGTGTGGGTAACCGAGATCGACCCCATCTGCGCGCTGCAGGCCGCGATGGAAGGCTATCGCGTGGTGACGATGGAATATGCCGCCGACAAGGCCGACATCTTCGTGACCACGACCGGCAACTTCCATGTGATTACGCACGATCACATGATCAAGATGAAGAACCAGGCCATCGTGTGCAACATCGGCCATTTCGACAACGAGATCGATGTCGCCTCGCTGGAGAAATATCAGTGGGAAGAGATCAAGCCGCAGGTCGATCATGTGATCTTCCCGGATGGGAAGCGTATCATCCTGCTGGCCAAGGGGCGCCTGGTGAACCTGGGTTGCGGCACCGGCCACCCGTCCTACGTGATGTCTTCATCGTTTGCCAACCAGACCATCGCTCAGATCGAGCTGTGGACCGAGTCGGTGAAGGGCAGCAACAAGTATCCGGTGGGCGTGTACACCCTGCCAAAACATCTGGACGAGAAGGTCGCGCGTTTGCAATTGAAGACACTGAACGCACAGCTGTCGGAACTTACCGACCAGCAGGCCGCCTACATCAACGTGCCCAAGCAAGGTCCGTACAAGTCGGAACACTACCGCTACTAGCAGGACGACATGAGCTCCATTCGTAATGAGTTCGTCGATTACGCAGTGGAGCTCATGGCTGGCTGGGCGCCGGTATCGGCGCGCAGGATGTTCGGCGGCTATGGCCTGTACCGCGAAGGATTGATGTTCGCGTTGATTGTCGATGATGAGCTGTTCTTCAAGACCGACAAAGACAGCGTGGCGCAATTCGAACGGATGGACAGCCATCCGTTCGTTTATGTCAGCAAATCACGGAACGTCCAGCTATCGTATTGGTCTGCCCCTGGGGGCAGCCTGGAATCGCCAGCCGAAATGAGTGGATGGTGCCAGTCAGCATATGGCGCTGCATTGCGCGCGCAGGTTGTCAAAGCAAGTAAAAGGAAGCGTAAATGAAACTGCAATTCGAGTTACTGTTGATCTGGGTACTCAATGCACTCGCGCTGATTGCTGTGGCGAACTTCGTGCCCGGCATCCATGTCGATGGTTTTACTGCGGCGCTGATCGCGGCGTTTTTTCTCGGGCTGGTCAATACCCTGATTCGCCCCTTGCTGCTGTTGCTCACCTTGCCGGTCACGCTGGTCACTTTGGGCATGTTCATCTTTGTCATCAACGGCACGCTGTTCTGGCTGGTCGGCTCGGTGTTGCGCGGCTTTGTCGTGGACAGCTTCTGGCATGGCGTATGGGGCGCAGTGTTGTACAGTATTTTTACCTGGGCGCTGTCTGCAGCAGCCGCACAATTAATGAGGCCACACCAGAAATGAGAGTGACATGAGTAAA
The DNA here is from genome assembly GCA_016195965.1 of Nitrosomonadales bacterium. GTDB lineage: Bacteria > Pseudomonadota > Gammaproteobacteria > Burkholderiales > Gallionellaceae > Gallionella. Next base: position 32,918 of record JACPYR010000057.1, on the reverse strand, counting down.
CAACTTTTCAGTTTTGAATTTTTTCCGCCACAAACTCCGGAGGGCGTGGAAAAGCTCGCAGCCACGCGCCAGCAACTGGCGCTGTGCAAGCCGGAATTTTTTTCGGTGACCTTCGGCGCGGGCGGCTCCACTCAGGATCGCACGCTGGAAACCATAAGGCAGATCAAGGCCGAGGGCTATAGCGCCGCGCCGCACCTGTCGTGCATAGGCGCCACGCGGGACAGTATTCGCAGCATGTTAAACAGCTACAAGGACATGGGCGTCAAACGCATCGTGGCGCTGCGCGGCGACTTGCCATCCGGCATGGGGAGCATAGGCGAATTCCAGTATGCCAACGAACTGGTGTCGTTCATCCGCGCCCAGACCGGCGATCACTTTCACATCGAAGTGGCGGCCTATCCGGAATTTCATCCGCAGGCAAAATCTGCACACGACGACATGCTCAACTTCAAGCGCAAAGTTTCAGCAGGGGCGAATTCCGCGATCACCCAGTATTTTTATAATGCCGACAGTTATTTTTATTTCGTCGATGAGTGCCGCAAGCTGGGTGTCACGACACCGATAGTGCCGGGCATCATGCCCATCGTGAAATTCGCGCAACTGGCGCGATTTTCAGATGCCTGCGGTGCCGAGATTCCACGCTGGATGCGCCGCACGCTGGAAGGCTATGGCGACGATAGCGCATCGGTGCAGGCGTTTGCGCTGGATGTGGTCAGCTCAATGTGCGAACGCCTGCTCAAGGGCGGCGCGCCCGGCCTGCATTTTTACACACTGAACCAGGCCGCGCCCACGCTGGCGATCTGGCAACGTCTGGGGCTGCCGCGATGAATCAGTTACGCGCACCGGAATTGTTGTTGCCGGCAGGTACGCTGGACAAGATGCGCAGCGCCTACGCCTTCGGCGCGGACGCGGTGTACGCGGGGCAACCGCGCTATTCCCTGCGCGCGCGCAACAACGAATTCCAATTGGACGAATTGCAGATCGGTATTCAGGAGGCGCATGCGCTGGGCAAGAAGTTGTTCGTCGCCAGCAACCTGATGCCGCACAACGCCAAGGTCAAGACCTATATGGCGGATATGGAGCCGGTCATCGCGATGAAGCCCGATGCGTTGATCATGGCCGATCCGGGCCTGATCGCGATGGTGCGCGAGCGCTGGCCGGAAATTGATGTGCATCTGTCTGTGCAGGCCAACACCGTCAACTATGCGGCGGTGAAATTCTGGAAATCGTTGGGACTGTCGCGCGTGATTCTTTCCCGCGAGCTGTCGCTGGACGAGATCGAGGAAATACGCCAGCAATGCCCGGACATGGAACTGGAGGTATTCGTGCACGGCGCGCTGTGCATCGCCTATTCCGGGCGCTGTTTGTTGTCCGGCTACTTCAACCACCGCGATGCGAACCAGGGCACCTGTACCAACTCCTGCCGCTGGGATTACAAGGTTGATAACGCCGAGGAGAACGGCACGGGCGACATCCAGAAAATTGATTTCGACTTCGACAAGGCTCTGGGTCAAAGCGCACTGTCCGACTGCGGCAGCCAGCCGCGCCATCCGCTGGCCGACCGCGTGTACGTGATCTCGCGCCAGGATCATCCCGGCGAATTGATGCCGGTGCTGGAAGACGAGCACGGCACTTACATCATGAACTCCAAGGACCTGCGCGCAGTGGAACACGTCGAGCGGCTGGTGAAGATCGGCATAGATTCGCTCAAGGTCGAGGGCCGCACCAAGTCGATCTACTATGTCGCGCGCACCGCGCAAGTGTACCGTCAGGCGATCGACGATGCGGTCGCCGGCCGTCCGTTCAACTTGAGCCTGCTGGGCGCGCTGGATGCGCTGGCGAACCGCGGCTACACCGACGGCTTCTATGAACGCCATCACACCCACGAACAGCAGAACTACATGCGCGGCCACTCGGAGAGCACCCGCCAGCAGTATGTCGGCGACATCGTTAGTTGCGCCAACGGCATGGCCGAGATCGACGTGAAGAATAAATTCCAGGTCGGCGACCGGCTGGAAATTATCCACCCTTCAGGCAATCACATCGTCGTGTTGAACGAGATGAAGAGCCTGCTGGGCGAAGCGCTCACCACCGCCCCAGGCAGCGGCCATCGCGTGCAGATCCCGTTGCAGGGTGAGCTGGCCAAGGGCATGGTGGCGAGGTTTATCTAACACACACCTAACGACATTCCCATTATGCTGGCATGACGGCTTCCGCATCACTCCGCCCCATTTATACAAAATTGTGTATAATCCGGCTATGCACAAAGAATCCAAACCGGTTGAGTTCCTTGGCAGCTCGTTGAGTGACTTGCGCGATTTTCCACTTGCTGCGCGGCGCGCGGCAGGATACCAGATAGATAAAGTACAACACGGTGCGGACGACTGGAAACCGATGAAAACCGTCGGGGCGGGCGTGCAAGAAATCCGGATTCAGGATGAGGCGGGTGCGTTCCGTGTGATCTATATCGCCAAGCTGAAAGATGCAGTTTACGTGCTGCACTGCTTTCAAAAGAAAACGCCGAAGACTTCTGCGCACGACATCGCGCTGGCAAGTAAACGATATGACGAACTTATGCGAGGTATGAAATGAGCAAACAACGGTTCAAGAGCGTATGGGATGCCATTGAAGACACGCCCGGCGACGCCGCCAACATGAGGGCTCGCGCCGAACTGATGCGCGCCATCACCGAATACATCCGCAGCAGCGGCATGACTCAGGCCGAAGCAGCCAAGACCCTTGGCGTTACCCAGCCCCGCATCTCCGATCTGATGCGCGGTAAGGTGGATGTGTTCTCCATTGATACGCTGGTCAACATGCTGGCGGCGGCGGAGATTCGGCTGGAGATGCGGTTGAAGAAGGCGGCTTGATGTACGGCCTAGAAAACAAATTACTCTTAGTCGCGCCCGGTAGCGGCACACCATGTGCGCATCCCTTTATTGGACGAGCTGGCGAAGGGATGGTGACGCTTTTTTTGTAAATCCGCCAGATAACCACCAAACCGTTCGCCCTGATGGAGTTATTAGCCATTCGACTAGGCCATCAAAAGACGATGACCAAGTCGCTGGTTATGAGCTTGTCGAAGGGTGAACAACAACGGAGCGAAAGCACATGAGCTTCTGGGTTTACATCCTGCGTTGTGCCGACAGCTCGTATTACACCGGCCACACCGAAAACCTCGAACAGCGTATTGCCGAACATCAGCAAGGCATGTGCGGTGGTTACACCGCATCACGGTTTCCCGTCGAATTGGTGTTCAATCAGGAATGCACTACCCGCGAAGAAGCTCTCGCCGCCGAGCAACAAATTAAAGGCTGGAGCCGCAAGAAGAAGGAAGCCATGATGCGCGGCGATTGGGCTGAAGTATCGCGTTTGGCTAAAGGCTCTGATAAAGATGGCGCGCCCGCTCATCCTTCGACCAGCTCAGGACGAACGGGGGATGAGCATTGAGTTTCCTTCAAGGCCGTTCGCCCTGAGCTTGTCGAAGGGTGAATGGCTATCCGATTGCGTATAATCCAAGTGAATTTTCAATCGGATTGATAACATGATTCTTTCCTCCCTCTCCCAAGCTTCCCGCTACGCCGCGCTGCATCCGCTATTCCCCAAGGCTTTTGATTACATTCGCGCCACCGAGCTATATGCGCTGGCGCCGGGGCGCTATCCAATCTTGGGGGAGGAGCTGTTCGTCATCGTGGAGCGTGCGCCGGGCAAGCCCTGGGAGCATGCGAAGCTGGAGGCGCATCGGCGTTACATCGACATCCAGCTGGTGCTGGAGGGAGACGAGCGGATGGGTTGGAAGCCGCTGGCGGATTGCTACAATCCGCTCGGCGAGCACAGCGTGGAGAAGGATATCCGTTTCTTCGACGATGCGCCCGCATCATGGGTCGCGGTGCCGCCGGATCATTTCTGCATCTTCTTCCCCGAAGACGCGCATGCACCTCTGGTTGGAACGGGAGCAATCCGCAAGGCGGTGTTCAAGATCGCCGTACAGCCTGGCTGAATATTTGCTGCAAAGCCAGGCGTAGCGCCTCGACTAGAACGACATTCTGACGCCCAGGGTGAAACCCTGATCAAGCACGGCATAAGGTTGGCTCTTGATATTGAATCCTATCCGCCGGTAACCGACATAAATCACCGCCTGCGGGATAATTTCAAACTCCGCACGGGTGCCGGATTCCACGTAGCGGTCGGCATCGCCAAAGGTGACGACATTCGGTGAAAAATAGACTTCTCCGACTATTCCCACACGCGGGGCAGGCGAGTAACGCACCATCCCGCCCAGTGCCAGCGCGGAAACCCAGCTGTCGGTTGGATTGCCATCGGTAACTCTGGCGCCCAGGCCCTTTAAGCCGACACCAACCGAAAAACCCGGCGCATTGCCGCCCAGTTCGTCTTTAACCATCAGACCAATATCGGTCATCATGTTATTTTTATTGACGTAGAGTACGCCCGCGTGAAATTCGGTTTTACCCAGTGCATCGCGACCCAAAGAGGATTTGTACTGGAATTGGGCGCTGGTGTCGCGCAGAGTAACATCGACCTTGTCTGCCAGGGCCGTGGAGCTGGCGGTCAATAATGCAATAACAGCGATGTGGCGCAAGAACATAACTCACTCCTGAAAAAAGGAAACTGATAATTGTTAGCATAGCACAATCGATATGCATCCCGAACAGCCTGGCTGGATATGCGGGTGGCAGCTGACCTGATGTCTACAAGGCCAGATCGAATGCGGTATCGCCTTCCGCCACATTCGCGCCGATCCGGATATGCTTGAAATCGAACAGCTCGCCATCCAGCAGATGCGAGGGTTTGACGTTCTGCATCGCGGTAAAGATCGTCTGGCTGCGCCCCGGATATTCGCGTTCCCACGTGGTCAACATTTCCTTGATGTTCTGGCGTTGCAGATTATCCTGCGAGCCGCACAGGTTGCACGGGATGATAGGAAACTCCATGCCGCGCGCATAGCGGGCGATGTCTTTCTCGGCGCAATAGGCCAGCGGTCGGATCACGATGTGGTCGCCCTTGTCGGTGACCAATTTGGGCGGCATCGCCTTGAGCTTGCCGCCGAAAAACATATTCAGGAACAGCGTTTCTATCATGTCGTCGCGGTGGTGGCCCAGCGCAATCTTGTTCGCGCCCAGTTCGCCCGCCACCTTGTAGATGATGCCGCGCCGCAGCCGCGAACACAGCGAGCAGGTGGTCTTGCCCTCGGGAATTTTTTCCTTGACGATGGAATAAGTGTCTTGCGTTTCGATGTGATATTCCACGCCGATATTTTTAAGGTAGTTGGGCAGCACATCGGCGGGGAAACCGGGTTGCTTCTGGTCCAGGTTCATTGCGACGATGCGAAAATCGATCGGCGCACGCTTGCGCAAGGTGAGCAGGATATCCAGCAGCGTGTAGGAGTCTTTGCCGCCGGACAGGCACACCATCACGCTGTCGCCGTCTTCGATCATGTTGAAGTCGGCGATGGCCTGGCCGACCATATGCTCGAGTCGTCCCTTGAGGCGGTTGAAGTTGCTGGAGTGTCGCTCGAAATTTGATGTGATGTCGTTCATAAAATAAGAGTTTCGTTAGCGCCGGGATTTTACCCCCATCCTAGCCTTCCCCCTGCAAGGGGGAGGGTTGGGGTGAAGGTAGGCACGATGAGCATGAGCCGGAATAGAACATAAATAATTAAAGGTTGACGCTGCGCCCGCCATCCACCGCGATGATCTGTCCGGTGACATAGGGGGCTTCTGCGATTAAAAATTGCGCCGTTCTGGCGATGTCGTCCGGCTCGCCTTCGCGCTTGAGCAACGTGTGCGCGACAATTTTGCGGCGCTGTTCCTCGTCCAGCCACGCCTCGCTTTCCGGCCAAATGATCACGCCGGGGGCAATCGCATTGACCCGCACCTGCGGCGCGAGTTCCTGCGCCAGCCCTTTGGTCAGCGCCACCAGTCCAGCCTTGGCGACACTGTATAGCAGATGGCCGTGCATCGGACGTTCTGCGTGGATGTCGGCGATATTAACGATGCAGCCATGGCGGCGGCGCAGTTCAGTGGCTGCCGCCTGCGCTAGGAACAGCGGCGCTTTCAGGTTGGTGCCCAGCAAATCGTTCCACTGCTGCTGATCTACGTCGGCCAGCGGGGTGGCGTAGAAGCTGGAGGCGTTATTGACCAGCGCATCCAGTTGTCCGAATTGAGCGATAATTTCGCGCACCAGGCCTGGCAGCACACTGGAGTCGAGCAAGTCAGCCTGAAATATCGCTGCGCTGTCCGGACGCAACGCATTCAGCGCATCGCGCAAATTCAGCGCTTCTGCCGACGAGCTGCGATAGTGTATTGCGATTCGTGCACCGGATGCATGCAGGCGGCGGCAGATCGCCGCGCCGACGCGTTTTGCTCCCCCCGTCACCAATATCACTTTGCCCTGCATCGCATGCTCCATTAAACTTGCCAGCCACTGAACCCGATTCTATTGCGATTATACCTGACCATGCACGCTACCCTACCCATACCCAGCACGGAAGCCGCGCAGCACAGCTCACTCTTGGTCGAATTCATCAGGCACGAAATTGCCGCACAAGGCGGCTGGATTTCTTTTGCGCGTTACATGGAACTGGCTTTGTATGCGCCAGGCCTGGGTTATTACACGGCAGGCGCGCAGAAATTCGGCGCGGCGGGCGATTTCATCACCGCCCCGGAACTTTCATCGCTGTTCGGTCGTACGCTGGCACGCCAGGCATCAGAAATAATGGCCTGCAGTGCACCGCATATGCTGGAACTGGGGGCGGGTAGCGGCAAGTTGGCGGCGGATATGCTCGCCGAGCTGGAACGGCTCGGCAGTTTGCCGGACAGTTACTTCATCCTTGAGGTGAGTGCTGATCTGCGCGCGCGCCAGCAGACGCTGCTGCGCGAACACCTGCCGCATCTGCATAACCGCGTGCAATGGCTGGATGCTCTGCCGGAGCAATTCAGCGGTGCAATTATCGCCAACGAAGTGCTCGATGCACTGCCGGTGCATCTGGTGCACTGGCGCGACAGCGCCATTACCGAGCGTGGCGTAACGTGGAACGGGCACGGTTTTGCCTGGCAGGAACGGGCGATCGGCGATGCGACACTCATCGCAGCCGCAGAAACAATTGTCGTGCCGGACGATTATGTCAGCGAAATCTGCCTTGCCGCGCGCGGCCTGATCAACAGCCTTGCGCAACGGCTGGAACAGGGCGCGATGCTGTTCATCGATTATGGATTCGGCGTGCGCGAGTATTACCATCCCCAACGCAGCAGCGGTACGCTGATGTGCCATTACCGCCACCATGTACACGATGAACCGTTTTTTTTGCCGGGTTTGCAGGATATCACCGCACATGTGAATTTCACCGATATTGCCGATTGCGCTATCGATGCGGGGCTGGAATTATTGGGCTACACCAATCAGGCATTCTTCCTGATCAACTGCGGCATCACAGAATTATTGGGTGATACCTCACCGGAAAACCTGCGCGACTATCTGCCGCTCTCGGCGCAACTGCAGAAACTTACCAGCCCTGCAGAGATGGGCGAGTTGTTCAAGGTGATCGCGTTGGGGAAACGCATGGGTGGCTTGTTGCGGGGCTTCTCGGCGGGTGATATGTCACGTTTCCTGTAAGGGAAACCTGCATGAAACCGATGATCGCGTTTTAACGCGAAACTCGCATAGCGTCTCATTTGCCTCCTCCCACTCCCGGGGGAGACTGGCATGGCGAGTTCCATTATCAAGGGGACTGCATTGCCATGCCCGTTAGTAAAAATAACGGAAACCCAAACGCAAGGTCTCGTCTGGCTTCAAATCCAGTCCCATGGTTACTTGAAGTTGCGGCAAAAAGCTGTAGCCGAATTGCGCCCTGGGAAACATGTCTGAACTGGCAACGGGGCCATTCGAGGTGCGAGCCTGCACCCATGACACGGCCCCTTCCAGCCCCGGTAAGATCACGGTGCGGATGCCGATACCCACGTCGTAGCCATTCGCGCTTTCGCTTGCTCCTCCCCATTTGGATGAACCGAGGGTCGCATGAGCTTCGACAATGGCATCGGTATCTTCCATGAGCATACTGTGGTATCCCGCGCCCAATGATACCGAGCTGACTATTCTGTCTCCGTAAATCCAGGGCGTGGCCTGGCGGGCGTTGGCAAAGGAGGCCTGAAGATAGGCGCGAGGGGAAAAGCTTTTTGAAATGCCGATACTCAATTCCTTTAAATCCTTATCGCCGTTGCGGTAAGTGGTCGTTGCCTGGTTGACATGAACCGCATTGTAATTAAGCTCGGCAGAGGCAAGCGAGGGAAGCAGCAGGATCGTTAGGGTTGTAGCGATGAGAGTGTTTTTCATGGTCTCTTCAGAATTTAGCGCAAGAATGTAGCGGAAGCGTTCCGGCAGATCCGATCGTGAATTGCATGGTCGGCTCGATAAGCAATAATTATATGGTGGCGGGCGCTATCCTGCGGCGCGAAAAAGCGGGAATTATCGCCGCTTTTCGACTAATGCAGCTATCGCGGCTATGCGTGCCTGTTGCACTGCGGCGGCAATCGCGCTGCTGTCTTCGCATTGCTTGGCGATCTCGCCCGCGTTCACCGCGCGCGCTGCGGTTAACAGATGCAGCAAGTAATCCATCTGAGGATAGGCGTCGTTTTCGTGACCGGTGCGGCCGCGCGCATCTGCGGCGCAGACCTGCAACAAATGGGTGAAGCGTTCCGGCCTGCGCCAGGCATCCGCAGACTGGAATAATTTGATGATGGTTTCGGGGCGCAATTCTGCGGCGCGATGGATATCGCCGTGATAGCGTGCCGCCAGCAGGGCCAGGTCGCGGCATTCGCCGGAAGCGCGCAAGCGCTGCGAGAGCCGGGTCACCAACTCCACGCTGCGCAACTCGTGTCCGATGTGGCGCGGCAGAATATCCTGCGGTGTGTTGCCCTTGCCCAGGTCGTGGGTAAGCGCCGCGAAACGCACTTCCAGCAGGTGGTCGTGACGTGCGGCATCGTCCACCACCAGCATCGTGTGTATGCCGCAATCTATTTCCGGGTGGTGTTTTTCCGGCTGGGGTACGCCGAACAATGCGTCTACCTCGGGAATGATTTTAGCCAGCGCGCCGCAACTGCGCAGCGTTTCGAAAAAACGCGAAGGCTTTTTTTCCATCAGCCCGCGCGCCAGCTCCTGCCAGACGCGTTCAGCGACCAGCGCATCCACTTCACCGTTGTGCACCATGTCGCGCATCAATTCCAGGGTCTCGGGCGCGATCGTGAAACCGAAGCGCGCCGCAAAGCGTGCCGCACGCAGAATGCGTACCGGGTCTTCGCTGAAGGCTGCGCTGACATGGCGCAGGATGCCGGCGCGCAAATCGGCGATGCCGTTGTGCGGATCGATCAGTTTACCGTCGGCATCCTGCGCGATGGCATTGATCGTGAAATCGCGGCGCAGCAGGTCCTGCTCCAGCGTGACATCCGGCGCGGCATATACGGAAAACCCCTGATAGCCGCGCGCGGTCTTGCGTTCGGTGCGCGCCAGCGCATATTCCTCATGGGTTTGCGGGTGCAAAAATACCGGGAAGTCCTTGCCCACCGGCTGAAAGCCTTGCGCGGTCATCTCTTCCGGCGTGCCGCCCACCACGACCCAGTCGTGATCCTGGACGGACAGGCCCAGCAATCGGTCGCGCACCGCGCCGCCCACGCAATAAATTTTGGCTTTGCTAATCATCAGGGGATCGCTAATTTTTCCGCCGATTTGGCCGGAATGATCCCCAGGCGTTGTTTGAGCGAGCGGGGCGGATCACCGAACTGTTCGGCGTAATAAACAGTGTTGCTCATCACTTTTTTTACATAGTCGCGGGTTTCTTCAAACGGGATAGTTTCGGCATAAATCGCGCCTTCCAGCGGCTGATCGCCGCGCCACTGCAAAGCGCGCAGCGGTCCGGCATTGTATGACGCCGAAGCCAACACCGGGTTGTTTTCAGATTGGGCAAGCACGGCCTTCATATAATATGTGCCGAGACGCAGATTGGTGTCGAGCTGGTGTATCAGCGCGTTACGGTAACTTTTTAGCCCAAGTTTTTTGGCAACCCAGCGGGCGGTGCTGGGCATGATCTGCATGAGACCGGACGCCCCGACATCGGATTTTGCGCTGGTGGTAAAGCGGCTTTCCTGGCGCATCAAGCCGTATACCCATGCTTCGTCCAGACCATGCTCGCGGATATGGGTTTGCAGTTCCGTACGATATGGCGCAAGGTAGCGCATGCTGAAATCGTGCACGCTGACGGTCCTGTCGGCGGCACCGATAGCACGGTCGTACATTTCATTGCGCTTGGCAATTTCGGCGGCTGTGAGCAGCTCGCGATCATTCAGGTTGCGCATCAGCCAGCGCCATTCTTCCAGCGCCTCGCTGCGCAAATTCATGCGATACAGCGCCATGGTGCGCTGCATGCCGGGTTGCGTCAACATTTCGGAGATCGCCTGTGGGTCGGGTTTATATGCCGGCGTTGCAGCGCTCATGATCGGAAAATCAGCCAGTTCCGCGCTGGCCAGTTGGCCGTAAAAATAAAAGTCCTTGCTGAGCGGGGCAAATATTTCCCTCGCCTCGACGGTCTTTCCCAATGCCTGGAGCGCGCGAGCTTTCCAGTATTTCCAGGCCGGGTCGCGTTGTTGCTGCTCGCTCATTGCATCTATCCCGGCCAGTACTTCGGACCAGTTGAGCGCGCGCAGTGCGGCGCGAACCCGCCATGCGGTTTGGCGCTCGTCCAGCGGTGTATATGCTGCGGCCTTATACCATTGCAATGCCCGTGCATCCAGGTTGCGCGCGGCCTCGTAAGCCAGTCGGCCATAAAAATAGCGCTGCTCAATCACCGGAAAATATCCGGCGATTTTTTCCCAGCGCGCTATGGCCAAGTCGGGTGACTGTTTTGCCAGGCGTTGCAATGCAAATAGCGCGACAGTGCGTTGAGCTTCACTGGCTAATTTGGGATGCAGTTCCGCAGCGGAGGCTGTAACCTCGGGTTTGATATCTGCGCAAGGAGGGGAGCACTCTGTGCTAACTCCGCTGGCAGGGCGTAATGGTTCTGCAACGCTGTCGGTATCTGCCTTGGCTGTTTTGTCCAGTGCTGCCAATGCAGCACGCGGCACGTCGGTTTTGTCGAAGCTCAGCCGCGATAACAAATTTTTCAAGCCGAACCAATCTGCAGACGGAGATTTGATGAGCGGGGCCGATGGGGGGGGCGGGCTTTCCAGAGAGAGGGTAAATGGTGGTTGTTCTATGCTCGAAACTGGAGCCTGGATGGCTATATCAATAGCGGTTTGCTTAACCGTTGGATGGGCCCCTTTTTTTGTGATGAGTTTTTCCTGGGACAATTTTTTCAGATACCGCTCTGGATCGGCTGCTGCGTCTTTCAGCAGCGCAGGCAAACCGGCATGTTTTTCTTCGAGCTGTTCGATCAGGCTGTTGGCCAGCGATACATTGTTCGCTTCCAACGCCAGGCGCATCCGTTGCCGGACATCCTGCTGGCTGATGATGTCGGCGGAGAGCGCGGCATCAAACAGCGTGCCGCAACTATCGGGTTGTCCTTTCCCGGAAAACCACAATTTGCGCGCTTCGCGCAGTGCGGCCTGGTCAAAGCGGCGGCGGTAAGACTGCAGGCCATAGCAAGCCAGCTCGGTGTCCTCGTTAACCATGTGCGGATATTCTTCATCGAACATCGTCCACTGCTGCTTTTTACCGAGCAGCTTGAGCCACTCTCCGCGTAGCTGGTTGATCGTCGGCGTATCTGCGGGGCGCGCAAGGAATTCTTTTACTTCCCTTTCGAGGGATTTCGAGACAGGTTGTGCTTCGGCCTTCTTCAGTGACAGGCTTAACTGGTAATAGCTGGCATACGCTTCCAGCGAGGTTTTTTTCAGCTTGGAGGCATAGCGCCCCAGCCTGGCGGAATCGCCTGCCAGAAACGCGGCGCGCGCGGCAAGAAAATCACCGCTGTCGGTAGAGCGAGCGGCTGACTTGGCGCTGCCTGTGCTAGTCCGGACAGGATTGGTCTTGCGGCTGGGTTCGCTTTTGGGGTGCAGAAATTGTTGCAATGATTCATTGCTTTCGCTTATATCGGTCGTCGGCTCCGCCTGCAACGGCGGCGCAGGAACATCCGTGACGCTTTCTATGGCGTCATTTGCGGGTGGATTTTGCAGTGCGTCATATTCTGACGTTTGCGGTGATGCTGATGCAGCCTGTACAGGCTGTTCCGCAAAGGCGGGCTGAAAAACCAACAACAATAAATAGAGTGTGAATCTCATCAAATAAACCATAGTGAAAAATCGCGCGGAGCATAGCACATCATGCAGTTCATTCGTTCAGGATGCCGCCTGCGCGGCGCATAGACTCTAGGAGGGGAGGCGGTCATCGATCCCGTCGAGGCGGGATCGATTGTTTGGGCAGCAATCAGCGGACAAATGCGGGCAGGCTGAATCCGCAAATCAGGAAATGTCTTTTTTTATTTGCTCGAATTCATCCTTGGTGATCTCCCCCTTGGCATAGCGCTTTTTTAATATCTCCATAGAAGTCTCGGATCGATCTTCGGGGGTTTTGCAGGAATATCCTCTCTGCCAGAAAAACAGGGGCACGAGAATCAGTATGATTAAAATGAGCGGCGGGAATATCATCCATGTTATTCCCCACCACATATGATCTGGGTACATTTTTTCCTCCTTGTTAAGTATGGAAAAAAATTGGATGCTACCCGAGCAGTATAGACCTTTTTATGCCGGGTTCAATCTGGGGTGCGTTTCCTCGCCAAAAATCCAGAGCAGCAAACCAGACAGGAACATTGAGATGGCGACAAACCAGAATGCGGCCTGCACCGAGCCGCTGAAATGCGCGGCGACGCCCAGCCCGAGCGCACCGATACCATAGCCCAGGTCGCGCCAGAAACGATAGATGCCGATGGCCGAACCGCGCCAGTCAGGGTGCGCGATATCCGCCACTGCCGCAGAGAGGTTGGGGTAAAGCAGCGCCATGCCGAAGCCGGAGACAGCCGCCGACAGCGACCACCATGCCACCCCTTCACCCCACAACATCATTGCGACACCTGAGCCGCAGATCAACATGCCCCAGACATTGGGCTTGTGTCGGCCGATGTGGTCGGATAATTTTCCGGTGAAAAATTGCGAGCCGCCCCAGACAAAGCCGTAAACGCCAACGATCCAGCCTATGCTGTGCAGGCTCACGCCGCGCTGGTAGAGGAAGACAGGATAGAACACCCAGACCAGCGCATCGACGAATTTTTCGACCAGGCCCGCCTGACAGATCGCAGCCATGCGCTTGTCACGCCAGCTCATCAGCGAAAAAACTTCCCAGGTTGTCGGGTGCGTGCCGATGTTGTTTGGATAGCGTGGCAGCCTGTCTGCGGATAATCCGGCCTTGTGTTTTGCAGCCTCGACTTTCGCCCAGGGCAAGGTGTCCTTGACCCACAGCAAAGTGAGCAACAGCGCCAGCAATATCGTAGTCAAGCCAAACACCAGCAGACCCGTGCGCGCACCCAGCGTTGTGGCCAGATAAGCGGTGATGATGCCGGCCAGCGCCAGTCCGACATAGCCGGAAAACTCATTCATGCCTATCGTCAGCCCGCGCTGGTCGCGACGGGTGATGTCGAGTTTTGCGGTTTGTGTCATCGACCAGGTTAGCCCCTGGTTGATGCCTAGCAATACCGTAGCTGCCACGATCCAGTCCCACGACGGCGCATAGTAAACCAGCAAAGGAATCGGTATTGCCACCAGCCAGCCCAGCAGCAACACCTTCTTTCTTCCGATGCGTTCCGATAACCGGCCAGCAACAAAATTGAGCGTGCCTTTGACAAAGCCAAAGGCAACCACGAAGGCAGTGAGCAGCATGAAGGAATTTTTCGGCACGCCGAACTCGGACTCGGCCAGCGCCGGCACGACGGTGCGCATCATGCCTATCGTGAAACCCACCAGCAGGACTTGCAGCAGTTGATGCAGGAACTGGTCCAGGTTGACCCTGATGCCGTGGATGAGATTCCCGTGAACGGGATCGCCGCGATGCACCGTCATGCGGCGATGTTGGCCGCGACGATCTTGCTCATCTCGGCCGGACGCGGTGGAATTTCCTGGATCAAGGCTTCGATGAAGCCTGCCTTATCCATCTTAAGCGCCGGATTCCAGCGTTTCTCGAAGCCTATCGTCGAGGAGGGCTTTCCGGACAGGCCCGCGCCACACACGCTGCCCGCCTGATGGCCGGGGAAAATCTCGACTTCATTGGACAGAGATAGCAGCTTGGCGTTGATGCTGTCGTATAGCACGGCAGCCATCTCGCGTTCCTTGCCGGCCAGATCGGGGCGTCCTGCCGCGCCTACAAACAGCGTATCTCCGGTGATCACGAACCAAGGTGCATCGGCGCGACGCTTGTCGGATACCAGCAGACAAACGCTGTCGTTGGTGTGGCCAGGTGTGTGCAGCACCTTGACTTCGACATTGCCGATGTCAAGCAACTGTCCGTCGTACAGGGATTCGAAGTTAAATTTGACGAGCCCCTTGTCGGATTCATGCAGACAATAGGGCGCGCCCACCATCTGCGCGAGCTTGCGTCCGCCGGAATAATGGTCGGCATGGACGTGGGTGTCGATCACGAAATTGATGGTGACGTTGGCCTTCTTGGCTTCCTCGATGAACCATTCCTCATCGCCCGCGACCACATCCACCGCCACGGATTTTCCCTTGCCGCCGCAGCCAAAGAAATACGACAGCGTTGATTCCTTGCTTGCCAGTTGCTTGAAAAACATATTCTCTCCTTAAAAAACCAGAACCTTGTCCGCCCATGCAGTCCACTCGGCAAGCTCCGCGAGCGTGCTGCGCTGGCTACCCTCGGCGAGTTCGCTGTCGGCCAAGCCGCGCGCGTCCATGCAAGTGCCGCAGATGCCGACCTTGCCACCGTGTCGTATCACATTGCCGAGCATCACTTCGATGTTGTAGAAACCTTGCGGCACTTTCTGGTTGCGATGCGCGGATGAGGCTGCATCGCCGATCAGGAACACCTTCACTTCATTGCCTGGCTGCTTGGCAAGAACTCCGGCCAGACGCAGGCCGTTATAGGTGCGCTCGCTGCCGTAGGGCGGGTCGTTGAGAATGAACAGGGTTTTCATGGCAATCTCCTAGATGACTTACATTCCAATAGTTATTGGAATGATTTAACCACCTATTGTGTATTAATGTCAATATAAACTATAGTTCGTTCCATACGTTCCACCATTCAATGGATTGAAGATATGAAAGGCGCACGCAAAACCAAAGACCTGCTGTACGAGCAAGTGGCGCGGATAGGCAAGGTGTTCTCCAGCCCCAAACGGCTGGAACTGATCGAATTGTTATGCCAGGGGGAGAAGACCGTGGAGACGCTGGCGCTGGAGGCATCCATCAGCGTGAAGCTGGCCAGCGCGCATTTGCGCGAGTTGCGCATGGCGCAGCTGGTCGAAACCGAGCGGCAGGGCAAAAATATCTGCTACCGTCTGGCCGACAAGGCGGTGGCCGACTTATGGGTGTCAGTACACACGCTGGCCGAGGAGCGTTTGATCGAGCTGCAGTTGGCATTGCAAAAAATTGCCACACAGCCGGACGATTTGATACCCAGCGATCGTGACACGCTGATTAAAATGGCGCGCCGGGGCGAGGTGGTGGTGCTGGATGTGCGCCCGACCGAGGAGTATCTGGCGGCGCACCTGCCCTTCGCCCGTTCTATCCCGCTCGACGAACTGCGCCAGCGGCTTGCTGAGTTGCCCGAGGACAGGCCTATCGTCGCCTATTGCCGTGGCCCCTATTGCCTGATGGCCAAGGACGCGGTGGAGTTGTTACGCAAGGAAGGCTACAAGTCTGAGCATCTGCGTGCTGGCGTAGCTGAATGGGATATGGCAGCAAGCCGTCAGTAGCGTTTGCCGTCAAGCTTCAAATCCGATCGCTGGCAACCGGAAAACCCAATTTTGCTTCCGGCGTGCCTGTTTCCGGTATTTTCGCAGGAATTTTTTGTCGTCCATTTGTTCGAGACTGCGCACTTTATATCAACGGATAATCCTGCCATCAGCCCAACTGCGTATGGTTGAAGGTTTTTTGCGCTTACCTACGCGCCCGGGCAATACCAGAACCTGCTTCCCGAATAAACGCCGGCATTCCGCATACGTTTTTGCGGGGCGCTGCCCGCTGCGGTTGGCGCTGGTGGAGACCAATGCGCTGTGTGCGGTCCGGCACAGTTGTTTGGCGTATGGATGCGCGGTGAGGCGCACCGCCAGTGTATCGTGAGCGCCGCGCAGCCAGCGCGGAGCAGATGCAAGCACGGGCATCAGATAGGTGATCGCCTGCGCCCCACCGTTTTTCAGTTTGATCTGTTCATCATGCGTGATCGGTTGCAGGTAGCGCGCTACTTGCTTGTAGCTCGATGAGATCAGGATCAGCCCTTTGCGCTGCGGGCGCTGCTTGAGTTTGAGCAGGCGTTGCACCGCATTGCGGTTAGCCGGATCGCAGCCCAGGCCATAACAGGATTCGGTAGGGTAGGCGATCAGGCCGCCGCGCTTGAGGTGGGCGGCGAGGCAGAGGGATGAAATATTGAGCCGTGCCAAGGTGGGCTTAAAAATCCAGAGTTTTAAGCCAGGCTAGGCGCGAATAAAGAATAGAACGACGTTGCTGGATTTTTCATTTCTTGCGCGTAGCAATTGCGCGCCAGCCGATATCGCGCCGCATCTGGCAGCCATCGAAGTGGATAGTGTCGGCGATCTCATAGGCATTTTTCTGTGCCATTTTCACCATCGTGCCCAGCGCGGTGACGCACAGTACCCGCCCGCCGTTGGTGACCACTCGCCCATTTTGCATGGTGGTTCCGGCATGGAATACGTGGGCCTCCTCCAGTTTTTTTGGCAAGCCGGTGATGGCATCGCCCTTGCGCGGCGTGTCGGGATAATTGGCTGCGGCCATCACGACGCCGAGCGCGGTGCGCCTGTCCCATTCCACCTCAACTTGGTCGAGCGTGCCGTTGATGGCGTGTTCGACTATGGCCGAGAAATCGCTTTTCAGGCGCAACATGATGGGCTGGGTCTCCGGGTCGCCCATACGGCAGTTGAATTCCAGCACCTTGATGCCGCCCTGCGGGTCTATCATCAGTCCGGCATACAGGAATCCGGTATAGGCGATGCCCTCGCTTTCCATGCCGCGTATCACCGGCTGGATCACTTCGCGCAGCACGCGGGCATGGATTTGCGGCGTAACCACGGGTGCGGGGGAATAAGCGCCCATGCCGCCGGTGTTTGGGCCGCAGTCGCCATCCAGCAGGCGCTTGTGGTCCTGGCTGGTGGCCATCGGCAGCACATGTTTGCCATCCGCCATCACGATGAAACTGGCCTCTTCACCCTCCAGAAATTCTTCGATCACCACGCGCGCTCCGACTCTACGGTCGTGCTCGGGGGGCGCATCGCCTACCCGGTCGCCGGTCAACATCATGTCGATCGCGGCAAATGCTTCGCTCTTGTTCATCGCGACGACCACGCCTTTGCCGGCGGCCAGCCCATCGGCTTTGATCACGATAGGTGTGCCATGCTTTTCAACATATGCCTTGGCTGCGGAAATATCGTTAAAGGTCTCGAAAAAAGCGGTGGGGATGTTATGGCGCACCATGAAGCGCTTGGCGAAATCCTTGGAGGATTCGAGCTGCGCAGCAGCCTTGGTTGGCCCGAATATTTTCAGCTTCGCGGCGCGGAACGCATCCACGATGCCCGCCGCGAGCGGTGCTTCCGGGCCAACCACGGTCATGTAAATATCTTCGCGTTGTGCGAATGCTATCAGCTCGGGTATCGTGGTGATCCCGACATTTTCCACGCCGTCTTCCAACGCGGTGCCTGCATTGCCGGGTGCGACATACACCTTCTGTACCTTGTCGCCTTGTGCCAAACGCCATGCCAGTGCGTGCTCGCGACCGCCGGAACCGATGACTAATATTTTCATAACAACCTCAACGTGGGGTGGGCAAAATTGCCCACCATTATTTTCCGCGTGGGCAAATGAAACTTGCCCACCCAACATCATTGAATCATTTGCCGGAACGAAACTCGTGCAACACCTTGAGTGCTTCACGCCGGGCCCAAGTACGAGAATTTTTCCTAAATTCTGGGTCTCTCAGACATTGCCGCCATCTTTCAATAGCGTTAACTTCGTTGACAGGGGATAGTTTAAGGTGATCGTCTTTTGCCAACTGCCACTTTGTGAGGGGCTGCCACTGAAATATTTTGCCCTCATTAAAAATGTATAAGAAAGCAGCAGAATATTTGCTATGCGATAACGCTTCGTGGTGATCATTATTTAGCTCGTCAGCATCAATAAAAAGCGAGAGCATTGTTGTCGAAGCCATTGCTCCAACCTGAGGTAGAGAAGCAGCTACCACTAACCAGACTTCGTCAAATTCACTGAAACTGTAATTCTGTGCTTTAGAAATCTTCTCCCCGATTCTTTTTCGCAACGCGGGACGATAATCGGTGGGAACTCCATAGGTTTGTATTATTCCCAATTTCTTGTCTTTTTCCTCCTGACCCCGACATGCCTCACTACCATTTTTTGCTGAATCTTCATCAGAATGAAATACAGTAACTTGTATGCCTATTTTTTTGCCAGAACTAAGACGTGCATGAACGTCCGCGCCAGTTTCTTTCTTAAACGTTTCTAACGGGTCTGCAAGATCAACGTATGAAATCCCCACAACATCAAGGAAACGTTTTGCGATTTCACACTCGTATTCAAATTTCTTATTCATCTATCACTCCTTAAGATGCCGTGATGGCAATCGGAGCCCGCCCGCGTAGCTCCGCTTGCAAATAAACGGTGCAATGCGTTTTGCTTATTGACACCCCACATTACGCCTTACGCGAGTTACTGCCCTGATTTACTGGCTTTAAGACATTCCTCCCGGTTCTTGTGATAGAACGTAACTCTACCAACACCTGAAGCAATGACCATTCGACCTTGCACGAAGCCTTCATTTTTTGAAATGCGCTCGCCACAATGCTCACATTTAAATTCAGACACCTTAGGTTCTTGAACTTTATCCGACACGCTCGCCTCCTTAAACTGACACCAATGAAACCGCATAGCGCACAATCGTTATTGCGCCGCATGAGAAACATCCGGTGCAATATGTTTCGCTATTGGCCCCTACCTATTCACGCCGTCATCCGCTCAAACGAAAAGTTGGGCAGATCGACCCGATCAGCAGCATGCTCGATGGTGATACCGCAAATCTTGCCGTTTTCGTCGAGGTCGAGCAGGGTGTTCTCGTCCACGTCATTCGTTTCGGCGACTGTCGCAGCACGCAGCTCGATATAGAGCGTATCGGTATCCTGAAAATATTTAATCTTCATTATTGAATCTCCTGTCGAAGAATGCATTGTGCACCGTTTCGCCATCCGGCAACAGAACGATGCGAAGGAATCGGCCCTCGGCTTCAGGTATGGCGGCCCAGCGGCGTATCCGCCCATCCAGTTGGGTGGTTTCCTTGTCAGGTTGTTCCATTGCCCGGCGAATCCATTCGAGTTGGATGTTTGCCCGATCCGGGCGGGTGCGCATCGACTCAAAATAGAGGGTAAATTTCACAGTAGCGTATCAATGTCTGAAGTGCCTGAACCCGGTAAACACCATGGCCAGCCCATGCTCGTCCGCCGCCGCGATCACTTCCTCGTCACGCATCGAGCCGCCGGGCTGGATCACCGCTTTCGCGCCGGCTTGCGCTAGCACGTCGATGCCGTCGCGGAACGGGAAGAAGGCGTCGGACGACACCACGGAATCCTTCAGGCTCAGGCCCGCGTTCTGCGCCTTGATGCTGGCAATGCGGGTGGAATCCACGCGGCTCATCTGCCCAGCGCCAACCCCCAAGGTTTGCCCGTTCTTGCAGAACACGATCGCGTTGGACTTCACGTATTTCGCCACGCGCCAGGCGAACAGCAGGTCTTGCAGTTGTTCCTTGCTAGGCTGCACCTTGCTGACTACTTTGAGCTGTGATGCCTGCACGTTCAGCGCATCCGGCGTCTGCACCAGCAGGCCGCCGCTGACGCGTTTGAAGTCGTACTGGTTGTGCGCGTTGGATAATGGCACGGTCAGCACGCGCACGTTCTGTTTTGCCGCAGTGACCTTGAGCGCGGCTTCGGAGGCGCTCGGTGCGATGATCAGTTCGACGAACTGGTTGGCGGTGATCTGCGCTGCGCTTTCGGCATCCAGTTCGCGGTTGAAGGCGATGATGCCGCCGAATGCGGAAGTGGTGTCGGTGGCGTAAGCCAGCTTGTAGGCATTCAGCGCAGTGTCTGCAATCGCAACGCCGCAGGGATTGGCGTGCTTGACGATGACGCAGGCTGGCTGGTCGAAGGTCTTGACCAGTTCCCACGCGGCATCGGCGTCGCCGATGTTGTTGTAGCTCAACTCCTTGCCCTGCAGCTGGGTATAGTCGGCAATGCCGCCCGGTACGGCGATCAGGTCGCGGTAGAACGCGGCGCTCTGGTGCGGGTTCTCGCCGTAGCGCATGTCCTGAACCTTGGCGAAGTTGAAATTGATCTGGGCCGGGAATGCTTGCTTTGTGCCGTCGCTGCCGATCGCGGTGAGGTAATTGCTGATCGCGGAATCGTAGGCGGCGGTGTGCGAGTAAGCCTTCTTCGCCAGGTCGAAACGCGTCGCGTCGGAAACCGTGCCGCTGTTGGTCTGCATCTCGGCCAGTATGTCCGCGTAATCGGTCGGGTCGGTGACGATGGCGACATGCGCGTGGTTCTTGGCCGCAGCGCGCACCATGGTCGGCCCGCCGATGTCGATGTTCTCGATCGCATCTGCCAATGTGCAACCGGGTTTGGCGACGGTGGCCGCGAACGGATACAGGTTCACCACCACCAGGTCGATGGTCGGGATGCCGTGTTTTTCCAGCGTGGCGACATGCTCGGGCAAATCGCGTCTGGCCAAAATACCCGCATGTACCTTGGGTTGCAGCGTCTTCACGCGGCCATCCAGCATCTCTGGGAAGCCGGTGTAATCCGCCACCTCGGTGACCGGGATGCCGTTGTCGGCGAACAGCTTGGCGGTGCCGCCGGTGGAAAGGATTTTTACGCCGAGCTGGTTTAATCCCTGCGCGAATTCGAGTACGCCGGATTTGTCCGATACGCTGATGAGTGCCTGTTTGATAGCTGTCATGATGGTTTCAAAAAATAATAAAAACTTTGTTCGCCCAACCTGCAACCAGGTTGGCGGTTCAATTCAGGTCGAACTGCGGCTTGCGCAGATTCATCCGTCGCGGTTGTTATTCAGGCAATGCCGAACTGCTGCATCTTCTTGCGCAAGGTGTTGCGGTTGATGCCCAGCATTTCTGCCGCGCGCGTCTGATTGCCGCTCACGTGTTCCAGCACCATTTCCAGCAGCGGCTTCTCGACACAGCTGATCACCATGTCGTACATGCCGCTGCATGGGGCCTCTCCGTCGAGATCCTTGAAATAGTCCTTAAGCGTTTTTCGCACATGCCGTGCCATATCATTCTCATTGATTAAACTTTCGCTCATGCCGCCAATTCCTCCCCGTAATGCAACTGCGCCCCCCGCAGAGCTTGTTCTGCAAAAAAATCGTCTACCGCCGCCAACTGTTCGGTAATGCTTTCCAGTTGATTCATCCGGTGCCTGAACTGTG
The DNA here is from genome assembly GCA_016195965.1 of Nitrosomonadales bacterium. GTDB lineage: Bacteria > Pseudomonadota > Gammaproteobacteria > Burkholderiales > Gallionellaceae > Gallionella. The sequence continues at coordinate 11,238 of JACPYR010000057.1, read as the reverse complement.
CCGATCCGGCCAGTCCTTTTGTATACCAGGAGATGTGTTTGCGCGATACGCGCAAACCGGTGTGTTCGCCATAAAAATCGTATAGCTCATGTACGTGGGCGCGCAGCACACGATGTATCTCGCCGACTTGCGGTGCAGGCAGGTGCGAGCCGGTTTTCAGGAAATGTTCGATCTCGCGGAATAGCCATGGCCGGCCTTGCGCGGCTCGACCTATCATCACCGCATCCGCGCCGGTTTGGCGCAGCACCCATTGGGCTTTTTCGGGCGTGGTGATGTCGCCATTGGCGATAATCGGAATGTTGACGCTGGCCTTGACGGCCGCGATGGTGTCGTACTCTGCGTCGCCGGTGTAAGCGCAGGCTCGGGTGCGGCCATGTATCGCTAGGGCCTGGATGCCGCTGGCTTCCGCAATCCTGGCGATGCGGATCGCGTTGCGATTGGCTTTGTCCCAGCCGGTGCGTATCTTGAGCGTAACGGGTACATTCACCGCGTTGACCACGGCTTCAAGCAGGGTCGCTACCAGCGGCTCGTTTTGCAGCAAGGCGGAGCCAGCCATCACGTTGCAGATTTTCTTGGCCGGGCAGCCCATGTTGATGTCGATGATCTGTGCGCCGTGATCCACGTTGTATCGGGCTGCCTGAGCCAGCATCGCGGGATCGGCGCCGACTATCTGCACCGAGATCGGATCAGCCTCGCCCTCATGGTTGGCGCGGCGTTTGGTTTTTTCCGAACCGTACAGCAGCGAATTGGACGACACCATCTCGCTCACCGCCATGCCCGCCCCCATGCGTTTGCACAACATGCGGAAAGGCCTGTCGGTTACCCCGGCCATAGGGGCAACAATGAGATTGTTTTTCAACTGATAGGGCCCGATGTGCATCTTGTTTTTCGACTTGGGTTTTCTGCGGGGGGAGGGATTATAAATGAAACTGGCGGGCATGCTATGATTCCTGCCATGAATTTTGATGTCGTGATCATAGGTGGGGGGTTGGTGGGGGCTAGTCTTGCCAGCGCGCTCCAGCGTAGCGGATTGTCGCTGGCATTAGTTGAGAGCCAGTCCTTGCTAATGCCGGATAGCGCGTCGGCTATTGGTGGGGGGGGCGAGCAGGCGCACAATCAGGTTGAAAACTGGGACAGCCGTATTTACGCCATCAGCCCGGGCAGCCGCAGTTTTCTGGATGAGTGCGGCGCATGGCAAGGCCTGGATGCCAGGCGCATCCAGCCAGTCGAAGCGATGCGCGTGTTCGGCGACAGCGGTAGTGAGCTGGAATTCAGCGCATACCAGATGGGGGTGAAGGAGCTGGCCTGCATCCTGGAGGGGCGTGAACTGCAATACGCCCTGATGCGAGTCCTGCAACAACAGGAAAATCTGACTTTATTTCATCCGGCGCAATGTGCCGCACTGGAGCTTCACGACGAGGCCGCCGCACTCACGCTGGCGGATGGCCGTACCCTGAACGCCAAGCTCGTCGTCGGCGGGGATGGGCGCGATTCCTGGGTGCGCGGACAGGCGGGCATCAGCGCCGCGCCGGTGGATTATCAGCAACACGGGGTGGTCGCCAACTTCAGCACCGACAAGCCGCATCGCGGCATCGCATATCAATGGTTTCAGCCGGACGGCATACTCGCGTTGCTGCCGTTGCCGGACAACCGCGTATCGATGGTGTGGTCGGTCAGCCCGGAGCGGTCTGCCGAACTGTTGGCGCTCAGCGATGAGGATTTCTGTAGCAAAGTGGCTATAGCCGCGCAGCATACGCTGGGCGAGATGCGGCTTATTACGCCGCCTGCGGCTTTCCCGTTGCGGTTGCTGGTATTGCCAAAAATTACCGCGCCGCGTCTTGCTTTGATTGGCGATGCGGCGCACAACATGCATCCGCTGGCGGGGCAAGGGGTGAATACCGGCTTTCGCGATGCGCGCCAGCTGGCGCAGGTGCTGGCCACGCGCGGTGCGCAACCTGATTGTGGCGCCGCGCAATTGCTGCGCCGCTATGAACGAAAACGCAAGGAAGACATCTATGCGATGCAGGCGACGACCTACGGCCTGAAGCATCTGTTCAACAACGATGTTCCCATTTTGCGTGCGGCGCGCAACTTTGGACTGAATGCAACCAACCGTATCCTGCCGCTGAAAAAAATGCTGATGCAGCACGCCCTCAACTAAACCCACGAAAGAAGATATTCATGAAATCGAAGCAAAATGGAGTCGCAGAGAAGGCTAACACCAGCCAGGGTGGGCGCTATGCCGCAACTAAAGAATTAGCCGCCCTGTTGCTGTTCACGCTGCTGTCTTCCGCATATGCCGGGGAGAACGAGATACGCAAGTCGTTGCAAAGCAAATTTCCGGGGATAGGCAAGATCGAGCATGTAGTCAAAACACCTTACGCGGGTCTGTATGAAGTCGTCATCGAAGATCAGCTGTATTACATCGATGCGCAGGGGGAATACCTGTTCGAAGGAAATATCATCGAAACCAAAAGCCGCCGGGACATCAGCGGCGAGCGGCGCCGGGTATTGTTTGCGGTCGACTTCGACAAGTTGCCGCTGGAGCTGGCGGTAAAAAAGGTGAAAGGCAACGGCAAGCGCAAGTTGGCCATCTTTACCGATCCCAATTGCAGTTTTTGCAAGCGTCTGGAAAAAGAGCTGAGCGTGATCACCGACGTCACGTTGTATTTTTTCATGTATCCGATTTTCCCGGGATCGGATGAAATCGTGCGCAATGTGCTGTGCGCAAAAAATCCGATCAAGGCATGGGACGATTGGATGTTGAGCGAAATTACTCCGGCGCAAGCGACCTGCGATACCCAGACAGAGCAAGTCCTGGCTTTAGGGAAGAAGCTGCATGTCAATGGCACGCCCAACCTGATTTTTGCCAATGGCATACAGGCCCCCGGTTTGCTGCCTGTGGAAGAGCTGGAAAAGAACCTGAATCAGCCCGGTAAAAAATAGCTCGTATGGCGACGGCTGCCGAAAAAATCCCGCAGCATCTGCTGCTTAAGGCCATCGATGCGTCGCATGACGGCCTCGTTATCATCGACGCCCGGGAAAATGGCTTTCCATTGATTTATGTCAATCATGGCTTTGAAAAACTTACCGGCTATACCTCTGCAGAGGCGGTAGGCAAAAATTTTCGGGTGTTTCAGGCCAGCGACAACCATCAGTCCGAGCTTGCAGTCATTCATGCCGCGCTTGCCGATGGCGAGGGTTGCGTAGCTACGCTGCGCAATAGCCGCAAAGACGGCTCGATGTACTGGAATGAGCTCAGCATCACGCCGGTGCACGGCGACGACGGCACGCTCACGCATTTTATCGGCATCCAGAAAGACGTGACAGCCCGAATCCAGCTCGAGCAGCAGTTGAACACGCTGACCAATATCGACCCGTTGATCGGGATCAGTAATCGCCATCACTTCGATGAGCGCTTTGCCAATTTGCTGTCCATCGCGAAACGCATACACAGCGAATTGTCGGTGGTGCTGATCGAGCTGGATTATTTCAAACCCTACAGCGAACGATACGGGGTGGAGGCCAGGGACGAGTGTCTGCGCAAGGTGGGCGGTTGCGTCGCGAAATCATTTGTTCGGACGTCAGATTGCGTGGCCCGATACAGCGCAGAGGAGTTTGCCGTGGTGTCGTTTTCATCCAATCGGGAGGGTTTGCATCAGCACACCCAGCAACTCTGCGAACGGGTACTGCTGCTCAATATTCCTCACCTTGATTCTCCTCACGGCGTGGTCACCGTCAGCATAGGCGGCATCCAGCGCCTGCCAGGCAAGGAAACCACCGAACAACTCATCGGCCTGACCAGCCAGAAATTGCGCGCGGCCCAACTCGACGGGGGCAACAGCGTCAACGTCGGCTGATCGCAATTTCAGCCAGTGTTTCTTTCAGGTTATGGTTTGAGAACCGGCTCGGCGCCCTTGGGGAACAGCACCCACATCTGGCCGCTCTGCTTCATGCGTCCGGCCTGGGTTCCGGCCTGTTCGCCAAAGCCCCAGAAGAAGTCGCCGCGCCTTACTTCTCTTGGTTGTGCGGCACAGTCACGGTGGCGCTGGCGGTGGCTTTGTTGCCTGAGCCATCGGTGGCGGAATAGGTGACGGTGTAAATACGTCCGGCTAGGTTGGTTCCCGCACGTTTGGCTTTGAGCTGGAATTGCCGGTCATCGGTTCCGGGCAATACATCCTTGGCATCATTGATATCCAGCACTTCGTTCGCGGTGATCGATTCGAGTTTGATCTCGGGCTGCGGGTCGTAGTCATCTTTCACCGTAACGGTGGCAGTGACGGGTACCAGCTTGTCGTTCGGCGGCCAGAACGTGGCGGGGCTCAGTGTTACCGAGAGTGTGGGTGGAGTGATGTCGAGGCTTTCCAGCGTGCCCCAAAAATCTTTCCCTGAACCGAATCCCACCTTGAAACTGCCCTTGATATACATTTCGTCCGGGCCTGTGAATAGGGGTTTGCCTGTGACAATTGGCAGAGAAAGCTTGTTATCTACCAGAGGAACCGTCACGCTGAAACCCGCGAGGGTTTGTCCTGGGTTAATAATATTTAATTTATTGTTATCGCCCCACGGAGTATGCCATTTTAAGTAATAGTTAGCGGTTTCCTGCTGACCAAACACTCGTGAAGTCCAGTACGCTGGTTGACTGGTGCTGCCCGGCGCGAGGATGATGGCTGTACCGGTCTCACTGGTACGGCCATAAGCCCAGCCCAACGGCAGCCGGGTGAGCTGGGGGTATTCATCAGCTTCGGTACTATCGAACTCGCTGCCTATCGTGAAATTGTTGAACGGCATATTGCCGTTATTGATCACCTTGTAGTTGTAGATGATGTTCCCGCCATAGTGGACGCCATAAACCCGCACGCGTATATCAGTAGACGGCGTCTGGGCGTATACCGAACCCCCTGCGTTGACTAACAACGAGAGGATTGCAATGAAGCGGAAGAGAAGATGGTTCATTGTGCGTCTCCTTGATTTTAGGGTAGCTGAAAGTGAACAGGGTCATAATGTTTAAATCTTCCTCCCCAACGCAAGTTACAAGCAGGTGGGTTTGCCGTCGCACTGTTAATGTAATCCTGAACATCGCTAGCAGGCAACATGACAGGGGTACAAATTAAACACAATTTAGAAATAGTAGGAGGTGTGGTTACCTTCGTTATCATCGCATTGACCACGTCCATAGGTATGTCTAGTGCATTGCCTAGTACGTGAGGTGCTTGGTTCCCTTTTTTTGAAGGTGGTGCATCTAAACCGTGCCACGCCATTTCGTTACCCACATCCGTAATGACGGATGCGCACGCTAATTTTTGTGTATCCGTCAGTTTCTTGTCTTCGATTTCAATCAATTTATTCCATACGGCCAACAGGTGATTCTGGTATGCCGCAGTCCTGACGGTGGCACTTGAGCCGGTATATGGGACGGGAAGAGCAAGTTTATTAATTTTATTAGCCAAACAGACGGAGCCAGCTTTCATTTCGGGTGACAACAAATTCGGGCAAGCGTTGTCGACATCAACCCCATTACCTTTTTCCAGAGAGTTCGAGCACGCATCATCAAATGGTGGGGGCGGACTGGGAAGCGGATCAATCGGGCAGATGGAAACGCAGCTCGTCCCTGCGGCATTGAGCTGATAGCCCGTTTCGCAGGCACAAGGCGCAGATGGGGTGGCACGGGACGCATGTGCAGGGCAGGCGGCAGGGACACAGCTTGTTGCGGTGGCGTCAGGCACATAGGGTGCAGTACAGGTACACGTTGTCGTGCCAGTTGAATTTTTAGGACATGTAATGCTGCTTGGAATATAAACCATGTCATAAAACGTGATGGTATCCGGCACACCAATTGCCGAAAAGAGCTTCTCAAAGCGCCCCCACTGACAATAGTTGTTAGAAAGATTAACTTTGCTTTGAGTTGTAGATTGCCAAGCTAAATAACCGGAATAACAGTAATAAGCAGAACCGTACGGGCACTGTGCCAATCTAGCATTTACAAAATTAGCATAGCCCTGACACGCATCAGCCCTAGAACTATAAGCTATTCCATTTACAAAAAATGATAGGGTGGCAACAGGCGTAACGGTACCTTCAGCATTAGCCGGTTTAGCAATTGTCATCGATGCGATCATGATGATCGAAAGATATAGTGCAATGGCATGCAGGGCAGAGCGGAATAGTCTTATTGCATCGAGTGCTAGCGTATTCATCGTTTTCTCCTGATCGTTCAAACAACGTTAGTTGATGCGTATCAAGGCGTGTTTCGATGCTGCTGCGTTGCAGATGCGAGCTTGGAGAGGACTGCGAATGGATTTCGCCCAAGCGGACGCGCACTATTTCATGTATTCGAACTGGCTGTCAATAGCCTTATAAAAATTACGTGAATTATGCGTTCTGCATTTTTGGGCGCGGCATAAGTGTTGCACGCGGTTCGATGCGTCAAGGGCGCTGTCTAGCGGGAATGATAAAGCGGCTACGGTCGAAGAACCGGCTCGGCGCCCTTGGGGAACAGCACCCACATCTGGCCGCTCTGCTTCATGCGTCCGGCCTGGGTTCCGGCCTGTTCGCCAAAGCCCCAGAAGAAGTCGCCGCGCACCGCGCCCTTGATTGCGCCGCCGGTATCCTGCGCCAGCATCAGGCGGTTCAGCGGTGCGGCGGTGTTGGGGTAGGTGGTAGAGAGAAATACCGGCGCGCCCAGCGGGATAGTGCGCGTATCCACCGCCAGGCTGTATTCGTTGGTCAGCGGCACGCCCAGGGCGCCCAGTGGCGCGGGAAGCGTGTTGGGTAATTCGCGGAAAAACACGTAGCTTGGATTTTGTTCCAGCAGGCCGAGCAGCTTATCGGGATTTTTTTCCGCCCACAGCTTGATGTTCTGCATTGAGGACTCTTCGAGCTTGAACGCGCCCATATCGACCAGTTTCTTGCCGATGGAGTTATACGGATGCCCGTTCTGTTCGGCGTAACCGACTTTCACCAGCGTGCCGTCCGGCAATTCGATGCGCCCCGATCCCTGTATTTGCAGGAAGAACAAGTCGACCGCGTTGTCTACCCAGAATAATTCGCGGCCTTGCAGCGGCGCCTTGCCGTTGTCGATCTCGCCGCGATTGTAATAAGGCACGACGCGATTGCCTTGCAGCCGACCGCGCAAACGCAAGTCTTTCAACTGCGGATAGAGCTCGCTCAAGTCTATCGTCAGCAGGTCATCCGGCGGGCCGTACAGCGGATAACGGAAGCGCGCGGTTTTGACGCGGCTGCCGTAAAGCTTCGGCTCATAGTATCCGGTGATCAAACCCTGGGACGAGCCATCCGGGTTGTAAACCTGGTAGGGAGTAAAGCCCTGCTCGAAAAAAGCGCGCAGGGAATTGTTGTCGGGCTGCGTCAATTCATTGGCGCGCGCGCAGATGATTTGCCAGCTGGGCTTGTTCTTCAGCGCGTTGCAGCTTTGCGTAAAAGCCCCCCAGGTCGGCTGTAAATCGACCGTTTGCCAATCCGGCAACATCTCCCATTTGCTGACCGCGAACGGGGCATAAGGGGGCGCAATGGCGGATGCGGGGGGCATGCTGGAAGAGGCGGGCGCTGGCGGCTTGGGCGTGGTGCAAGCCGCCAGCAAGATCAGGGGCAACAGTGCGGATCGCAACATCAGCCAGCGCCGTGCTGAAGTGGTTGTGCTGTGGGGATAAGTTGCCGCTATAGCGTTAATCGTCAATCTGCTAATGCAAAACACGGGGAACACTCAATACAAATTGGGGTATTTCAACGTCAAACTGCCTGCCGTTTTCATCCTGCATCTGGTAACTGCCTCTCATCGTGCCGACCTGAGTGGTCAGCACGGTGCCGCTGGTATATTCGAAACTCTGGCTCGGTTTCAGCAACGGTTGTTCGCCCACTACGCCCTGGCCGCGCACTTCCTGCACATGGTTGAGGGCGTCGGTGATGATCCAGTGGCGGCTGAGCAGCTTGGCGGAGGTATGGCCGAGATTGGTAATGGAGATGGTATAGGAAAACACGAAGCGGTCGCCCGATTCATCGGATTGCTCAGGCAGGTAATTGACCTGCGTCTGTATCACGATACCATGTTGATCGATTTCTTCCATGCGCGGCATTTGAACCGATTTTTGCCGATGTCGCAAGGGGCTCTCCGGGTTGCATGACTTTTCACCATGGCTGCTAAAGCCGAATTCGCACGAATGCTTCCAGCTGTTCGACAGGCAGCGGTTTGCTGAAATGGTAGCCCTGCACCTCGTCGCAGCCCTGTTCACGCAGGAACGCCAGTTGCGATTCAGTTTCCACACCCTCGGCGATGGTCTGGAAACCCAGGCTGCGCGCCATCTGGATGATGGCAATGATGATGGCGCTATCATCCGCGTCGGCGCTGAGGTCGCGCACGAAGGACTGGTCGATCTTGAGTTTGTATATCTTGAATTTTTTCAGGTAGCTTAGCGACGAGTAGCCGGTGCCGAAGTCGTCGATCGACATGCGCACGCCGCGCGCATGCAGGTTATCCATCATCGCAATGGCGCCTTGCGGGTCGTGCATGGCGACACCTTCGGTCAGTTCCAGCTCCAGGTACTGTGGCGGCAACTGCGCTTCATCGAGAATCCTGGTGACCAATCCGGGCAGGTCGGGATGGCGGAACTGCACCGCTGATATGTTGACTGCCATGATCATCGGCGGCAGTCCGCTGTCCAGCCATGCCTTGAGCTGGTGCACCGCAGTGCGCAGCACCCATTCGCCGATCGCGACGATTTGCCCGCTGCTTTCCGCAATCGGGATGAATTCGGCTGGCGACACCATGCCGAGCGTGGGATGTTGCCAGCGCAACAAGGCTTCGATCCCGATTACACGACCATCTCCGGCGGCCAATTGCGGCTGGTAGTGTAGCTGCAACTGGTTGCGTTTCAACGCGTGGCGCAGAGCGTTATCCAGTTGCAGCGTGCGCGCGGAGTGGGCCTGCATTTCCTGGGTGAAAAACCGGAAATTGTTGCGGCCATCATGCTTGGCACGATACATCGCGACATCGGCGTGCTGGTACAGCGTATCGAAATCCTCGCCGTCATCGGGATAAATTGCGATGCCGATCGAGGGGGTCACCACCAGTTCGTGTTGCTCAATATGATAGGGCTGGGAGACGGAGGTCAGCAACTTGGTCGCGATATGCGCGACGCCGTCCGCTTCAATGTCCTGCAATACCACCACGAACTCGTCTCCGCCCAGGCGCGAAACAGTATCCATGTCGCGCACCGAGGATTTCAGCCGCTGGCCCACTTCAATCAGCAGCGCATCGCCAAAACGATGTCCGAGGGTATCGTTGATGTTTTTGAAATGATCGAGGTCGAGAAACAGCACGGCTAGCCGGGTATGATCGCGCTGAGCGGCGCCGATCGCCTGCCCGACACGGTCGTCGAGCAGCAGGCGGTTGGGCAGGCCAGTGAGCATGTCGAAATTGGCCAGTTTCTGAATATGTTGTTCGGCTTGCTTGCGTTGGGTGATGTCGTTCAGGATGCCGATGTATTCAGTCGTAGCGCCGTCTGCATCCTTGACTTGATTGATGGACAGCCCTTCAGGGTACAGGCTGCCGTCTTTACGGCGATTCCACAGTTCGCCCTGCCAGCGTCCATGGGTGTTGATGGTTTCCCACATGGTGCGGTAGAAATCTTGGCCCTGGTGTCCCGACGAGAGGATGCGCGGGTTCTGTCCCAGGAGTTCGGAAGGCTGATAGCCGGTGATGGTAGTGATGGCCTTGTTGACGGAAATGATCTTGTTGTCGGCATCAGTAATGATAAAGCCTTCATCGCTATTGTCGAACACCTTCGCCGCCAGGCGCAGGTGCGATTCGCGGACGAAATTGTCCAGCGCAAAACTGATGTCTACCGACATTTCCATTAGCAGCCCACGCGCCGCCGCGTCGAAGGCATTGGCTTCCTCTGCGTATAAAGAGAGCGCCCCGATGATTTGCCCGTTGCGATGCAGCGGTAGCGCCGCCGAGGCGCCCCAGTTTGCCGGTGCGCCACTATTGCGCCATGGCGTTGTGGCGGGGTCACGCTGGAAATCCTGGCACCAGAACGGTTTGTTTTCCCTTAGGGCGGTGCCTATCGGGCCGTGCCCATAAGGGCTGCCGATATCGGTCGAGATCAGGATGTCGTCGAGATAATTGGTGCTGGCGCCATATGACGCGACCGGCTTGACCTGTTGGCCGGTTTCATCCAGCAAACCTATCCATGCCATCTTCATGCCGCCGAACTGCACCACGATCCGGCAGATAGCCTTGAATAATGCCTCCGCGTTGTCGCTACGCACAATGGCCTGGTTGCATTCGCTCAAGGCCGCATACAGCTGGCTGAGGCGCTGGATTTTTGCTTCGTTGTTTTTGCGTTCGGTGATGTCATACAGCACGACCAGATGTTCACTTCCGGGGGGATGTTCCAGCGCGGTTGCGCTTGCCATTACCGTCTTGTTGTCGCCGTTCTTGCAGCGCACTGTCAACTCCAGCGCATGGAAGGGCATGTCATTGTTCAGCGCTTGCGCATGGTTTGCTTGCCAGGTTTCCATTACCCACTGGCGATAAGCCGGATCAGGGTACGCCTTGGGCCACCAATCCGCCAGGGTAGGGATGTCCTCCAGGCTATATCCGAAGGTATTTAAGAAGGCCGGATTTAAGAAAATGATGCGTTGTTGCTCATCATTCAATGCCTGTGGAACTGGTGAGGCGTTGATAATGGAACGCAGCCTGGCTTCGCTGCTGCTCAGGCTGTCCAGCATGTGATTGAAGTTGCGCGCCAATGTGCCAATTTCGTCATCACGCACAATCTGGGCGCGCGACCCGATATGTCCCCTCCTGATCTCGCTGGTGGCGACCATCAGTTGGTTGATTCCGCGCATCAATCTGCGCGATAACAGCGCAGCCAGCAATGCAACCAGAAGCATGGCGAAAAGGGCAAAGGCCAGGTTGAGCGCAACCAGCCGCCGCAGTGCAGCATTTTCCGAATCGCGGGTCATCTCCACGCGCGCCCAGCCGATGTGCCGACCGGCTGCCATTACCGGCATGGCCACATCAATCAAGTTGGGCTGGTCAACCAGAATATGTTTGGCCGGGCTGGCTCGCAGCAGCTCCTGGCTGATCGGGTCAGTCACGAACTGTTCCAGTTCACTGACCCTGTTGGAAGCGATTACTTCACCATCGAGGCGGAGCACCATGGCACGCTGCAGGTCTTCAGTGCCAGAGAAGTTGGTTACCAGTTCCTGCAAGCCTTC
>JACPYR010000056.1 GCA_016195965.1 Nitrosomonadales bacterium | reverse complement strand
CAAAGGACTTGCTCGATAACTCCATTAAGTTTAATCAACAGTGCAACGCTACACTAGCACGGCCAACATTATTGCACGATCTTGTTCCACAGCATATACGCAAGTATTTTCCGCAAATCCGATAGCCATGCTTGTTCCTATACGTAAATCCGTTTGCGTTTTTGAGACCACCTTCATTCCTGCACGCATTTTGCCGGGCGTTGATTTTTCGAAAATGACGTGGCTGCAGCTCAGAACAACTGTGCCAGTTGCTCGCAACGAGCTCGATGATAGAATCAGACCGATTTAAGTTTCCCTTGTTCGATTAAAGTTCGCTAACTCTCCTCGAGATCAAGCGCGATGTGGTCGGTGATCATAGGCCAGAAATTAGTGTTGGCAAAACGCTGGTAAGTTGGATGATTGCGGAGAATCTCTAAGGCAGTTTTACTGGCTAAACCGATCGACAGGCTGTAGCGATATTCGCCATCGTGCTGGCTAGCTCTACTGGTGCGGATGCTACGAACCCCAGGAATGGCTTCCAATGACCGCTTTCCCTCGCGTAGAGTCGTGGCGATTTCGCTCTCGGAAAGTGTCTCCGACACGTTGTAAAACACGATATGTTCCGCATCGTGCCACAGGCGGCATTGTGCGAGCACTTCCGCAGCTCTTCCGCTGCACCCCCAGAGGTGTATGCAGCGTTCGACTTCCTCGCGAACCGCATCGCTGACGCCCGACAACGGGGAATTTTGGCCGCCTTTTCGTTCGCCTGCGATATTCGCTTTGATGCGGCGGTTGGCGACGTCTGCAAGGGCTGTGTAGTAATTGATCTTGGCCACGCCGTTAGCTATGAGTCGCCGAAATTGGTCATCAGACAGACCGGTTCCTCCGTGTATCACCAGTGGGACAGCGACAGCTTCCTTGATCTTGGCCAGCCGGGCGTAATCAAGTTTTGGAACGCCTTTCATCCTGCCATGTACGGTGCCGATCGATACTGCCAGACAGTCCACTCCGGTGCGCTCGACGAATCCGGCAGCTTCAGCGGCTGAGGTATATGTGAGTTCACCCGGATGATGTTTGGCATCCTCCCCTTCGACTCCCGGCACATAACCCAACTCTCCTTCAACCGTGACGCCGCAGGCGTGAGCCTTGGTCACGACATCACGGGTTTGCCACAAGTTGTCAGAGAAAAGGAGCGCAGAAGTGTCGACCATCACGCCATTGCAACCAGCACGGATCGCTCGTTCGGCAGAGGCAAGGCTGGTGCCGTGATCGAAATTGATCGCTACCGGCACTTCGGTGCGTCGTGCCGCCGCAATGACTGCAGGCAACAACAACTCAAAATCGTGGTTCTCAAAATGAGATTCGATCATGTTCAGAACCACTGGTGCGCGACGTTCCTCTGCGGCCTGTATGATGCCTTTCAGAAAATGCAGGTTGTTCACGCCGAATGCCCCAACTGCGTAGTTATGGCGAGATGCATGGTTGATCATATCGGACAGATGGACGAGCGGCATGTAACCTCCCTTAGCGGATTATTAGTTTTGCAAGCGCTTCGTCAGCAGTCTGATCGTACCGCGCGCGCTCCCTCTTTGCCGCAGTGTCCAGAGCATCGTTGATTTCAGGAAATTTCAACGCAAGGATACGGGCGGCCAGCATGGCAGCATTTTTGGAACCATCCACTGCAACCGTGGCAACTGGTACGCCCGGCGGCATCTGCACCGTGGAGAGCAGGGCATCCAGTCCAGACATGACGCCACCCGAGAGAGGCAGGCCGATTACGGGCAGGCGGGTGTGACCGGCGATGACACCCGCCAAGTGGGCGGCTACGCCGGCACAGCCGATCAGCACCTGCACACCTTCCTTGTGTGCTCGGTCGAGATAGGCCAGCACCTTATCAGGCGTACGATGGGCCGAGGCCACTACGATTTCACTGGCAATGCCCAATTCGGTGAGCGTATCGCGCACCTTGACTACCGTGGGCAGGTCGTTTGGACTGCCGGTGAGAATGCCAACTAATACTTTACTGTTGGTTTTCTTGGTGGTTTTTTTACTACTCACAGTTTTCTTCATGCAAATTCTCCATTGGCAGTATTTACGATTCGTGTTTTCATAATGTATCTCCTCAAACCTGCTCGAAGCATGGATAATTATTCCAATTCAATCTCGATCAGGAGTGCCCTTGGAAATCACCTGCTATCGCGATCCAGAACTGGCGCGCGAATCCCGCTTTCTGCCCGCCGCGACCTACAACCTGGCGCAGACCCTTTTTTTCCGCAGCGCGACCGGCTGCCTGTTCGTGCCGATACGTTCGATGCAGTATCTGGCGATTTTGGACGCGGAGGAATTCGTGTTCCTCGACGGCGAGCGCAAATGCTGGATCGATATTGCCTGGCAGAATTTCCGTCCCCAGTTGCGCACCACGCTGGAAGACCCGGTTGCCTTTCAAGCCGTCTACTACAGAGCAGATTCGGCACAGCTCATGTCACGTTTGCAGGCTGAATTGCCGCGCGCGTTGAACGAACTCGCAGCCAAGGAACGGCTGGATAGTCCGGCGCGCGTGCTCAAATTTCCGGCTCCTGCGCGCGAGTGATTCCTCCTGTGGTCTTATTCGTCCTCACCCAGCTCCGCATCCCATCCGTCTTTACGTGCGGTGCTGATGGCCTGCGCATAGAATCTGGCATGCCGCTCGCGCAGTTCTTCCGGCAGGCGGCTGGGCAGGTGTGCATAGGGTTCCCATGCGGCACACACTTTTTCATACAGGTTCTGCATGCGCGCGGAATCCCAGCCCGCACAGGTCTCGGTTTCGGGCAGGATGCCGAACACCCAGGCATCGCGCACCATGCGTCCGAGATGGGTCAAGCCACCGTTAGCATCCTGGTCGATACCGACATAAGTTTGTAGTGCCATTGTATAAGTCCCAAGTTGGTTGTCGAGCTGATTACCGCGTCAGTCCCGCGTAGAGCAAAGGTAACTTCTCCGGCAAACGTTCCACATGATCCACGACCATGTAGTTCTTTGCCCCGAAGATCCGTGAGACATATTGGTCGGCGCGCGGATCGAGCGTCATGCAGAACGTGGTCACGCCGGAACGCGCCATTTCCTCCACGGCCTTCTTGGTATCGTAACGCAGATACTGCGGATCGCGCACATCTATATCGGCCGGCTCGCCATCGGTAATCACCAGCAGCAGCTTCTTGGATGATTTCTGCAGCTTCAGGTAATGGCCGGCATGGCGGATGGCCGCGCCCATGCGCGTCGACAACTGGCCGCTCATGCCCGCGAGGCGCGACTTCGGCGCGTCGTTGTAGGGCTGGTCGAAATCCTTGTAGCGGAAATATTCGACATTGTGCCGACCGTCCGAACAGAAGCCGTGGATCGCAAAAGGATCGCCGATCTTGTGTATCGCATCTGCCAGCAGCACGGTAGCCTGGCGCTGAAGGTCCAGCACGCTGTATTCCTGACCGCTGACTTTTTCGTTGGTGGATTCCGACAGGTCCAGCAGCACCATCACCGAAATATCGCGCACCTTGCGCACCGAGCGCATCATGATGCGCGGGTCGGGTTGCTGAACCATGCGGATGTCGATCATCGCGCCTACAGCTGCGTTGATGTCCACCTCGTCGCCGTCTTCCAGTTTGCGGATGCGCGTCACACCCTGCGGTTGCAGCGCGTCGAGCAGAAATTTCAGGCGGCCGATGGTGCGTTTGTGCTGCGCGGCGATGTCGTCGATGATCTGCAATTCACCCGCTTTTGCGCGCTTTTCCAGCACCGTGGCCCAGGCCGGCCGTTCAAGCTGGATCTGGTAGTCCCACTCCGAATAGTGGAACGGCTCCGAGACCGGTTCCTTTCCTTCCAGCTCGTTGAAGGATTTTCCCATGTCTTCGTAAGGGAACATTTCCGTGCCCAGCACCCAGATCTCTTCCGCATCGTCGCCGGCGGTCTCGACATCGATCTCGTTGGCGAACTCCATCAGGCTGACGTGCTTGCGCACCTGCTTGGGTGCTTCGTAACCGGCGGCGATCGCTTTGTCGAAATCGAATTCCTCGAATTCCCAGAAGTAGCGGTTGTCGTCGCGGTAGGGTGCGGTTAGCAGATCGCTGCGCGGATTGAAGGTGATGCGCTTTGCCATAAATTCATGCGCAAGCTGCACACCGATGTCCCAGGAAATCTGGTTGGTTTCGAGATTGTCCGCAGCCTGCTTGAACAGCATGCGGCCTTGTGCGATCCACGGATCGTTGTCCTGATAGCGCTCGTCGAGCAGCGCGCGCGCCAGACGGTTGAGGTAATCGCCCGCCGAATTTTTCTGATCCGCCGCAATGGTGTGCAACTGCATCCAGAGTTTTTTCAGGCCGGGGAACTTGCGCACGGCAAGGGTTTCCACGCGCGCATCCTCGATCACGCTGATCACCGCCATCTGCCATGAGTTGAGCGCCTCAGCAGAGATCGGGTCGCGGGTATAGACGATGTGCGCAGCGCTATGCGCGGCGGCTGCGCGATACATTTCCAGGCCTGATATACGATTCACACTTGGCGCTGACTGGTTGGGCGCTCCCTCTCCCGAACCCTCTCCCGGAGGGGGAGGGGCCGAACGTAGCCCGCTTGCTGCGGGCACTACATAATCATCGTAGGCGTCGGGCAGGTGGATGAAGTAGCCCTCCACGAACGGGCGGTAGCCTTCGCGGGTCTCGAAGTCGCCGGAGGTGGGCCTCATGAAGAAATCGCGCGCCCACAAGGCGCGCAGATACATGTTGATGCGGCGCTGCACGTCGATGAACAGCGTGCCCTTGCGCTCCTTCTGCAGCATCGCCAGCGATTCTTTGGATTGCAGGCTGAAGTAGCTGGTCTGTTCGGGATAGTTGGTGCGGTGGGCATGGGCGCCCCACAGCGCCCAGCGGCGCAGGCCGCCCAGCGTGAGCTGGCTGAAAAGCATCTCGAGGTTTTTCAGCATCGGACGAACGCCGCGCGGCGCCTGTGACAACAAGGTGCTGAGGAATTGCAGATAGGAGCGGAACAAATGCTCGTCGCCCATCCGGTTGGCTGCCGTGGGGGCGGTGCTAAGCACCAGTTCGATCACCGAGCCGGAGGTCTTGGAAGCCAGCGCAAGCGCGGTCTGCACCAGATCGGGAATCGCATCTTCGCCTATCTCCTTGGCGACCTGTGGCGCATGGTCTATCCAGGTGGCGACCAGCTCGTCGCCTTTACCCAGGCTCTTGAGAGCGGCTGCGCCCTTGAGATAATTGTCGAGACCACGTGCGCTGAATACCTTGGTTGCTTCCAGCCATGCGGATCGCAGGCTCTCCTGTAATTCCGGAGAAAGCGATTCGATCAGCTCCTGATAGTCTTCGAGATTGATAGCCATGGTAACTCCGCGACACGGAAAGTAGAGACACGCAGGGTGGCGAACCACCCCGCAGATCAAAAGAACGTGGTCACTGCCGCATCGAGCGCGTCACGCATATCGGGATCGTCAGTGATCGGCCGCACCAGTGCTACGCGACAAGCCTTGACCGCATCTACGCCGGTAGCGATCAGGCTGCCCGCATAGATCAGCATGCGCGTCGAGATGCCTTCATCCAGTCCGTGCCCCTTGAGATTGCGAGCACGTTCGGCGATGGAAACCAGTTTGCCCGCAACTTCCGTGCTGACACCCGTCTCGTGCGCAACGATCTCGACTTCGATGGTGTGCTTGGGATAGTCGAAGTCCAGCGCGCCGAAACGTTGCTTGGTGGATTGCTTCAAATCCTTCATCAGGCTCTGGTAGCCGGGGTTATATGAGATCACTAACTGGAAATCGGGGTGGGCTCTAACGAGTTCGCCCTTTTTTTCCAGCGGCAACACGCGGCGATTGTCAGTCAGAGGGTGGATCACTACGGTAGTATCCTGGCGCGCTTCCACCACTTCGTCCAGGTAGCAGATCGCGCCGTAGCGGGCTGCGAGGGCGAGCGGACCATCCTGCCAGCGGGTGCCGTTGGCATCGAGCAGAAAACGTCCGACCAGGTCGGATGCGGTCATGTCTTCATTGCACGCCACGGTGATCAGCGGCTTGCCCAGCTTCCATGCCATGTGCTCGACAAAGCGGGATTTTCCGCAACCGGTGGGGCCTTTCAGCATCATCGGCATGCGCACGCTGTAGGTTGCTTCGTACACTTCGATCTCGTCCTCAACAGGCCGGTAGTACGGTTCATTTTCGATACGATACTGCTGCATGATGTCGCTCATGATTGCCTCCATCTAATGGTCAATACGGGGACGAAAACGGCCGGGTCAAAATTGGCGGGCTGTACCAGCCGCTTGCGTCCATGCATGGGCATTGAATGTGTGGTGGTAAAAAATCCCCGCCGGGAGAGAACGGCAGGGACGCACAGCACTAAACCGTCTTGCCGCGAAAGATCACCATGGCCGCGCCTTGAGACTGGTTGAAGTTGTTGTAACCGACCAGACGCACGTGGTTGTCCGGGTTGGCCTTGTGGCAGGCTTCCGCTTCGGCCAACACCTTATCCACATCGGTCTCGCCAAACATCGGCAGCTTCCACATGTACCAGTAGGAGTCCATCAGGTAGGCCGGTTCGATGTGCTCGATCGCCGGATTCCAGCCTTTGGAAACCAGATACTGCACCTGCTTCTTGATTTGGTCTTTGGTCATCGCCGGCAAGTAGGAGAAAGTCTCGAACTTGCGGCTCGCCGGGTCAGACAAACGTGATTTGTAATCCATTACTTCGCTCATGATTCATCCTTTCAATGTTTTTTGGATCCCGGATCGCGCCAAGCGAATCCGGGATGACTGCATTACTTGTGAGCAACGTCCAGCTTGTCGACGGTGTCGAATTCGAACTTGATTTCTTTCCAAGTTTCCATGGCGATCTTCAGTTCCGGGCTGGATTTGGCGGCTTCGGTCAGGACGGCTTTGCCTTCCTTCTCGATGGCTACGCCCTGATTACGGGCTGCCACACAGGCTTCCAAAGCGACGCGGTTTGCTGCGGCGCCGGCCGCGTTACCCCATGGGTGACCCAGGGTACCGCCGCCGAACTGCAATACGGAGTCATCGCCGAAGATGTTGACCAGTGCTGGCATGTGCCATACGTGGATACCGCCGGATGCAACCGGAATCACGCCTGGCATCGAACCCCAGTCCTGATCGAAGAAGATGCCGCGGCTGCGGTCTTCCTTGATGAACTCGTCGCGCATGATGTCAATCCAGCCCAACGTTGCTGCGCGGTCGCCTTCCAGTTTGCCAACTACGGTACCCGAGTGCAGGTGGTCACCGCCGGACAGACGCAGTACCTTGGTCAACACGCGGAAGTGGATACCGTGGTGCGGGTTGCGGTCCAGCACGGCGTGCATCGCGCGGTGGATGTGCAACAGCATGCCGTTGTTGCGGCACCAGTTGGCCAGGCCTGTATTGGCTGTCAAACCGCCGGTCAGGTAGTCGTGCATGATGATAGGTGCGCCGATTTCTTTGGCAAACTCGGCACGCTTATACATCTCTTCCGGGGTCGGTGCGGTCACGTTCAGGTAGTGGCCCTTGCGCTCGCCGGTCTCGCGCTCCGCTTTCAGTGTGGCTTCGTGCACGAACTCGAAACGGTCGCGCCAACGCATGAATGGCTGGCTGTTGACGTTCTCGTCGTCCTTGGTGAAGTCCAGACCGCCGCGCAGGCACTCGTATACGGCACGGCCGTAGTTCTTGGCGGACAGGCCCAGCTTGGGCTTGATCGTGCAGCCCAGCATCGGACGGCCATATTTGTTCATCTTGTCGCGCTCGACCTGGATACCCTGTGGCGGACCGCCGCAAGTCTTCACGTAAGCGATCGGGAAGCGCACGTCTTCCAGACGCAAAGCGCGTAGCGCCTTGAAGCCAAACACGTTACCAACTAAGGAAGTCAGCACGTTGACCACGGAGCCTTCTTCAAACAGGTCGATCGGGTAAGCCACGAATGCGTAGAAGCAGGTGTCGTCACCAGGCACGTCTTCGATCTTGTAAGCGCGCCCCTTGTAGTAGTCAAGGTCGGTCAGCAGGTCGGTCCACACCGTAGTCCAGGTGCCGGTTGAAGATTCAGCCGCAACCGCAGCGGCAACTTCTTCGCGATCCACTCCAGGCTGTGGAGTAATTTTAAAACAGGCGAGGAGGTCGGTATCCAGCGGTGTGTATTCCGGCGTCCAGTAAGTTTGCCGATATTCCTTAACACCGGCGTTGTAGGTCTTGACTGCCATTGCAAGCTCCTTTGCTTTATAGTTAAACAAATGTCTTTCGAGAAGAAAAACCTGTGGCTCAATTGAGCGTTCGAGCAATATAGTCAAGATTAACGATAAATAATAATTGTATTTTTTGATATCAACGATAGACTATTATCAATGATCTATCGGGGTGAATGACCATGATGAAAAATGCCACTCTGCGCCAGTTGAAAGTATTCGAGGCAGTAGCGCGCAACCTGAGTTTTACACGAGCGGCTGAAGAGCTGTATACGACTCAGCCGACCGTTTCGATCCAACTTAAACAGTTGGCGGACATCGTCGGCCAGCCTTTGCTGGAGCAGGTCGGCAAACGGATCTACCTGACTGATACCGGGCGCGAGTTGCTCAAGGTCTGCCGGGATATCTTCAATGGTCTGGATCGTTTCGAGATGCTGGTGTCGGACATGAAGGGAGTGAAGGCCGGAAAACTACGTTTGGCGGTGATTACGACGGCCAAGTATTTTGTACCGCGCCTGCTCGGGATATTTTGCCAGCGTTATCCCGGCATCGATGTCTCGCTTAAGGTGACCAACCGTGAACGAGTGCTGCAGCGCATGGCCGATAACATGGACGATTTGTATGTGCTTGGCCAACCACCTGAACACATGGATGTGGCATTTGAGCCTTTTCTGGAGAATCCGCTGGTAGTGCTGGCCGCTCACAATCATTTACTGGCCGGCAAAAAAAAGATTCCGCCGCAACGATTGGAGGAAGAGCAATTCCTGATGCGCGAGCAAGGCTCGGGCACTCGCCTGGCAACAGAGCAATTTTTCAGGGAACGCGGGCTAAAGCTCAAAGTCAGGATGGAGCTTGGCAGTAATGAGGCCATCAAACAGGCAGTTGCTGGCGGTCTGGGTATCGCTGTGCTGTCCGCGCATACTCTAGCGCTGGAGCGCAGCATCGATGAGCTAACCCTACTGGATGTTCAAGGTTTTCCAATCCGCCGTCACTGGTATTTGGCTTACCCAAAAGATAAGCAGTTATCCGTGGTTGCTAAAGCCTTCCTTGAATTCCTGCATGAGGAAAGCAAGTTGCATGGTGAGAAATATTTGCAAGGTATTATGGGTTTTCCTGCCAAGGCTATGGGAGCCAAGAAAGTTAGGGAAGCTGACCAAGCCTAACAATTATTCTTCTCAAAAGCGTAATTGAGATTTATATACGCATATCGTCAGATACACCGACAAAAAACTAAGATGCTATGGTGCTGGATGATATGGTTTGGGAAATAAAAAATCCGCTATGCCAATAGCAGTAAAGATTTTGGATGCTAAATGAGACTGCTTGGAATGATGGGATAGGTGCAATTGAATCATGGCTCACAAGCCGCACCAGTTCTTGATCCGTAGTTTTCCATATTCATGGATACCAACAAAAATACCAACATATCACGCAAGCTAGCTCCATAACGAGTGGCATTTTAACAAACATTATCACCATTTGCCCGACAGAATGTGGTGTCCATTCCTTAACACCTATCTGATTCGCGCCGCCGCAAACGAAGGTAGGCTGCCGGTCGCGAAGCATAGGGCTGTAGAGATTTTTACCCCCCCACCCATGCCTCAAGTGCGGGTGACTCCATCCTGATCCCAAAGGCTTTGCATCTTAACTGCCTGTGCCGCAAGTTCTGCCAGCGCTTCCTTGTCCAGTGACCGCCAACGGCCTACCCTGCTTTCTGGCCCATGGCCTTTCTTTTCGATGTTGTGACTTATGCAGTATACGGATTGGAAAGCGCTTGCAATAAGAACTCCCAGATTCACGGCATCTTCTTGTTCCATCCCGCCGAAGCGGATTATGGCAGCCGCTGCAATCTGGAAGTGTTCAGCAACCCAATGGAGGGCGTGAATTTGGCCTTGTGTTTCCCCGAAGATAATGGCGTCTTCAATCTGTTTTTCCGTCAGCGTAAGATAGCGAGTCTCAGACGGCGCGTCGTTGTTAGTGGCGGCTTGCATCAGGGCATTAACCCTCGTTGCCGCTCCTGGTCGATCCACCCGCACAGACTGACCTTTGCCGGTTCTCCTCAACCACGCCAGGCAATCATCAAGGCTGTAATCGTTCGGGCTACCTTTTCCGGCCTTGGTAATAACCGGCATACCTTCGTTTTCCCAGTGGCCGATAGCGGTAGGAGTAACACCCAACATAGCTGCTAATTCTTTTCTGTTCATAGCTTAAATCTCCTTAATAAAAAGTAAAAAGAAAGTATTCGGAATTTCCCCTAACTAGAGTTTTTTCGCGGTCATGGGACTCGCGGTGAAAGGTCCCGGGGAGTACCTTGGAATTTTGGGAGGTGTACAAGGCCATTACTCAGCCTGTACAGCTTGGCATGGGTGAACCATACCGTCCAGCATAGTCGCAGCACTCGGGCGGGGCTATCAGCACACGCTCGCCAGCGTAGCCCAGCTCAAGCACTGCATACCGCTTGCTACACACAAAGCGGAAGACACGCCGCCCGGATGGTTGCCTCACCTGTTCCATCGTCAAGTGATTGCAACCACGGCACTCGACAGCTTCACCTGTTGACGGTAGCGTGAGTTGCTGCACCTGGTCAGGATCAAGGCCGTTATCACTGCACAACAGCGCCCACGATCTCACTTGCTCAGATGGTGGATAGTGCCTCAGTGACAGTAACGCCTCGATCGTTTCCTGTTCGTCGGCTTCAATCTGGTGGCAACAGGCCAACAGCAAACACACCGCAATCGGGCTGACTGGGTATGTTTTTTCATCGCTAAAATTAACTGTAGCCCCACCCCGCGCGCGCGACTCGTTTTCTATTTCTAGTCTACCCCCCTGTTTTTTTAGTGGGGACGGTGGGGACAGTGGGGACATTTCCTCGCAAGCCGCGCCGTTGCAGGGTTTGCGCGTCCCCACTATTTCAGAATCAGGCCAAAAACAGTGGGGACTGTCCCCACTCGGAAGGGGTTTTGGGGCATTTTTCGCTGTATCGCCCGCCCCAATCAGTTCATCCCATTCAAGCATTTTCATCATCCCAAAGCGTAGGGAGTATGTGAAACACCCGCCGCTTACCTTCGCCCGGCAGCGCTACCTTTGGCTGCAAATGTTTGCCGTCCGGCCTCATGTATCCCTTGTCAATCAGCAGGCGCGCCACGGCCTTGTAATCCATGCCGCTGCATATCTCAGCTTTGAACACTTCGGGATAAACGTAATATTCTGTTTCGCTCTTGATGTTGTCATGCTTGCGCCATCCGGCCTTGTTAATGACGCGCGGCGCATGGTCATCATCCGCAACAGGGCGGCCAAAGTCAGCAAAGCGCGCCTCGCCATGCAATTCCATAAAGCGGCGCACCTGTTTCAACATGGCGCGTTGCTCCTGGTTGCCTTCGCCGCCATACGATCCAAGCCAGGCAGCAAAGCACACTTGCGCCGCCTTCATCGCCTCGCCTGCATTCCATCCGGTGATACCCCACTCGGTAGCAAACTCACCCGCCGCGCCCACCAGAGCAAACCTTGCCGCAGCGCGCCTTGCCTGCCCGCTGGCTTGGTGTGTCAGTGCGGCTTTCTCGAATGCAGCTTGTGCTTCGCGCAGTGATGCGCTCAGCCGCTCACGTTCTGACAATGCGCGCTGCACAAAAGCAGGAAAAGCCGTACCGTAGTATTTACCCATCGCAGCGGCCAAGGCATTGGCGAATTCGTGACCGCCCGCTTTGTTGTGCAACTGCTCAAAACAACCAAGCCCTACGCCTGCATCGGCGGGTATATCGGCCATGCGCAGTTCTTGCCCAGCGTGGACTTTCTTGCCCGCTTCCGCCATGTGCTGCGATAGGCTCAGTTCACCGGCAGATAAAAATAACAAACGCCAGCGCGCTATCGTGCGTGCCCCACCGCTTTGGTTTGCCCGAGCCTTGCCGCTGCCATTGGCCAGCATGTAAGCGGTTTCGCCTGCCACCTTCGCATCTATCTGCTTGAGTTCATCCAACAGCAAGGGCGCATCGCAGTGCGTCATCGCCAAGGCTTCCAGCCCGTTATCAGTCGCCCGCCAGCGTTGCATATACTCAGGGCTTCCGCACACGCTGGCCGCTGCGCGCAGTGCGGTGGTTTTGCCTCCAGATGAACCGCCGCGATAGTGAAAGCCGCCCGATTCTTCGCCGATCAAGTGCAGCAAGGGCGAGGCAAACGCACTGCACACGGCAAACACCAGCCGCGAATTACCTGCGCACAAACTCGCCACGTTGTCGCGCCATTGCTTGAGCGTACCGCGTTGTTTGTACGGGCTGGCATCGGGTGCGCCGCTGTCGAATAGCCACTCATCAGTTGCCGTGCCGATTGCACCATCCGGCAACACAAACAGCAGCTCATCACCCTCACCATGCCAGCCGGTGCGCGAGGTAGTGCGGGCGCGTTTCTCGGGGCTTTGTGTTTGCAGGTAATCCAACACTGCGCGCCTGCCATTCGGTGCGATATACAGCCCCTTGTCATACAACATGCCGGTTGCTTCCAAGCCTTCGCCGTTAAAGCTGCGCGCTGGAACAACCAAACGATGCTTCACGTTATCCCTGTCCGCGAACTCAACCAGCAATCCCCATCCGCCGTTACCGGGGTCGCGTGCCAGCGCCAGAACATCCAGCCGGTCGCAGACCGCACGCGGCGCGCAATACGCCTCGCCGCTCTTGGTCGGTTCCACCACATACACACCATCCGATTCACTCAGAAAATACCGCCTGCGCGTCTCGCTTTTTGGTGCGGGTGTACTTGCTTCATCGGGAGCGGTCGCTTCTTGCGCTTCAGCCTCAACAAACAATCCGCCACGCTGCTGAAGCAAAGCGAAGTGCGCCGCTTGCCAGCCTCTCGCCACCAGATCGGCGGCATCGTCTCCAGCAGCCAGCGGCTCACCAGCTTCGAGTGTTGCAGCGGATATGTCTGCACTCCATCCTGCCGTGAGTGCGAGGGCGGCCAAGTCCAGCACGCGAACCGATATCGCACCCGCCGCCTGCAATCGCTTCACCAGTTCAGCAGCGGCCTTGTGCCCGGCTTCGTCATTGTCTGGAAAGATAATGCAGGCGCGCCCACAAAGCGGCGAGAAGTCCGTTTTGCTCACCGCTTGCGCACCGCCTTGCCAGGTCAACACCGGATACGCTGGCAGCAGCACGGCCAAGGCTTGCGCCGCTTTCTCGCCTTCGCATAGCCACACATCAGCATCGGGGTGCGCAAGCAAGCCTGGCAAACCGAACAGCGGGCGCGGATCGGGTGCAGCCTTGAATTGCCACACCAGCTTACCGGCCACGGATCGCCACAGCGTCAATGGCGCAAACTGTTTTCGCTCACCTGCTTTTTTTGCTTCGTAACGGTCATGGTAAAAATTCACCGCACCCGCTGCCGTGGTGTACGCATAACGCTGCGATGGTTTGCCGTGGCGCGAATGTGAAGAGGGCGGAGCGGGTGCATCGTCAGGTACAGGCATCACACACACCTCAGTATCAGCCGCCGCGCTTTTGGTTGTTGCTGTAGGCTGTTTGCTCTGTGTGGGCGAGGTGATGGTATTGCCTGCCTTCTTTTGATCGCTTGTAGCGCATTTTGCTGGGTCGAGTTTTGGGGTATCCATGCCCAGGAATGCCGCAAGCGTCTTGGCGGCCTCGACTTGCTTCACTCCCTCAAGGTATGCCACCAGCGCAACTAGATCGCGGCCTTTCGCAGAAGCATCTGCAAAATCCGCCCATGCGCCGGTGTTGCAGTTAATCGAAAAACTGCCAATCTTGCCATCGGATCGCGTGGGGTTGCGCACCACATATTCATGCCTGTGCCGCTTTCCGTCCGGTAACCAGCGCGACAGGATGCGCTCGATGCTGGCCAGCGCGGCGGCGGCCACTTGCTTGATATTGGGCGCGCTCATGCTTAAAGCCCGGCTAATTTCTCAAAGCGGCGCATCGCCTCACGGTACTCTTCTTCCGTATGCTCGGGGTGTTGTCTTAACCAGTCGGCCTTGAGAGTTCCCAGCATTCGTTCGCTCTCGCTTGCTGTTGGCACAACTTCACCATCAGGCCGACAAGAAAGAGAATTTATGCTTTTTTGCAGATCGCACACGGCATTAATGTAATGCGTTTCCATCGAATCCAGTTTCGCAATAAGCGCGTGGAATCCTATTAAAATTGCTTCGGTTGGGTTATCCACTCTAGGCGGAACGAAGCCCGACACCTCGTCTATTGCGTCCATCAGCAAGATGGTGGCAGTTAATGTAGCCGTATTTTCTATGGAAGGTGCCGCTTGATTGCTGGTTGTTTTGTTTTTCATGATTGCCCTTATGCCGTTTGGTTTTCGATAAGGGCGCGAATATCCTCAGCCTTCCAAGCCGTGCAACGTGGGGAAATCTTCACGGGTTGTGGGTATTTTTTCGACTTCACACCATTCCACCAAGTGGAACGGCCCACCGGGAAAACAGCAAGGATTTGTGGAAGCCGAACAAAGCCGGTTTGAGGTAGTGTAGTGGTTGCAGGGAACACGTGGGCGGCCACGGGTTTGGGTAGTTGGTTTTTCATGATTGCTCCTAACGATTAGACTTAGTAACGTCCAGCCAGATGCTATAGGCTGTTAGGATGCATCGTAACGACAGCAAATCACGGATTGCCGGATACCGTGATTATTTTGTTTAGATTATTTTAGGTTTACCAATTTTATTAACTCACAGCAGAGCCACGTGGCTACCTCACTGATTCATTTACTTCCGCGTAGCTGATACAACTCGATTTCGCGTAGCGCAATCTGCGTAAACAGGCCGCTGGTTAATGCATGCACCCAAGCATTCAAAGCCTTCATCAACACATCTGGCTCAACGGGAGTCTCCATAACAAAATCAGCAGCAGCATATTCCATAAAAATCGGTCTTAGCACTGCGCATACATGGTTAATCATGTCTTGATCGGCCTTTAGTTCGGTTAAGTCCGCCCTCAACACTTTTTCAATTACAAGCCATTCACGAACTGGCTTATCCGGTAGTTTGGTTACGTTTCCCATCTTTACCCCCCATTAAATTTTGATAAATTTACGATTCATATCGCGCAACGCAGGCGCAAGAACTGAGCTGTTATTTTTAAGCCAAGACTCAAAGCCTCTAACATCGGCAACAGCAGCGTGAATATGCAGGTGTGTATCTCCACCGCCAACCCCACCACCTTCGACCATGTTGCGTAGCGGCCCTGCCACGTGTGCGGGCAGTATAGTTTCGTCCTTGTGCACGATGTTGAGCCGGTCGTGCGGCACCTGCCACTCTCCGCCCGCCGATGACTTGATCATGCTGCGCGCGCCGAGAATCATCGCCATCGTCGTGGCGAAGGAGGCGATGGCCAGCCCCGGGCCTACGATAGGGATAGCGGCTTGCGATGCCGCAGCACCGGCGGCTCCTTCGGCGGCATTGCCGCCCACCACCGCCCCAGCTTCAGTGGCCTTGCTGGTGATCGCACTGGTAGCGCCAACGGCATTGCCGCTGGCCACGGCGGCATTCTTGGTGCGGCTGGCGGCCAGCATCGCGGCCTCATTGGCGATCCACGCGGTGGTGCGCTTTACGCCCATGCTGACAAATTCCGCCAGGATCGCCTGACCGATATTCGCCATGGATTTCTGCAGCGTCTGCGTGCCCATGATCATGCCGGTGATGGATTTTTCAAACGCGCCATCGATCGCGCCCAGCGCTTTTGTCCAGCTTTGCTTGACCGCTTCGACGCTCTTGATATCCAGCCGCGCGATCTCGGCGTTGTGTTTGTCTTGCAGCTTGGCCAGCTCGTCGAGCTGCTGCTGTTTGGCCGGGCCTTCTTCGTGCATCAGCGCGATCTTGTCGCGGACGGCCTGCACCTCGATCTGATATTCGCGCTCTTTGAGCGCCTTGAGTTCGGCGATTTCTTCCTGGTCGGACACTTGGCCCAAGCTCTTCTTCAGGCCGAGCCGGTCGCGTTCCATGCCGATCATCGCGACGCCATGTTCGCGCGCGCGGTCGATGCGCATATCGCCTAATTTTTGCTGCTCTTTCTCAAACTCTTCGGCGATCTTGCGCTGCTCTTTGACGGCAGCGAGATATTCTTTGGACTCGTAACCGTAGGTCGCGCCGACATGGTTGGCGGTATCCAGGGCGAGGTTGATGCGCTCCACGCTGCCGGTGCGTGCGGCGGCGAGCTCGGTCTTGAGCGCTTCGTCTTCGGCAGCGAATTGCTGCTGCGCCATCTGTTTGTGGATCGCGAACAACTCATGACGCACGCCGACCTCGTCCTTGCTGCCTTTTTTGACATGGGCGAGCTTCGCCTGCCAGAACGCTTCATCCTCGACCAGCGAAGTTTTGAAAAACTGCCCTTCCACTTCCTTGCGCGCTTCCAGCTCGGCTTTCCATTCGCCGATCTGCGACTTGCCGTTTTTTTGCTCGCCACCCGCAGAATGCGCGCCGCCTTCTTTTTTAGTGGTCGGCGTGGTGATTTGGCCGCCATTCACTATTTCATCTACGGTGTTTTTATAATCAGCCCTCATCTTTTCCAGCCGAGCTGCACTTTCCTGAAACGCGGCATCAACTTTAGTCAAATTTCCGACCAGAATATAATTGAGCGCAACCATTGCAACGCGCACGCCCTCAACAAATTGCGCGAAGCTGGATGCAAGCGAGGCGATGGCAACCCGCACCACCTTGGTCATGTTGATAAACAGCTCCATGCCAGACAGGGAATCGCCACCGAAAGCCATATTGACCGAATTGCCGATAGCGCCGAGCACTTCGCCAACCAATGACCCCAATTCTCTCACTGCATATATCACGCCGTTGATAGTTTCGGCGAAGGTTTGCATGGCGGCGCGCATCACCTGGACGGCGGCGGGGCCAGTATTTGAAAACAAGTTGCCAAGATTGGTCAGGATAGGAATCAGGATATCGCCAACAGATTTATTTAGAGCAGAGATCACATCGCCGACATCGTTCATCGCGGCGCGATAATTAGCGGTAGCTGCGACGTTTTCTTTGCCGATGACCAAGCCGAGCTCTTCGGCCTTCTTGCGCGACTCTTCCATGCGGTCGGTGGTGAGCCGCAGCACGCCCTGCACTTCGCCCCATTGCTTGCCATATATCTTCTGGCCTTCGATGTTGCGGTCCACGCCCTCCTTGAATTTTAGCAGATGGGTGTTGACATCCAGCATGATGTCCAGCGAGCTGCGGAAGTTGCCATTCGCATCGCGGGTCGCCACGCCCAGATGCTTGAATGCCATCTCGTTGGTGCCCAGCGTCTTGGTGAGCTTGTTGT
Source organism: Nitrosomonadales bacterium (assembly GCA_016195965.1). Classification (GTDB taxonomy): domain Bacteria; phylum Pseudomonadota; class Gammaproteobacteria; order Burkholderiales; family Gallionellaceae; genus Gallionella. The sequence continues at coordinate 86,789 of JACPYR010000056.1, read as the reverse complement.
TCGCAGCCAGCAGCGTCTCGCTTTCAACGTGCACATCATCCAGCGCAACATTGAGCACCGATGCTTCGGTCGCGGTGATGCCGAGCTGTTTGCCGAGCTTGTTGGCTTCCATGGTGAGTTTGACGGACTCATCGATGCCAGCCTTGAACGCCGCTCCACCCGCCAGAACGGCGGTAAATCCCATCATCACCGCGTTAACTTTACTGAAGCTGTCGGCAAGCTTGGAAAAGTGATCCTGCATCTGCTCAGTGGCGGCCTTGGTGCTGGAAGCCATGTTGTAGCTGGCTTCACGCACCGTTTGATGGATGCGCTGACCGGCTTTTTCTGCCGAATTGGCGACCTTGCCGAACTCAGCTTCGGCCTGCGAACCATCTGCGCCGATCTTCAGTTCCACATCTTTGTCTGACATAACGAATTCTCCAATAGTCAATAATGTACTATTGGAGCGTAGCTTATCGACCGCAAATCACGGATTGCCGGATACCGTGATTATTTCATTTAACTAATTTCCGTAGACTTCCTAACCGATTATTGACTGTACTGCGCTTGGTTTCACGTTCATTCCCATTATCACCACGCCAGTACACGCAATCTTCCGTCACTTCCTGAATAACTTTGTCGTTAGTCAGTAACCCCAATTCTTTCCATATATCGTCTGCACTGGTTTTTGCGCCACTTTTTTTAAGTATATCGAACACCTTGCGATATAAGCAAGACAGGCCTCGTTTGTTGTCAGTAAATCTTTTACCCTTCTCGGCCATTTTCTTAATCTCGGCAGAAACATCAACCCCCCGCGCTTCCCAGATTAAGTATATAATTTGCTGTGCAGTTAATGCGCCTTTGGCATCAATTTCGTTTTGTATCTTTTGGAATGCAGTATTACTACCCTCATCATCGTCAATGCTGTCCAGAAACTCAATTAATCGCTTCGCCCTATCAGAATCACGGTAGATAGGCTCAAGTACATCCTGTATTGTTTTATTCAAAGCTGTGGTTGATGCCTCAACAGATTGCCGCATCGCCTCCTGCATATTGACAATGTTGCGACGCATCACTTCCTGAAGTTTCTTAAATTCTTTTTGGTATGGTGCTAGCTTTTTTTTTGAGTACACCCCACGCTCTATATCACCAAGTGTGGGTGGTCTTTGTTTGAGTTTCTTCATGCTCGCACCCTTCGAAGCGCCCCTCAAATAGATGCCACCCCAAGCGGTGAAGGTTTCCGCCTTTCGCCCGGCCAGGCTAGGGGTGGCAAACTCGATATTACTCAAACGTGTGCAGCCATCGCCGCACCGTTTACGCTTCCATTACAAAAAACCTTTTTCAGCAAAAGATAACGCATCACTTCCGGCAATAACGAAATGATCCAGCACACGCACATCCACCAGCGATAGAGCTTGTTTCAGCGCGGTGGTTAATTGTTGGTCTTCCAGGCTGGGTTCGGCCACGCCGGATGGATGATTGTGCGCCAGAATCACATTCGCCGCATTGTGGTACAGGGTACGCTTCACCACTTCCCGAGGATAGACACTGGTTTGGCCGAGTGTGCCATAGAACAACGTCTCAACCTCAATCAAGCGGTGCTGTGTGTCAAGAAACAACACCACGAATTGCTCACTCTCTTCGCGCGCCAGCTTCAATGCCAAAAGATCGCGCACCGCTTTGGGGCTGATCAGCGCATCGCCGGGTGCGGTACGCAAGTGTGTTTTAAGTATGCCCATTGCACGATAGATCGCACGCTCTTCGCGTGCAGTCATTGCGGGCGGATTTTGTTTGCTGGTGCTATCTCTTGCGGGTGTGTCTATAATGGCAGTAGCCATGATGCGTACCTCTCTGTAGGTTGCGTTGTGGTTAGGCGGCGCTGGTGTTCCGTTCAAAGTTACCAGCGCCGCCGCTTTCCCCATGAACCGCATGGGGGACGGTGAAACTCTTTAAGAAGCCGGGATATCGCGAATTACCTGGCACAAGAACTTGAGCATGTTACGCCGACACAATAATCTTCGCGGTAGCAACCCTACCGGTAGATTATGGTGATTCGCCTGGCAGCGGCGGCAGCGGTGGCAAGACTCGACGCCGCCCTTTGCGTACTTCGGCCACGGCTGTCTTAACTTTTTGCGTGATCCCAGATCGGTAGGCTTCCCTGCGCGCCTCGGTCTGGATGCGCTCCTGCTCGGTCAGGTAGGCTGCGAGCGACTCTTCCCGAAATACATAGCACTTGCTGATCTTTGCGGCAGGTAGTTCGCCGGTGGCGATCAGGTCGATCATGGATGTGTGCGATATTTTTAGATATTCGCAAGCTTCGTCGAAGTTCAGGGTTTTCTTCGCCGACTGAGCGGTGCATTTGGCTATCAACGCACCAAGCCCATCCATGTTGATGGTTACGGTGTTCATGCTGTGTTGTGTGAATTGATCGTTGGAATATGGTATACCTCTATGCGGCGCGTTTCGTCTTGCCTGCTGCCATTGCATTCGTTCCCTGCCCGGATGCCAGCAGGTACAGCACATATTGATTCAGGCTCACCCCTTGTCGCTTGGCATGGCGCGCAAGTTCGGCGTGCAGGTGGCGCGGCACACGCATCAGGAAACGCCCGCTGTAATTCGCTTCATCAAGCGGCGGGGTCGGTTCGGGAATAGCGCGGCCTGCGGCTTTGGCCGCTTTGATCCATGCGGCGCTTGCATCATGTGCCTGTGCTATCGCTTCCGCTTCCGTCGCGCCCCAGGCTGAGCAGCCGGGCAGGTCGGGGAAGGTGGCTATGTAGCCTTCATCCTCATCACTCCAGAAAACTTCAATCGGATATTTTGTCATCGCTATACCTTTCAATCATGCGGATCAACTGCCTTGCCTGGTAGGGCACTATGCACCCATTACGATCCTGAAAATTAAGCAACTCAGGCTCGCCCGGGCGAGCAAAGGCGCGGTGTGAACCTTGCCCGCCCTTGTGTTTAAACCCCAGCAACTCAGCCGCACGGCACGCATCATCAAAGCGCACGGACCTTGGATTGTTGCAAATTCCAGCAAGCAGTTTTTCGCGTTTGGTCATTTTGGCTTATATCGCATGTAGTATCAAGTAGAAAATATCTGCTCGCCCGACGCGGGGTGGCGCGGCAGTAAATTTAGCGCCGTTTTGGGTACTGGAATCAGGAAAAACCCCCTAAAAACCCCTTCGAGTGGGGACAGTCCCCACTGTTTTCGGCCTGATTCTGAAATAGTGGGGACGGCTAAACCAAGCATTGGCGCGCCTTTCCGGTCAACGTCCCCACTGTCCCCACCGTCCCCACTAAAAAATAAGGGGGGTAGACTCGAAACAGAATACGCCATGTCCCGACTGTTTTTAACGTGTACCAGATGAAAAATAGCATCATCGGGTAGCGGAATTTGCACGCAGAGGGATCACTTGTGCGCCGGTTTTCAGCGCGTCCAGATAGTCCGCCCATGACTGCATCATGGCGGTGCGTTCCGGCAAATACATGCGCCACATTTCCCGCTTGTATGCAGCCTTAACTTTGTTGGCCTCTTCGTGCGCAAGCTGCCGTTCCAGCCATTCCTGTTTGTAGCCCATGTTATCCAGAATCGTTGATGCCATTGCCCGGAAGCCGTGCGGTGTCATTTCGTCATTGCTCCAACCCATCCGCCTCAAGGCAGATCGGATTGCGTTATCGCTCATCGGGCGATCATGATCGCGCTCGCCGTGAAACACATATTTGCTGCGACCGGTCAGCGGGTGAATCTCCCGCAATACTTTCACGGCTTGTTCTGCCAGCGGCACGATGTGTTGCGTTTCCGTTTTGGTGATGAAATAACACCACTCAGCCGCATCCAGGTTAACGTCTTTCCATTCCATTTTCCGCAGCTCGCCAGGGCGCACAAACAGCATGGGCGAAAGCTTGAATGCACACTTCACAATGAACGATCCTTGATAGCCGTCAATGTCGCGCATCAACTCGCCCACCTTTTGCGGATCGGTGATCGCGGCAAAATGTTTGTCTCGTTTCACGGGCGGCAGCGCGCCGCGCAGATCGCCTGACGGGTCACGCTGGGCGCGCCCGGTTGCCACGGCATAACGAAACACCTGCCCACAACATGCAAGCGCACGATGCGCGGTTTCCAGCGCGCCACGGCTTTCGACGCGCCGGATTGCGGACAACAATTCGGGCGCGGCAATCTCGGCTATAGGGCGTGCGCCGATCCACGGGAAAATATCATTTTCCAGACGGGCTATGATTTTGCTTGAGTGGTTTTCATTCCAGTTGGGCGAGTGGCGCACAAACCATTCACGGGCGATCACCTCGAAGCTGTTGGCGGACTGCTCAACCTTGGCGGTTTTCTGCGCCTGCTTCATCGCACCGGGATCAACATCGTTCGCCAGCAGCTTGCGTGCATCATCGCGGCGGGTGCGGGCATCGGCCAGGCTCACGTCAGGATATACACCAAGAGCTAAAGTCTTTTGCTTACCGGTGAAACGATAAGCAAGCCGCCAATACTTTGCACCGTTGGGTTGCAGCAGCAGAAACAAACCTCCACCATCTGTAAGCTTCACGGGTTTATCGGTTGCCTTTGCCTTTTTCACTTCAATATCGGTCAGTGCCATGCTTGCCCCGTTGTTGGTATCAGGTGTTGTCAACATACCAGATACCAACAAAAATACCAACATTTGTTGGTATATTGCAATGGATGGGGGTGGACGGCTTTGGTTAACAAAACGCCACGAAAGCGTTAATTTATGCGGGTTTGTGGACTTGTTTGGACTGCCTTGGAGGGGTTTTTGGTGGTGATAGGTGGATTTGAACCACCGACCTCAGCGTTATGAGTGCTGCGCTCTAACCACCTGAGCTATATCACCGCGAAGAGCGCGGCATTTTCCTGATTTAGTGCGGTCTTGTCAATGCGGGCAAGCCACATTCTTCAATTCGCTGCCGGAAAAGGCCTTTTGCAGGGCCGTTAAACCAGTCTGGGCGTCCATATTCACCCTGTCCAGCATGAATATCGTGGCCTTGGCTTTGCTGGCACGCTCCCCAAGCTTAGCAGTGCGGACACCTTTGGCGTGCATGCTATGGAGAAAGTTTTGTGCCGCATCCTGACTTTTGAAGGCACCCAGTGAAATGGCATTCCGCCAACGCTCGGAATTTTGCACCACAAAATATTCGCGGATACCCAGCGTTTTGAGCTCGGCAATTTTCCGGCTGATCGCAGCCTTGTTCTTCAGCGGCGGAATATATACCCAATAACCGATGGATTGTTCTATCTGGCGCTGGCTTAATTTATCGGCGAGCCCCAAGGCGGCCAATGCCTCTGAGGCTCGCGCCAGATCAGGACCTGAAAAATCTCCCCACTCCATGCAGACCAGGTTTTCGGGTTTTTCTGCCATAGGCACAGCACTGGTCGATGCGAGCCGCAGCTGGTCGGGTGATGAAGCGGAAGGGGCTGAAACGGGTGCGGAGGCCGCTATCTGAGGCGCGGATGCAGGGGTAGCTTTGGCTGGTGCGTTTTGCAGCGCTGGCAGCAGGTGGATAAGCTCGGCATGCAGGTCGGGCTGAGCTTGTAGCCGCTGCTCACCCCAGCCCAAACCGCCGCGCTGCATGACTGCAAAAAAAATCACGTTCACCAGCAACAATATCCAGAATATTTTTTTTATCATGCGTTCGCCTCCCGCGTTAGCAACGACAGCCCATGCAGCACCAGATTTTCCACGCCACGCGGCGGTACACCAAAAATATTTTGATTCAGGTGCGGCAGCAACGATGCAGCAGCCCCGCCGCTTAGCAACACCGGCGCCTTGTCATCGTCAAGCAGCAGATACTGCCGCTCTATTGCACCGCAACTGGCTTGAATCGCACCGCTATATAAGGCATCGGCGCTGTTCAGCGGGTACGGAGCATATGCGCCCCGGGCTGATTTCAACTGATCGGTTGCGGCAACCAGACTGCTCTGCATCAATTCCACGCCGGGCAGTATCAATCCGCCGAGAAATTCACCCTGCGCTGACAAGGTATCTATCGTTGTCGCCGTTCCGCAGTTGACGACCAGGCAAGCTCCCTGTACCAGCTGCCATGCGGCGAGCAATGCCATCCAACGGTCGCAGCCCAGTTGTCCGGCTTGTGTATACCGGTTGTGCACGCCACATTGCCTGTGCTGCGCAACCACAAAATGCAGCGGGCATCGCAGTGCAAGGGCGATTTTGCCGATCTGCTGTGCGATTTTTTCACCTGCAACATTACTCGCCCATATCTGTTGTATGTCATGCTGAGTTGCAAAAAAATGTGGCAACTGGTCCGCCTGTTCGACCGGCACGACCCCATTGCGCAGCCATTTGTCCTCGTCGATCAAAGCCCATTTGATGCGCGAGTTGCCCGCATCTATCAACAGCTTCATCTGCGCACCCCCACTTCGCCGGAGTTGAAACGGCGCGCTCCCTGTGAGGTTCCCAGATATAACTCGCCGCTGTCGCTGACCCCGCGCGCGGTGCCGTTCACGATCTGCCCGTCAGCCATGTGCAATTGGATAAACCTGTTCTGGTGTATATGGTAGCGTTCCCATTCCTCGCGCAATGCAGCAAATCCGGCGCTGGAAAATTGCTGCAACACGTCAGCCAGTTCCAGCAGCAAGGCGGCCAATAATTGGTTGCGGCCAGGCATGGCCGCGCATATTTCATCAAGCGCGCATGCGGGCTGGTCGATCTGCGGAGCAAGGCTGGCAGGCAAGGTGCAGTTCAAGCCTATGCCTATCACGACCGCACTTGGCCCCAGCATGTCGCCTTGCGTCTCAATGAGCACGCCGCCCAGTTTGCCATGCGCAGTCACAATGTCGTTTGGCCACTTCAGCTGTACTTCCGGCGCCCCCAGCTTATTCAGCGCGCGCACAATGGCGACGCCTATCGCCAGGCTTAATCCGGACAATGCATTCAGCCCGCAGCCAAAACGCCACAACAGGGAAAATGTCAGCGCTGTGCCCAAGCCCGAATGCCAAACCCTTCCCAGCCGTCCGCGTCCGGCAGTCTGCAATTCCACTGCCAGTACGCTGCCGCTTGGCGCGCCAAGCGCGGCCCGTTGCAGCAGCACCGTATTGCTTGATGAGGCTTGCAGCAATATTTCAATATTAAAATGCCGACCATCATTGCCCAGCCAGTGTGTCAATTCACTTTGTCGCAGGCGCTGCCACGGGCGTGCTAGGCGATAGCCGCGACCGCGCACCCGTTGCAGCGGCACACCATGATCAGCCAGCCCGTCCAACGCATTGAATACGCTGGCGCGCGAAATATCCAGGCAACGTGCTAACACCTCTCCGGAATGAAAATCGCCATCGGCCAATAAGTCCAACAACTGCCAGGCGCGTGTGCTAACTTCTGCAGATGTCATTTTGGTGGTTCGGCATCCTGGCGTGGCTCCACGTCGAGAAAAGCCATGATTTCGTCGCGTCGTTTCAATGCGTCCTGATAACCCAGGTTGATCAAGGCACGGATAAACTTGCGCTCGGACAACAGGTAACTGATCAGCGTCCCGCCGCTGTGCCTTTTTGCACCGATCAGGCGCAATAGCAGCCGTATCGTCCAGGGCATTTCCGATATAAACCGCTCGGCAATTTTTTCTATGCGCTGGCTGGGTGAAATAACCAGCACATCGACATGCCTGAGATTGGTGCGTTCACGCATATCATCAGGCATGACTGCCACCAGTTCATTGATCTTTTTTACCCGCTCCAGATCGACTTCTATGCTGTCGAGAAAAATACTGTTCAGCGCATGTCCGGCGATTCTCGCCAAAGAGGGATAATCACTGATTTCGCTGCGTGTTACGTGATCGTCGTAGCCATTTGCGGTCACCCCGATAATCAACACCCGCGTCGCGCCCAAATGCAATGCCGGGCTGATGGGCGCAGTCTGGCGCATGGATCCGTCGCCAAAGTATTCGCGATGAACATGGACTGCCGGAAAAACGAAAGGCAGCGCGGCGGAAGCAAGTAAATGCTTGATCTCGATTTGTTCCGGGATGCCCACCCGCCCGGTGCGCCGCCAGGGCTGGAGATTTTTGACGCCCTGAAAAAAAGTTACCGATTGCCCGGAACCGTAGCCGGACGCCGTGATGCTCAATGCATGCAACAAGCCCGCGTCGATGTTTTCCTGGATTTTCTCATAGGGCACCATGTTTTCCAACAAATCAACCAAGGGAGAATTGTCGAGCAGTGAAACGCGGTTAAGTTTGTTGATTCCGATGGCGCTGAATAGCAAGCCGGCGAGCCACAACATGGTGTTATTGAATACGCCGATCACATCGGTGCGGTAGATATGGTGGACGTGGAAACCTTTCCAGGTGTTGGCCAGAAACTGCACGCCCTTGCGGAAATTTTGCGCGTTGGCAGCGAGAGCGGCCGCATTGAGCGCACCCGCGGAAGTGCCGCAGATGATGGGGAACGGGTTGTGGGCGTGGCGCGGCAAAAATTCCACTATCGCTTTGAGCACGCCTACCTGATATGCGGCGCGGGCCCCGCCGCCGGTCAGTAAAAGGGCTACGCGCTTTTCCATGGTGATGGTTACTCGACTTCTGCCTGTACTGATTCCAGCGCATCCCGCAACGTTTCTTCGGGCAAAGCATTCAGCGCTTCAGACAACTGGTCAGCCGCATCCACCACGGCGACCGGCAATGTTCCGGCATCGGTGTTCGCGACCAGAACAGCGGCTGCACCCACCACTTTGAGCATGGTCGACCGCTCGTGCATCAACAGCTCTATTTCCTTGCTCAACAGCTCGATTTCTTGCTTGTTCATTAATGCTCCCTTTCAAATTTATGGCCACCGTCCGGTGTTACAGGCGCGGTCTCGCTAATATTAATGTGTTTTCACGCTGGCCACGGCCAGCGCGCTCATGTTGACGATGCGTCGCACCGTGGCTGTCGATGTCAGGATGTGTACCGACTTGTTCACCCCCAATAAAATGGAGCCTATGGTAACTCCTTCGCCAGCCGACATCTTAAGCAAATTGTAGGCTATATTGGCCGCATCCAGATTAGGCATGATCAGCAGATTTGCGACACCCTTCAAGCGCGAGTCGGGGAAAGCTTCCATGCGCAGGCTTTCCGACAACGCGGCATCGCCGTGCATCTCGCCTTCCACTTCCAATCCAGGAGCAAGCTGTTCGAGCAACTCGCGCGCCCGGCTCATCTTGCGCGCCGATGCGTCATCATGGCTGCCGAAATTCGAATGCGACAATAAGGCGACTCTGGGCGTCAAACCGAAGCGGCGTACTTCTTCTGCGGCCAGTATAGTCATTTCGGCGATCTGCTCGGCGCTCGGATCGAGATTGACGTGGGTGTCGCAAATGAACAGGGTGTTTTTGGGCAACAGCAAAATATTCATCGCCGCATAAACGGTCACACCAGGACTGTGCCCGATCACTTCGTCGATATAGCGCAAATGCCTGATCGGCAGAGAAACCGCTCCGCACAGCATGGCATCCGCCGCGCCTTTATGCACCAGCATCGCCGCGATCAGCGTGTTGCGCCTGCGCATTTCGCGCTTGGCCGAATCCGGCGTGACTCCATGGCGCTGCATCAGACGATGATATTCGCCCCAGTATTCGCGAAAACGCGCATCGCTTTCCGGATTGACCAGTTCAAAATCTACGCCGGCCCGGATGCGCAGCCCCAGCCTGGCGATGCGTTGCTCTATCACCGCCGGTCGGCCTACCAGGATAGGATAAGCGATGCCTTCATCCACCACCGTCTGCACCGCATGCAGCACCCGCGATTCTTCGCCTTCCGCATAGGCCAGACGCTGCGGGGCGCGTTTGGCAGCTTCAAACACCGGCTTCATCAGCATGTTGGAGTGATACACAAAACTGTCCAGATGTTCGCGATACGCCGTCATGTCCGCAATCGGCCGCTCAGCCACTCCGCTGTCCATTGCGGCTTGCGCCACGGCGGGCGCGATGCGCGTGATCAGGCGCGGGTCGAATGGTTTGGGGATCAGATGTTCCGCGCCGAAATTCAGGTTCTCGTCGCCATACACCGCTTCCACAGCATCCGATGATTCGGCCTGTGCCAGCTCGGCGATGGCATACACCGCCGCGCGCTTCATTGCTTCGTTGATCGTGGAAGCACCCACATCCAGCGCCCCGCGAAAAATATACGGGAAGCACAGCGCGTTATTGACCTGGTTCGGATAATCGGAACGCCCGGTCGCCAGGATCGCATCGGGTCGCACCGCTTTGGCCTGATCCGGAAAAATTTCCGGGGTGGGATTGGCCAGCGCAAAAATCAGCGGCCTGTCGCCCATTTGTTTGACCATCTCCTGCTTCAGCACGCCGCCAGCAGACAGCCCCAGAAACACATCCGCACCGGCGATCACATCATTCAGCGTGCGCGCACTGGTCTGCACCGCATAGCGCGCCTTGTTGCCGTCCATCTCTTCGACGCGCCCCTGGTACACCACACCCTTGATATCGGTGACGATGATGTTTTCCAGGCGCACGCCTAGGCTGACCAGCATATCCAGGCAGGCCAATGCCGCTGCTCCCGCGCCGGAAACCACCAGTTTTATTTTTGCAATGTCCTTGCCGACTACCTTGAGGCCGTTCAGCAATGCTGCGCCGACGATGATCGCCGTGCCGTGCTGATCGTCGTGAAAAACCGGGATGTTCATGCGCTCGCGCAACTTGCGCTCGATGTAAAAACATTCGGGCGCCTTGATGTCTTCCAGGTTGATGCCGCCAAAGGTCGGTTCCAGCGCGGCGATGATGTCCACCAGTTTGTCGGGATCGCATTCGGCTATCTCCAGATCGAACACGTCGATGCCGGCAAATTTCTTGAACAGCATGCCCTTGCCTTCCATCACCGGCTTGGCTGCCAGCGGACCGATCGCACCCAGGCCCAGCACCGCCGTGCCATTTGTGATCACCGCAACCAGATTGCCGCGCGCGGTAAGATTGCGCGCCTCGGCCGGGTTCGCCACGATGGCTTCACAGGCTGCCGCCACGCCCGGCGAATAGGCCAGCGCCAGATCGCGCTGGGTGATCATCGGCTTGCTTGGAGTAACGGTAATTTTTCCTGCCGGGGCCTGGCGGTGATATTGCAGCGCGGCTACGCGCAGTTGCTCGTCCATCATTTTATTTTCCTTACCAGGAAGAATGAGTGGATTATACCGTAGGCAATAAGCCAGACTTGTAGCGATAGCCTGCCGAGCCGCAGGCCAATCTGGCTGGCGCCCATCCACCCCTGCACCCATGGCGCGGCATTCGAGGCGTCTGTTAACATCCGGCAATATTCTGTTATCCTGCGCGCGCTTGGGAAATTTACTGGAACGTCCAGGTTATGCCAAGAGACCAGGTGCAGTTAGACCGCACTATTACTTCAATGCGACAAGGAATATGAGATATGCCACACACTATGCTGAAATTAAAATCCATACACGGTGACAAACTGCCCATTCCCGGCAACGAGCCATGGCATGTATTGGCGACAGATCCGGCGTTATCAGTCATGATTGATTTCCGTTCACGCTCATCGGTAACCGTATCCGAATCGGACTCCCTGGATGCGGCGCTTGAGCATATGAAGCACGCCGGTGTCCGTTGCGCTTTCGTCGTCGATGTCAATAATAGCGCGGTCGTGGGCATGCTCACCGCCTACGACATTTTGGGCGAAAAACCGCAGCAATATATCAATCTTGCGGCAATCAGCCATGATGAAGTGCAGGTGAAAGACATCATGCAAAAAATCGGCGATTGGCAAGTCGCCGATATCCGTGACATCGAACGGTCTACCGTGGGCGATCTCTTGAAAGTCTTCAAGGAAACCGGCTTGACCCATTTGCCGGTAATGGAGAAGACAGAAAACAACGGACAACGTTTGCGCGGTCTGCTCTCTTTTGCCAAGGTCAAACGCCTGCTGGTCGATTATGCCTGAACGGTTCAAGGTGGACTGCGAACGGTTCCGCAGTCCGCTTCTTTCTGCATTCATCAACCTCGCCACGCGACATCTGCCTTGCGATCATGCCAATAGGCCTTTGGCGCCCCACTTCGAAATTTTCGTTTTATAGCCGCTGCGTTTCACCCGGATGATAAAGAATTCTCCGTCACCTTTAGTTGCGGTGTGGCGACATCGCTAATTATGGCGACGTATCTAAGCTGGCTGATGCGACGGACAAGTTGCCATGCCAAACATGACCATTCGTAACACCCTAGCTGATATGTTAATCTAAGGCTGGTCTTCGAGATAAAAAGCTGTGAATCACATTCCCATCCTCATGTATCACAACATCGGCTACCCGCCGCAGCAAGCGAAGCTGCGCAGCCTGTATGTGCGTACCGGCGCCTTCGCCAGGCAGATGCGTCTGCTGCGCCTGCTGGGCTACCGGGGCCTTTCGATGTCCGATGCGATGCCTTATTTGCGCGGTGAAAAATCCGGCCGGGTAGCGGTCATCACGCTGGACGACGGTTATCTGGATGCGCTGGAAAATGCCTTGCCCGCACTGCGGGCCAACAACTTCAGCGCGACCTGTTATGTGGTGAGTCAGCGTAACGGGCAACACAACGATTGGGATGCGGCAGCTTTGAATGTGCGCAAACAGTTGATGAGCGCCGAGCAGGTCAAGCAATGGCACGCCGCCGGGATGGAAGTGGGCGCGCATTCCCGCACCCACCCTCGCCTGACAGGTTGCACCGATGCCGAACTGGTCGATGAGATAGCGGGCAGCAAGAGCGATCTGGAAGCGCTGATCGGCGCACCCGTCACGCAGTTTTGCTATCCCTATGGTGATGTTGATGCGCGCGTCGTGGCAGCGACCCGCCAGGCCGGATACAGCGCCGCCACCACGACCCGGCGCGGTCGCGCATCCGCTGTGGATGACCCGATGCAATTGCGGCGGGTGCTGGTGGTGGGCAGTCATTTGCTCCACATGTTTCTGATCAAGCTGCTGACCAATTACGAAGACAAGCGCGGATGAGACTGCTCTTCGTGGGTACCAATCGGGGCGGCGGGGGCACCGAAAGCCACTTTGTTACGCTGGCACTCGCGATGCACAAGACCGGGCATACTGTGGCAGCCGTCGTCTATCCCGGTTCACCGATACACACCGGTCTGTCGGGCAGCGGCGTGCAACTCTATAACGGCACATTCAGGAATGCCGTCGATCCGCGCGGCATCATCGCCGTGCTGAAGGCCAGCGGAAATTTTCATCCGGACTGGATCATCAGCAGTTTCAGCAAGGAATACTGGCCGCTGGCGCTGATCGCACGCGCGCTACGGGTGAAGCTGGCGCTGTTCAAGCACATGGATTTTCCGCTGCGACCCACGACCCGCTATTTCATCCCGCGCCTTGCCGACCGTTTCATCGTGATTTCCGAGTTCATGCGCGAGCGCTTCATCGCGTCAGGCATCCCGCCGTCGCATATTCAGGTCCTGTACAACCCGCTCGACCTGGATTATTTCCACGTTGACCCTGTGCTGCGCCGCACTACTCGCGAGAGCTGGGGGATAAATGAGACTGACCTTGTGCTCGGCTTTATCGGCGCGATGCATCGCGACAAGGGAATTTTCATGCTGGCCGAAGCCGTAAATCAGGCCATGGCTCGCTTGCCCAATCTCAAGGCGGTGTGGATAGGTGAAGGCCCCCACTCTGCCGAATTCGCAGCCTACATTGCCAACAGCGGATACGGCGCTCGCCATATCATCCATAAATGGTCTACCGACGTCAGGCCCAACTATGCCGCGATGGATATGCTGGCGATGCCGACGACAAAAACAGAAACCTTCGGTCGGGTCTCCATCGAAGCGCAGGCCAGCGGTGTGCCGGTGTTGTGCAGCAAACTGGGAGGCATACCGGAAACGTTGCAACCCGATGTCACCGGGAAGCTCCTTCCACCCGGCGACATTCCTGCATGGCGCGATGCCATCCTCGCGATGGCGGGCGATGTCCAGCTGCGCCAACGCATGCAGGAGCAGGGGCGTTCCTGGGTGACGCAACAGTTCAGCGCGCCAGTGATTGCGCGGCAGTTTGAACGGATGCTGGAACAACAAAGTTAGCGCATCCCGCTACGGCAATAATTAACCTCTGATTCCCGCCAGCATTTTCTCCAGCCGCTTTACCGATACGATTACCGGCGTTTTCAGTTCCTGTGCAAACAACGAGACGCGCAGCTCCTGCAACAGCCAGGCAAATTCGTCCACACGCGGATCGTTGCTGCTCTGCGGGTTCTGGCGCAGCTTCTGCCAGGCCTGCATCAACGGCTGCAACTGCGCGACGCACTGCGCATCGCGTGCCGGGTTGGTGCGCAGTTTTTCGATGCGCAGATTGATCGCCTTCAGGTAACGCGGCACATGTTGCAGGCGCTCATAAGGCGTGTCACGAATAAACTTACCATGCAGCAGCCATTCCAATTGCGCGCGCATATCCTGGTTGGCCTGGGCATGCGCCTTGAGCTGAGGCAAACTTTTCTGTACGACCTGATATTCGGTCAGCACGGTGCCCACTAAGCGCGCGAGCTCCTGCGCAATCAACAACAGGCGGTTCTTCGCATCCTTGCCGCGCGCGGTGAATTCCGCTTCGTTGGTCGGCAAGGGATCGTTCAGGCAGCAACGCTCGAAGGTCATCGCCAGTATCTGTTGCTGCAATTCCTGTTGTGTTCCAAATGGCATGAACAACATGCCTAGCCGTTGTGCATCGGGCAGATTTTTTTCCAGATACTTTACCTGCTCCTTTAGCAGCAGCATGAACAGGCGGCGCAATCCGCCACGGTGCGCGGATTGTGCGGCATCACGGGTATCGAATGCGCGCAGCACCACCGCGTCCCCTTCATCCACCAGCGCGTTATACAAGGTGACGTTCTGCCCCGCGCGCTTTACTTCACGCGTCCCGGCGAAGTCGCCAAAACTCCATGCAGTGTAGCGCTGCTCAGAAACAGATTCGCTTTTGTGTCCCGTCGAGGCGACCGTGACGCTGACGGGTGCAATACGCGGAGCTAGCTCGGCGTGCAATGCTGCGAAGTTGCGCGACATGCCGAGTTGGCGGCCGTGCTCATCCACGATACGGAAGTTCATCAGCAAGTGCGGCGGCAATTGTTCCGGCCGGAACGCATCCAGCGGCACATCGACCTGCTTTTGTTCGCGGATGTAGCGCGCCAGCGCCTGCAACAGCGGCGTATTTGACGGCTGGACGTCACGACAAAAACCTGCGGAAAATTCCGGCACCGGCACCAGGTGTCGGCGCAGCTTCTGCGGTAGCGTCTTGATCAGTTGAACGACCTTTTCCGCCAATATGCCCGGTATCAGCCACTCGCAGCGGGGCGCGCTTACTTGATTGATCAGCGCCAGCGGCACGGTGAGAGTGATGCCGTCGTCGTTTTTACCGGGCGAAAAATTGTAGCTCAGCGCGAAGCTGACGTTGTCGATCTTCAGTTGCGGCGGAAACTGGTCGGTGGTGATACCGGCGGCCTCATGGCGCATCAGATCGTCTTTTTTCAGGTAGAGCAATTTTGCGTCGGCGCGTTCCGCCTCCTTGCGCCAATGTTCGAACGATGCGCCGTTATGGATATCCGGCGGAATTTTGTTGTCGTAGAACGCGAAGATCAACTCGTCGTCCACCAGCACATCTGGACGTCGCGCTTTATGCTCCAGCGCCTCGATGTCGGCGATCAGTTTCTGGTTGTGTGCGAAGAACGGTGCGCGTGTTTCAAACTCGCCGCCTACCAGGGCCTGGCGGATGAATACCTCGCGCGATTCCGCCACATTCATCGGCCCGTAGTGCACGCGCTTCTTGGCGTTCAGCAACAATCCATGCAGCGTGCTGCGCTCGTAGGCCACGACTTGCGCGGCCTTCTTTTCCCAATGCAGATCGTAGTAGTGGCGCTTGATCAGATGGCTGCCGGTTTCTTCCAGCCATTCCGGTTCGACGCGCGCCACGCACCGGGCATACAAACGCTGTGTCTCGACCAACTCGCCAGCCATAACCCATTTCGTGCCTTTCTTGGCCAGCACGGAATTCGACGCGACAATGAACTTGATGCCGCGCGCCCCAAGATATTCATTGCTCTCCAGGCCCTTCATGCCGATATTGCCGAGCAGCCCGCACAGCAGCGCCTTGTGTATCTGTTCGTAAGTCGCCGGCTGCTCGTTGCCGCGCATGCCCATTTCCGCAACCTGAGCATGCAACTGCTGGTGCAGCTCGCGCCACTCGCGCAGCCGCAACGGCGACAGAAAATTCCTGCGGCACTCTTCCGCAAGCAGGCGATTGGATTGCTTGTGTGCCACCGCCTGTTCGAACCACGCCCAGATTTTGAGATAAGCGAGGAAATCGGAACGCTCGTCGGCAAAGCGCTTGTGTGCGCTATCTGCCGCTTCCTGCCGATCCAGCGGACGTTCGCGCGGGTCTTGTACCGACAGCGCACTGGCGATGATCAGGATTTCCGTCAGGCAATGATATTGCCGCCCCGCCAGCAGCAGGCGGGCGATTTTCGGATCCAGCGGGAGCTTGGCGAGTTCGTGTCCCAGCGGTGTAAGACGGCGTGCTCCCTCACCCACTCTCCCGGAGGGCGAGGGGAGATCACTTATCGCACCCAACTCAGTGAGCAATTGATAGCCATCCGCGATCATTCTGGGCGTGGGCGGCTCGATGAACGGGAAATCCGAAATATCTCCGAGCTCGAGTGCGCTCATGCGCAGGATCACGGTCGCCAGCGACACCCGAAAAATCTCCGGGTCGGTGAATTCCGCGCGCTGCAAAAAATCTGCTTCGTCATACAGGCGGATGCATACGCCGCTCATCACCCGCCCGCAACGACCGGCCCGCTGATTGGCGGCGGCCCGCGAAATTTTTTCGATGTGCAATTGCTCGACCTTCTGCCGGATGCTGTAGCGGTTTACCCGCGCCAAACCGCAGTCGATCACATAGCCGATATTGGGCACGGTCAGCGAGGTCTCCGCTACGTTGGTAGCCAGTACCACGCGCCGTTGTCCACCGGTCTTGAAGACTTTGTCCTGCTCCGCCGCAGACAGGCGCGAAAACAGCGGCAGCACTTCTATGCCTTTGGGGTGATGCTTGCGCAACACCTCCGCTGTGTCGCGTATCTCGCGCTCACCCGGCAGGAACACCAACACGTCGCCACGCAAACCGCCCGCCGCCAGTTCATCAAGCGCTGCGCTTACCGCTTCCGGAACGTCCTGCGCCTCGCCCTCTTCGCTGACCTCCAGGGGACGGTAGCGCGTCTCGACCGGATAGCTGCGGCCCGAGACTTCCACCACCTTCGCGCCGAAATGCTTCGCAAACCGGTCTGCATCCAGCGTTGCGGAAGTGATGATGAGCTTGAGATCTGGGCGGCGCGGCAACAATTGCTTGAGGTAGCCGAGCAGGAAGTCGATGTTCAGCGAGCGCTCGTGCGCCTCGTCGATGATCAGCGTATCGTAATTTTTCAGCAACGGGTCGCGGTGTATCTCCGCCAGCAGGATGCCGTCGGTCATCAGTTTGATGCAGGTATCCTGCGACACCTTGTCGTTGAAGCGCACCTTGTAACCGACCGCGCCGCCCAGTTCGGTCTTCAATTCAAAGGCGATGCGCGAGGCCACGGTGCGCGCGGCCACGCGGCGCGGCTGGGTGTGGCCGATCACGCCCAGTATGCCGCGCCCCAGCGTCAGGCAAATTTTCGGCAGCTGCGTGGTTTTGCCCGAGCCGGTTTCACCGCATACGATGACTACCTGATTTTCGCCTATCGCGCGCGCCAGATCGGCGCGCCTGCCTACTACCGGCAGGTCGGCTGGAAATTCAATTGCGGCGAGGGTTTCCAGCCTGGTCTGGCGGCGTAGCGCGCTGGCTGACAACTCGGAATTAACGGACAAGCATGCCTCGCAAAAAAATCTTCACTACTACACCTATCGATGTTGAGCGTGAGTGGAGGAGACAGAGAACTCAATAAGTTCGGGGGGATTTTCTGAAAACGCTTGACCCAGGCTGATGGAGCCCATGCCATGCAGCGGAATCTCTGCGCAGGTGATGTGTTCCACATCGCCGTTATTGAAACGGACATAGGTTCCGTTGGTGCTTTGGTCCGAGAGGATAAATTTCCCGAAACGCAGTTCGATGTGGATGTGCAGCCGTGATGCAAACGCATTCTTGACGACAATATCGCAGGCCTCCCCGCGTCCCAATGCCACGCTCCTGCGTTCCTTGTTGATTTTGAGCGTCTGGTTGCGGTAATGCAAAATCATTTCATCGATATTATCCGGGGTCTTGCGGTAGGCCGGGATACCGCAACGCGTGCTCAGCGTATCCTCCTGTTCGCAGATGACCACGTATATTTCCTGGTACTCCTGCTTGCCTTTGAATTCGGCGCGCATGATAGGGCGCAATTTTTCCTGAAGGACGGCAGGCAAAGCATCGTATACCGCCCGCGTGGTCATGATCTGATCTGCCCTGGTTATCGAGGCAACGCGGGCGGCGATATTGACGGTATTGCCAAACACATCGTCGGACTCTTTGAGCACCTCGCCATAGTTAAAGCCGATGCGAACCTGCAACGGATTGCTGTCGGATTGCGGACGGTCATTTTCAACTGCTGCCTTCATTTCGCAGGCGGCCAGCAAGGCAGCCTCCGCGCTGGGGAAAGTGACCATGATCTCGTCACCGATGGTCTTGACGAGCGTGCCATGAAAGACGGGGATTTTGTCGACCATGGTATTGATGCAGCGCGAAATCAATTTTCGCGCCAGATCATCACCAAGATTTTCATAAAGCGCCGTGCTGCCGCAAATATCGGCAAACAGAACAGCGAGCTTGTCTATTTGTTGTGGCATAGGGTCTGGCTAAAAATGGCCAAGCGAAGCACTGTATGAGAGGTATTGGTATCTATTTGCATAGGGGAAATCAGAATTTGTAACCCCGGTGCACTGCCACTACGCCGCCCGTCATGTTGAAATATTCAACATTGCCCAGCCCTGCCGCTTGCATCATGCTCTTCAATTCATCCTGTCCCGGATGCATGCGTATCGACTCGGCAAGGTAACGGTAGCTGTCGGCGTCATTGGCGATGAGTTGCCCTATCCTGGGCAGCAATTTGAAAGAATAAACATCGTAGATTTTTTCCAGCGGTTTGGCGACCTTGGAAAATTCCAGCACGATCAGCCGTCCGCCGGGTTTGAGTACGCGCTGCATTTCGCGCAACGCGATGTCCTTGTGCGTGACGTTGCGCAGGCCGAAGGCGATGCTGACGCAATCGAAGTAATTATCCGGAAACGGCAGGTGTTCGGCATCGCATTGCGTAACCGGCGTGGCGTAACCTTCGTCGAGCAGACGGTCACGTCCGACGCGCAGCATGGCGTTGTTGATATCGGTGAGCACCACTTGCCCCCGGTCTCCGACGGTTTGCAAAAAAAGCCGCGACAAATCAGCGGAGCCGCCCGCGACATCCAGCACCCGCTGCCCTGCGCGCACGCCGCTGATGCTGACCGCAAAGCGTTTCCACAGGCGGTGCAGCCCGGCGGACATCAGGTCATTCATGACGTCGTATTTTCCGGCCACTGAGGTGAACACGCCAGCGACACGCCTGGCCTTTTCTTCCTCCGCGACGGTTTCAAAACCGAAGTGTGTATCAGTCATTCTTGAGTACCTGTTGAGTCATTTGGGGCGGAGCATCAGAGTTCAATTGTATGTACGCCAGCAACCTGATCCGAACCTTAGCCAGTCAAGCTGACTGAAAGAATTCTACCGTGTTGGCTCGCGCGATGCACCCGCCTCTGCAACCTGGTGCAAATAATCCTGCCACAGCTCGTCCTGATGTTTGCCCAGGTGTTGAAGGTATTCCCAGGTATAAAGGCCGCTGTCATGGCCGTCATCGAAGGTGATTTTCATCGCATAACTGCCTACCGGTTCCACATCGAGCACATTGACGTCTCGCTTGCAGGTTTGCAGCACCTCCTGTCCCGGCCCATGGCCGCGCACCTCGGCAGAGGGAGAGTTCACGCGCAGAAATTCAAACGGCCACGTGTAACGCGTGCCATCGTCAAAGGCGATCTCCAGGGATTTCGATTTCTGGTGCAGGGTAATTTCAGTGGGGGTGGGCATGGCAGTGGTACCAAACTAGAAGGGCGCATTATCGCAAGCCCGGAGCGAATCATCAAACGAAAGCACGCTACTGACATTACGTTGTCAGCAGGCGGGTGTATATTTACATCTCGGTGGTTCGATAGCAGGAGGCGAAAATGGAAAAGCTCGACCTGAAGAAGGAACTCAAGCACCTGTATCAACCCTCTGCCAAGGAGGTAGTGCAGGTGGACATACCAGCGATGAATTACCTGATGGTGGACGGGAAGGGTGACCCGAACACCGCGCCGGAATTTGCGGCGGCAATCGAGGTGCTGTTTGCGGTTTCCTACACGCTGAAGTTCATGGTGAAGAAAGGCGCACAGACGATAGATTACGGCGTGATGCCGCTGGAGGGCTTGTGGTGGGCGGACGATATGTCCAGCTTTGCTACCGGCGATAAATCCAAATGGCAGTGGACGGCGATGATTATGCAACCGCCCTTCATCAGTAAAGAGCTGGTGGATGCCGCCAATGCCGAAGTAAAGAAGAAGAAAAATCCCGCCGCGATTGCCAAACTGCGCTTCGAGGCGTTCACCGAAGGCCAGTGCGCGCAGACTCTGCATATCGGCCCTTTCTCCGAAGAAGGCCCGACCATCGTCAAGGTGCATCAGTTTATCGCAGCCCAAGGATGCAAGCTGCGCGGCAAGCATCACGAAATCTACCTGAGCGACATTCGCAGAGCCGCACCGGAGAAATGGAAAACCATCATCCGTCAGCCGATGGGCTGAGCGGAATCTGTACGCCGGATCGCGCTACTCGCTTGACAGTCTCCGCCGAAGCTACTATATTTAACCTAATGGTTAAATAACGATGCGGTGCAATCATTATGGCTTCCGACACTCTCAGTCTTACTTTTGCTGCCCTTGCCGACCCCACCCGCCGCGCCATTCTCGCGCGGCTTGCCTTGGGTGAAACTTCGGTCACGGAACTGGCCGCCCCGTTTGAGATCAGCGCGCCCGCCGTCACCAAACACCTCAAGGTGCTGGAAAACGCCGGGCTGATTTCGCGCAGCCGTCAGGCGCAGTGGCGGCCCTGCCATCTAGAGGCGGCACCGTTGCACGAAGCCGCCGATTTCATGGAGCAGTACCGCCAATTCTGGGAGCAGAGGTTTGACCGGCTGGATAGCTATCTCAAACAGCTTCAAGCACAGGAGAAGAAAAATGGACGCAAGAAAAAATGAATCCGCAGTAACAGGCTCCGACCGCGAAATGGTCATCACCCGCCTCATCGATGCGCCGCGCGAACTGGTATGGGAGGCGATGACCAAGCCTGAGAGCATGTTGTGCATTGGTGGGGGCCGAACGGTTTTACCAACATGCTGGAGAAAATGGATTTTCGCGTGGGCGGCGAGTGGTCGCACATCATGCACGGGCCAGACGGCACGGACTATCCCAACAAAAGCATTTTCACTGCCATCGTTGAACATGAACGCATCGAGTTTTCGCATGGTGGAAAACGCAAGGGCGACCCGGATACAAATTTTTATGCGACGTGGACGTTCGAGGTAGCGGGCAAGCAAACCAGAATGACGATACGCGGGCTTTTTCCAACGGTTGAAGCACTCAACTTTGCGGTTAAAACCTATGGTGGAATAGAAGGTGGCGAGCAAACACTGGCGCGCCTTGCAGGCTATTTATCAAAAGTTTAATCAAGGAGAAAATCATGAGAAAAATCGTTTCGTTTGTACATGTGTCACTGGATGGTTTTGTCGCCTCGACCGATGAGGGTATGGCTAGCCTGGGCTGGATAAGCATTAGTGACGATTTATTTGAATATGTGGAGCAAAGGATTCAGCAGACCGACACTGCATTGTACGGACGCAATACTTACCAGATGATGGAATCGTATTGGCCCACTGCGGCAGATAAGCCTGATCCCACCCGGCACGATATTGAACATTCGCGCTGGTATAAAAATGCCAGAAAAATTGTATTGTCGAAAACGCTGGAAGAAAAAAATCACGTCAATACAAAAATAATCAGCAGTAATTTAACCGGCGAAATCACCCAACTGAAGCAAGGCACCGGTAGCGAGATTCTGATGTTTGGCAGCCCCTCCGCAACTCATGCGCTGATGGCGGAAAACCTCATCGACGAGTATTGGTTGTTCATCAATCCGATTTTGTTGGGGCAAGGTATTCCCTTATTCAAAAACATCAAGGACAGAACCGCACTCACGCTGGTGAAAAGTAAAATTTTTGTGTCGGGTGTGGTGTGCCTGCACTACGAAGTAAAACGTAATCAATAAATGAGCAGGAGCGAACATGAGCATAGCAGAAAACACGGAATTATCTTTCTCACGCGTGTTCGATGCGCCACGTGCCTTGGTGTGGCAAGCGTGGACTGACCCCAAACACATCGAGCAATGGTGGGGGCCGAATGGCTTCACGGGTAAATCCTGCACCATGGATTTGCGCGCAGGCGGCTATTTCGACTTAACCCTGTTCGCACCTGATGGTGTGTGTTATCCCTGTCGCGGTAGGTTCAACGAAATTGTTGAGTTTGAACGTATCGTATATGACGGCGAGGTGGCCGAGGGTCATCCTTGTGGCGCAGGGTTGCCACCGCACGCACGCGTAACGGTGACGTTTGCAGAACGCAACCGACAAACCACAATTACCTTGCATACCCGCTTTATGTCCGCAGCAAAGTGCGAAGCAGCAGCACAGGCAGGTTATCGCCAAGGCTGGGAAGACAGTTTGCAACGGCTTGCCGAAATACTGAAATAATTATTCAAAAGGAAAATTATGAAAACGGTGATTTCAAAAGACGGCACAACCATCGCTTACGACCAAACTGGTCAGGGTACACCGCTCGTTACGGTGGGCGGCGCAATGGGCTGGCGAAAATTTTCTGGTGCGGTGGAATTAGCAGAGTTACTTGCTCCGCATTTTACCGTCATCAACTATGACCGACGTGGGCGCGGCGATAGCACGGATACCAAACCTTATGCGATGCAGCGCGAGATTGAAGATATTGAAGCACTCATCGCCGCAGCGGGTGGTCAGGCTAGTCTTTACGGCATGTCGTCTGGCGCGGCACTTGCCTTACATGCGGCTGCGAGCGGATTGAATATCAAAAAACTCGCTTTGTATGAGCCGCCGTTTGTCGGGGTGGATAAGAGCGAGTACCAGCCACCCCAAGATTATCGTGAGCATACGCAAGCCTTGATTGATGCAGACCAACGTAGTGCCGCGGTTCATTACTTTATGTGCAAGGTGATTGGTATGCCGTCTGTGATGGGCTGGGTGATGCGCTTCATGCCAATGTGGAAAGACCTCAAGAGCACCGCACACACTTTGCCTTACGATATGGCGATTATGAATGGATTTGATTTACCCACTGCTGCGGCAGCAAAAATCAACACACCGACCATCGTTATCGGCGGAGAAAAAAGTCCTGCATCTTTACGTAAAGCTGTCTCAGCCACAGCTGATGTCATACCCAACGCACAACGAAAATTTTTAGCCAAACAGAGCCATAACGTTTCGATGAAGGTGTTAGCACCCGCCTTGATCGAATTTTTTCAAGTCTCATAAATTCAGCCAAGGAACATCATCATGCTAATAAAATACTCATTGTCGTTATCGTTGCTATTGCCGCTGTTGATTTACGCCTCAACCAAGCCAGATACTTTTCATGTTGAGCGCGGCGTGACGATCAAAGCTCCGCCAGAAAAAATCTTCCCGCTGATCAACGATTTTCATGCGTGGAATGATTGGACTCCGTACAACAAAGACCCCGCGATGAAGAAAATCTACGGCGCCGCCACCATGGGCAAAGGAGCGACTTACGCATGGGAAGGCAACCAGGAGGTCGGCAAGGGCGAGATCGCCATCACCGATACCGCGCCGCCCGGCAAGGTTGGGCTCGAACTGCATATGATCGAACCCTTCGAAGGCCGCAACCGCGTGGTGTTTACCCTGACCCATCAGGGCGATGCCACCCAGGTCACCTGGGCGATGGACGGAAAAAATTCATTTCCGGGCAAGCTGATCGGCCTGTTCATGAACATGGACAAAATGATCGGCAGCGATTTCGACAAGGGGCTGGAAAATCTCAAGGCGGTTACCGAAAAATAATCAGGAGACATCATGCAGAAAATCATCCCGTTTTTATGGTTCGACAAAGAAGCCCGCGCCGCCGCCGAGTTTTATACCGCCGTCTTCAAGGACGCGAAAATTATCAGCACCCGCCTTCTCGAAGGTACGCCTTCCGGCACGGTGGAGATCGTCGTCATCGAACTGTTCGGACAGACGTATCAGTTGATGAGCGCCGGACCTTTGTTCAAATTCAACGAGTCGATTTCTTTCGTCGTGAATTGCGAAGACCAGGAAGAAGTTGATTACTACTGGCGCAGGCTTTCCGAAGGCGGAGAGGAAGGGCAATGCGGCTGGCTCAAGGACAAGTACGGGGTCTCGTGGCAGGTCGTCCCGTCGCAAATGGGCGAGCTGATGGGCGGTTCCCCGGAACAGCGCGCCCGCGTGACGCGGGCATTTCTCAAGATGAAAAAGTTCGACATCGCCGCTTTGCAGCGCGCGGCGGGGGCGGCTTGAATACTTAACTTAACGAAAGCGAGGTACCCGAAATGGCAAGAGTCAGCACCTACCTGAATTTTTCCCGCGACACCGAAGCGGCGTTCAATTTTTACAAAACCGTTTTCAGGACGGAATTTTCCGCGCCGATCGCGCGCTTCAAGGACATCCCGCCGCAACCCGGCCAGCCGCCGCTGCCCGCAGGCGACCTCGATCTGGTCATGCACGTCGCGCTGCCGATTTTGGGCGGACACGAGCTGATGGGCACGGACTCGCCCGAATCCATGGGTTTGTCCGTCAAACAAGGCAACAATGTCTACCTCAACCTTGAACCGGACACGCGCGCCGAAACGGAGCGCCTGTTCAATGCGCTGGCCGAGGGTGGCAGGATTGAAATGCCGCTGGCCGACATGTTCTGGGGGGCGTATTTCGGCAGCCTTACGGATAAATTCGGCGTGAAGTGGATGTTCAACTGCACTGCAAAAAACTGACCGGAGAAACACACCATGAATCAGGCACTCGACCCCAAGCTCGATCTATCGTTCGAGCGCATCGTGGACGTACCCAAGGAACTGGTCTGGAAGGCATGGACGCAACCGGAACATCTCAAGCCCTGGTTCTGTCCCCTACCCTGGAAAACCATAGACTGCGAGATAGACCTGCGCCCCGGCGGCATCTTCCGCACCGTGATGCAATCGCCCGAGGGCAAGGAATTTCCCGGCACCGGTTGCTACCTCGAAGTGGTCGAAAACGAAAGGCTGACCTGGACCAACGCGCTGTTGCCCGGCTTTCGTCCCGCACCACCTCCGAAGGCAGAGGAAACCGGCGCGTTCTTCTTTACCGCGACCATCCAGCTCGCCACACATGGAGCGGGAACGAGATACACCGCCACCGTCCGCCATGGCGACGAAGCGGGATGCAGAAAGCACGCCGACATGGGCTATGAAAAAGGCTGGGGGACGGCGCTCGAACAGCTGGTAGCTTATATCAAAGATGGAAAGCTGAAATAGCATGAGTGCTGCCAGGTTGGAAGACATACCCAACATCGGCAAGTCCATCGCCTCCGACCTGCGCTCGCTCGGCATCCTCACCCCGCAACAACTCGCGGCGCGCGATCCGCTCAAGATTTATCTGGCGCTGTCGGATGGCATGGGCAAGCGCCACGATCTCTGCGTGTTCTACACGTTGCTGGCTGCGCAACAATACCTGCAAGACGGCGTATCCATCCCTTGGTGGAAATTCACCGAGCAAGGAAAAAAGATGCTTGCCGAAGAGGCGTCCCTAAAGCCGAAATTATTGCGCAGCCGCTCTCTTTGATTTCCTATTTCAACGGCAAGTAAATATCCGTAATCAGCTCAAGCTCCGGTGTTTCCGGCATGAAGTTCAGATAGTGGAAATACAGCGGGAAATCGCGCAACTCCTCGCCGCTTCCCGGTAGCCACTCCCGGTACAGGTAATAGATGCTCTCCCTGAGCCTGTCGTGCGCGCCGAGGTGGCGTACCACCGCGCAGCGTCCGCCGGGGATCGCGCCGTTCACCACGCCTTGCGGGTTGCCGGGAATGTCTTCCGTCACCGTGCCGCAGATGTCGAAGCGGAATTTTTCCGGCTCCGTGGTTTCCGGGTTATCGTAAACGATGCCGAAGGTCTTGCTGGCTTTGACCGGTGATAAGCCGCTTTGTTTGCGCCATTCGATAAATATTTGCGCTGAATCGTTGACCAGCTCGGGCGCGCCCCGGTGCTTGAATGCCGCGATTTTGGTCTGCTCGAAATCGGCTATTTTTACTTCCATGTTCTGCTTCCTTTCTCTGTTTGGGAATTTGTATTGCTCGTTCCACGGTTGCCATGCGGGATTATTGCGGAATGCGGAAGGCGTTTGCCCGAAGGTGTTTTTGAACGCCCGCGAAAACGATTCCGGGTTTTCGAAGCCGGCATCCAGCGCAATGTCGATAATCCTTTCCAGCCTGTTGAAGACCAGCCGGTAGGATGCGCGCTTGAGCCGCATCAGCTGGACATACCTGAAAACGCTGATACCTGTATATTCGGAAAACTGCCGCTGAAAGTGGTATTTGGAAAAATTCGCCACTTGGCCCAATTGTTCCAGGGTCAACTCATCGCCAAGATGCCGGTCGATGTAATCGAACACCCTGTTGAACCTCTCCGCATATGCGCTAGCCTTCGACATATTCTCCGCAGTACTTTCCTGAACTGGACAAACTATACCTTGCAGCCTATTTCGCGTCTTGACCGGAATTGCGCATTTTGCTGCTCAACGTTTTGTGCTCGTCCGGGCCGCTGCTGACACCACGCTGTCAGCAGGATGGCGTAAAGTTAGACCTTCCAAAATAACAGGAGGCAAACCATGAACAAACCTGTCATCAACATCGCCGATGTCGAACTGCAACCGCGCCCGTCCGCTTTCGCGCCGACCGGCGCGGCGGCGGAGCGCTACGAGGCGCGCATGGGCATGATCGCGCCGCGTATCGGTGCGCAGAAGCTGGGCTACAACATCACCGCCGTGCCGCCTGGCAAGCGCGCGTTCCCGTTCCACAATCATCAGGTCAACGAGGAGATGGTATTCGTGCTGGAAGGCACGGGCGAAGTGCGCATCGGCGATACGACTTATCAGATCCGTCAGGGTGACTTCGTCGCCTGCCCGCCGGGTGGCAAGGAGACGGCGCACCAGGTCATCAACACCGGCAGCGTCGAGCTGAAATACCTCGCGGTCAGCACCAAGCAGATGCCGGAGATCGCGGAGTATCCCGACACCGGCAAGTTCGGCGTGCTGGCCGAGTTTCCCGCAGGTGCGGACGGCAAGCCGCGCGGTTTCCGTTTTGTCGGGCACGCGGAGCAGAGTGCAGATTACTGGGAAGGCGAATAGTGTGAGCCTCGCCGACCTGCCCAACTTCGGCCACAAGTCGCGGCAGATGCTGGCGCAGGAGGGCATCCATACGCTGGAGCAGTTGCGCGAGCTGGGCGCGGTGTCGGGGCGGCATTGGCGGGATGTGGCGAAGCATGACCGTTTGCGTTTGTTGCTGGAACTGGAAGATATAGAAAATGAGTACGAGAGATAAACGCTACTGGATTGGCATCGCCTCGAAAGAGCACGTGAAGATGGGCGTGGCGGGCGGCTTCAGCCAGTTGCGCCTTGCCGTGGCACAACTGGCTGAAGCGCATGGCGGTGGGCGATGGCTTGATCTACTATTCGTCGAAAGAAAAATTCGGCGAAGACAGGCTGTGCCAGCAGTTCACCGGCATCGGCAAAGTAGTTGGTCACGAGGTGTATCCTTTCGAGATGTTTCCCGGCTTCATTCCGTATCGCAGAGATATTCATTTTCTCGATGCCGTCGATGTGCCGATTCGCCCGCTGATCGAACGGCTTTCTTTTATCAAGGACAAGACGCATTGGGGCTATGCGTTTCGCTACGGGCATCTGGAGATTCCCAAAGCCGATTTCGAGTTGATCGCGACGCAGATGCTTAAGGGAAAGACTCCTGCCATCATGCTGTCAGCAGCGGGGGCGTAGCATTCTCCTGCCGGATGTCCCGGCACATCAATCGAGGAGAATGACATGTCTGATACGATAAACTTGGTGCGCCTGCGTTTGAAGCAGGACAAGACTGCGGCAGAATGGCTGAAGGCCAACGAAAAGATCAATGAATGGGCCAGGAAGCAGCCTGGTTTCCGTTTCCGCAGCCTGTCCGAGACCGACGATGGCGAATGGATTATCATGAGCTACTGGGAAAGTCTGGAAGCGGCCAATGCTGCCGAGAAGTGTTTCGGCGCGGAGATGATGGGCATGTGTGAACCGCTAATTGCCAAGGATAGTATCGCGATGAGCCAAAGCAAGGCGCATCTGAT
Source organism: Nitrosomonadales bacterium (assembly GCA_016195965.1). Lineage (GTDB taxonomy): Bacteria > Pseudomonadota > Gammaproteobacteria > Burkholderiales > Gallionellaceae > Gallionella. Next base: position 58,344 of record JACPYR010000056.1, on the reverse strand, counting down.
GCAGCGCGGATAGGGAGCTGCAATGGTCAAGATCAGCATCCTATATCCCAACACCGGCAAGTTCGACATGGATTATTACCTCAACACCCACATGCCGCGCTCAATTGAGTTGCTGAGCAAGGGGAAGGGCTATCGCGGCGTGTCGGTAGATCGTGGCATCGGTGGTGCATCGCCCGGCTCTGCGCCGAGTTATGTTGCCATGTGCCATTATCTGTTCGATACTGCCGATGACTTCATGGCGGCGTTCATGCCGTATGCCGCCGAGTTGCAGGGTGACATGCCGCACTACACCGACATCGAGACCATCATTCAGGTGAGTGAGGTCGCCATCAACCAATAGGGAGCAAATGCGCAAATCCGAACGCCTCTTCCAACTGGTGACGCTGTTGCAAGGGCGGCGCACTGCGATCACCGCGCAAACGCTGGCGGAAGAGTTGGGCGTCGCGGTGCGCACCGTGTACCGCGACGTTCAGGCGCTCATCCTTTCCGGCGTGCCGATAGATGGAGAAGCGGGCGTAGGTTACATGCTGCGCGCTGGTTTCGATTTGCCGCCGCTGATGTTCCAGCAGGATGAAGTCACCGCCTTGCTGGTCGGCAGCCGCATGGTGCAGGCGTGGACCGACCCTGCTCTGGCGCAGGCCGCGAAACAGGCGGAAGCCAAGATACTCGCCGTGCTCACCCCGGCGATGTTGATTGCCATCTCACGCCTGCCGTACCGTATCCCGAACTACTCCCGTCCAGAACGCGAAGTGCATGGTCTGTTGCGTGAAGCGACCGAGGCGCGGCAAAAAGTTTCCATCGACTACAAGGACATGAACGGACAGAGCACCACGCGCATCCTGTGGCCGCTGGGCATGATGGGTTGGGGAGACCACTGGACGCTGCTGGCGTGGTGCGAGAAGCGCGATGCTTATCGCAACTTTCGTTTTGACCGGATACAGAATATCGAAGTGCTGCCCGAGGTATATCCGCTGCATCCACAACGCAATCTGGAGCATTATCTGGCAGAGGTGGTTGGCATAGGCGACGAGCAGAAGCCCGCCTAAAGACTGCGGATTTTTTTCAACAGGGCCGTAGTGGAGCGCTCGTGCAAAAACGGGATGCTGTGAACTGTTCCTCCCCAGCCTTGCACTTCGCTCGCGCCTACTATCCTGTCTATTTGCCAATCGCCGCCTTTGACTAGGATATCCGGGCGGCAGGCGAGGATCAACTTGAGCGGCGTGTCCTCTTCGAACTTGACCACCAGACTGGCAGCCTCCAAGGCCGCAAGCACCATCATACGGTCCTGTTCGCTATTGATGGGCCTGTCATCGCCTTTGCCCTGGCGTTTGACCGAAGCATCGCTGTTGACGCCGATGACCAGCGAGGCGCCCAGTGCGCGGGCCTGCGCCAGATAAGTCACGTGACCGCGATGCAACACGTCGAAGCAACCGTTGGTGAATACCAGCGGGCGCGGCAACGCGACGACGCGTTGCGCAAGCTGATCCGGCGTGCAAATTTTGTTCTCGAAAGAGGGGAGTGGGTACATTTAGTCCAGGTATTCGAATATTTTGACAACCTGCCGCGCTCCCTTGGAAGTGCTGGCAATCTCCGCAGCAGCATCGGCCTCACTGCGGTTGACGATCCCGAGCAAATACACAGTGCCATTTTCAGTAATGACCTTGACGTGTTCGGCATTGAAGCGCTTTTCATTCACAAAGCGCAGTTTGAGATTGGAAGTTATCAGGCCATCGTTGCTGCGCGATGCGATCGAACTGACGCCGGAGATGGCGAGCTCATTGTTTATGTCGCGCACGTTTTTGATGCCGGCAACGACCATGCCGATGCCGGCCTTGGTGGCTTCATCCGGTACTTCGCCGGTGATCAACACGTTGTGGTTATAGCTGGTCACGTTGACGTGCATTGCGCTGCTGAATTGCTTTTCGATACTGTCGTTGGCTTGAATTTCGATCTGTTTGTCTTCGATGAGTGTATCCTTGCTGCGCCGCTCCTGTGCCAGCGCGATTCCCGTACCCACGCCCGCCGCAACGACGGGAAGGCAGCCCTGCAGTGAACCCGATGCGAACACGAGCATCAGTACAAAGGGCACGCGTAAGGTCATTCCCCGAGCAGCAGATAATCGATGATGTCGCACAGTGAATGCAGGGCGAGTAGGTGCACCTCCTGGATGCGGGCCGTGCTTTGAGCATCCACGCAAATCAATACATCGTTTTCCCGCAGGGCTCGGGCCATTTCGCCGCCATCGCGTCCGGTCAGAGCGACCACGCGCATATCGCGCTCGTGGGCGGCACGAATTGCGGCGACCACATTGGGTGAGTTGCCGCTGGTGGAAATGGCCAGCAGGCTGTCTCCGGGCAGGCCTAGAGCGCGCACCTGCTTGGAAAATATCTGGTTGTAATCGTAGTCGTTGGCAATCGAGGTCAGCACGGAGCTGTCGGTGGTCAGCGCGATGCACGCCAGACCGGGACGCTCTTTTTCGAAGCGGTTCAGCAACTCGGCGGCAAAATGCTGTGCATCGGCAGCCGAGCCGCCATTGCCGCAACACATGATCTTGCCATCGTTGGTGACACAGTCGAAAAAAACCTGCGCGCCGTTGGCAATGGGCTGGGCCAATGCGTCCTTGACCTTCAGCTTGATTTCCGCGCTGTCCTTGAAATGCTTGATGATGCGTTGGTTGATGTCCATGAAAATATGTGGCTTATGGGCTGAGTGCGAATATTAACCGAATCATGCATGGAACGCATTTTTCAGCCATTGCACATGGCCATTTTCGATGCCGTCCATGAGTACCGCATCGAAGCGGCATGGCGGGGTGCGTGCGAGATGGGCAAGGTAGTGCTGTGCAGTCCGGATGATACGCTGTTGCTTATGCGCATCGATGCTGGCTGCCGCGCCGCCGAAATCGGCATTGCGCCGCAGGCGCACCTCAACAAAGACCAGTGTTGTCCCATCCTGCATAATCAAGTCGATCTCGCCAAAACGGCTGCGGTAATTTTGAGCGATCAGCTTCAAGCCCTGCTGGAGCAAATATTGCGCGGCCAGCGTTTCGGCCTGTGCGCCTCGCTGGATCATTGTGCATCGACGGCAGTGTCGGGAAATACATGTGCGGGAGCAGAAGTGGGCGCATCGGGAGGCTGGGCGCGTCCTTGAAAGAGCACGGCAGGAACCGCCATATGCTGGAAGTGGTGGCCGCTGAGTTGAATTTGCCCGCTCACGCCATCCAGCGGCAGGGCGGTTTGCAGTTGGTTGGACAGGATCAATTGAGTGAGCCGGAATGAATCGATGCCCAGCGCATAAAGCCGTTCGCGGTCTGCGGAAAGCGTCGGGTTGGAACGCGAATAAATCATCACAGCAGGGTGGTCGGGCTGCAGCAGCCATGGCATATCGACGAAGCGGATGCCGTTCAAATCGTAATTGGCCAGGGTATTTTCATTGCCTACAAAAATTTGCGAGGTCGCGTAAATCGGCAATTTGTTCGGCAGGTAGGGGCGGATCAGGCGGGCCCTGTCTGCATCGGCAGCGAGAAAGACCAGCGTGTCGGTAATGTCGGCGATGTCGGCGAAAGCGGTAGGATCGTCGTTGAATTCGATCTCGCGCAAAATGCCCCTGGCTGAGGTTGCACCTTGTTCGGGTCCGGTCCATTCCTCTTCGAAGGCCGTTTGCAGCCGCTGTGATAACTGCGAGCGGGTGGTGATGATAATGGCCTGATGCAGGTTCTGCTGTTTGGCAAGCTGGGCAACCTGGCGCGCCTCAGCTTCTACCGCCATGCCAAAAAAATACAACTGTGGCGCAAATTGCCCCTCGATGATGTTCAGGGCCAGGGTGGGCACCGGAATATCCTTTTCTGCGGCCAGCGCGCTGACGCCATTGCGCGTGAGCGGTCCCACTACCGCAACCGCGCCGTTGGCGATGGCCTGCCGGTAAACGGGCACAACGCTGCTGTTTTCGTCAAAATTACTGTATACGCGTACCGGCAGCTTTTGCCTCTTATAATTGACCGCAGCAAAGAAACCCTGCCGTACCGCTTCTGCAGCCGAGCCGAAAGTTGCTGATTGCAACGGCAGCAACAGCGCAATATGCGGAAATGATTTTTCTAGCGGGGCCGTTGCCGGCATATGCTTGATCTCGGCGGCGGGTATTGCGCTGGCGGGAGCAGGCAATGCGGGCACCCCGCTGCTGCCGGAAACAGCGAGGGGATTCTTATCGCCAGGCGTCAGCGGCGCGGCACCAGCGTATAGTGCGAACAAAGCCAGGAACAAAAGGAGCACACGTTGCATAACGAACATCCGCAAAAGTTGGAAGCCGCATTATATGTAGTTGCCACCCCCGATAGGAAATCTGCGTGACATTACCCTGCGCGCACTGGATACGCTGGCCGCTGCAGATGTGGTTGCTGCCGAGGATACGCGCAATACCGCCCATTTGCTGACGCATCACGGCATCAGCGCGAACAAATTGATGGCGGTGCATCAGAATAACGAGCGCGGCGCGTCGGAAAAGATCATCTCCCTGCTGCAGACAGGACTAAGCGTGGCCTTTGTCAGTGACGCGGGAACCCCCGCCGTCAGCGACCCCGGTGCGTTGCTGGTGCAGGCTGTACACGCGGCTGGCTTGCGTGTGATACCCGTTCCCGGCGTCAGCGCGGCGATCGCCGCGCTGTCCGCATCAGGCATGGCTGCGCCGCATTTCCTGTTCTACGGATTCCTGCCGAACAAATCCGCCGCGCGGCGCACCGCACTGCAAGCGTTGATTAGCCACCCCTACACGCTGGTGTTTTACGAAGCGCCGCATCGCATTGTCGAGTGTGTTGTCGATTTGCTGGCGGTGTTGGGCGGCGAGCGGCAAATTGTGCTGGCGCGCGAAATCACCAAGCTGTTCGAGACCATACACGCTGGTACCTTGGCGGAAGCCGAAACCTGGCTGCTGTCCGACAGCAACCAGCAACGCGGCGAGTTCGTCGTGCTGGTTTCGGGAGCGGTCCCGCAACCTGGCTTGTCGGTCGAAACGCTCAACACGCTCTCGCTGTTGCTCGAGGAATTGCCGCTCAAGCAGGCGGTGCAACTCGGCGCGAAAATTACCGGCGCCAACCGCAGCGAGCTATATCAGCGGGCTTTGCAGCTAAAAGACCACGCGTAAACCGGGGGAATCGGAGCGCCCGATTTTACTTTCAAACAACTGTTTGATACAGTTGTTCGATAAATAACCCAAACAACAAACCCTTGGACTTCACTTCGGCGTGAAATCCTTCCAGATCATTTATTCAGAGATTCTCACCATGACAACTCCAAGCCAGCCTCTTATCCCTATGTTATTGCTGACGGCGCTCCTCGCCGGCTGCAGCGGCAGCGACAAGCCCGCCGCAGCCCCGGCCGCCGGAGCGGCGATGCCACCGCCGCCGGAAGTGGACGTGATTACGGTAACCAAGGGCGATGCCACGCTGACTCAGGATTTGCCGGGGAGGCTGCAGGCTTATCGCACGGCGCAGGTCCGCGCACGAGTCGAGGGTGTGGTAGAGAAGCGCCTGTTTCAAGAAGGCAGCGATGTTCAGGCAGGAGCGACACTGTTCCAGATCAATGCACGCATATACAAGGCTGCCGCTGAATTCGCCAAGGCCGATCTGGCGATAGCGCGCCAAACCGCCGAGCGCTACAAGCCTCTGCTGGAAATCAAGGCGGTCAGCCAGCAGGACTACGATCTGGCTGAGGCCAAGGTCAAGCAAGCCGAGTCAGCATTGAGCCGCGCCGAGGACGATCTGGCCAATGCCAGCGTTCCAGCGTCGATCTCTGGACGCATCGGGCGCGCGCTGGTCACCGAAGGCGCGCTGGTCGGCAAGGGTGAGACAACGCTGTTGGCTACGATAGAGCAGCTCGACCCGATCTACGCCAACTTTACCCAATCGGGTGCGGACATGTTGCGTTTGAAACAGGCAGTCACCAGCGGCAAGCTCAAACACGCCGAATCCACCAAGGTCGAATTACTGCTGGAAGACGGCAGCGTCTATCCTCAGTCGGGCAAAATATTTTTCACAGACATGGCGGTCGATCCGGGTACCGGCTCCGTTTCGTTGCGCGCAGAATTCCCGAATCCGAAACGCGATCTGTTGCCGGGGATGTTCGTGCGCATCCGCTTCCCCGAGGCCGTTGCCGAAAATGCAATTCGTATCCCGCAACGCGCCGTGCAGTTCACCCCCCAAGGTCAGGCCGTCATGGTTGTCGGCGCTGAAAACAAGGCCACGCCGATGCCAGTGAAGGCGGGCGACATGGCGGGCGGCGACTTCATCATCACTGAAGGGCTGAAAGGCGGCGAGCAAGTCATCGTGAACGGATTGCAAAAAGCGCGCCCAGGCACGGTAGTGAAACCTGTGCTGTTGGATGCGCCCGCTCCCGCAGCACCCCAGCAAGCGGTTTCTGCCCCTGCCGCCGCAAAACCCGCCGACAAAAAATAAGGCTAACCATGTTCGCAAAATTCTTTATTGACCGCCCGATCTTTGCCTGGGTCATCGCCCTCATCATCCTGCTAAGCGGTGTGCTGGCCTTGCGCAACCTGCCTGTTGCCTCTTATCCAGCGGTTGCTCCTCCGGCTTTGGCTATCACGCTCAACTACCCCGGCGCTTCGGCGCAGGTGGTGGAGGAAACTGCCGTTGCCCTGGTCGAACAGGAATTGAACGGCATCGAGCATTTGCTCTACATGGATTCCTCCTCCGAACTGGGCGTCGGCACCATCACGCTGACTTTCGAGGCGGGCACCAACCTGGATGTGGCCTCGGTCGAAACACAGAATCGCGTCAAGCGTGCGGAAGCGCGCCTGCCGGATGATGTGCGCCGTGTTGGCATCACTGTGGCAAAGTCGGCACGGAATTATTTGATGTTCATCGCGCTCATTTCTCCGGACAAGAGCCGCGACAACGTGGCGCTCGGCAGCTACGCCGCAGCCAACCTGCTGGAGAACATCCGGCGCGTGCCGGGCGTGGGCGAAGCGATTCTGTTCGGCACCGAATACTCGATGCGGCTGTGGCTGAGGCCAGAGAAGCTGCATGCCTATAACTTGACGCCCGGCGATGTCACCAAGGCGGTGCGCGCCCAGAATACTCAGCTCGCCACCGGTGAACTCGGGCAATTGCCGGCGGCGCCCGGTCAGCAGTTGAATGCGGTTATCGTCACCAAAAGCCGTTTGTCCACCCCGCAAGAATTCGGCAATATCATCGTGCGCACCAATGCGGATGGCTCCACGGTAAGGGTCAAGGACGTGGCAAGGGTGGAATTGGGCGCACAGGATTACTCCGTTGCGGCCCGCATAGACGGACAGCCGGCCTCGGCCATCGCCATCCGCCTGTCACCCTCGGCCAACGCGCTGGATACCGCCAAGGCGGTCAAGGCCAAGATGACGGAACTTGCAAAATTCTTCCCCAAAGGGGTGGACTGGTTGGTGCCTTACGACACTTCCAAGTTTGTCGAAATCTCGATCAGCGAAGTGGTCAAAACGCTGGTGGAAGCCATGTTGCTGGTATTCCTGGTCATCTATCTTTTCCTGGGCAACCTGCGCGCCACCTTCATTCCTGCGATTGTCGTACCGATCGCCCTGATCGGCGGATTGGTGGGACTCTATTTCGTCGGCTATTCAGTCAACACCCTGACGCTGTTTGCGATGGTGCTGGCAGTCGGCATCGTGGTGGATGATGCCATCGTGGTGGTGGAAAACGTGGAACGCATCATGACCGAAGAAGGCCTTCCGCCGCGTGAAGCGACGCACAAGGCGATGGGGCAGATTTTCGGCGCCATCATCGCCATCACGCTGGTGCTGTGTTCAGTATTCATCCCGATGACTTTCTTCGGTGGCTCGGTGGGGGCGATCTACCGCCAGTTTGCGGTTACGCTGATCCTGACCATCCTGTTTTCGGTGCTGATGGCGTTGACCCTGACACCGGCACTGTGCGCTGCACTGTTATTAAATTCTCCCGGCCATGAAATGGTGCCGAAGACCGGTTTTCTCGGCTGGTTTAATCGTTTCTTCGCCAAAACCACCCAACGGTATAAGTCTGGAGTAGGCCGGGTGTTGAAGCATAGCGGACGCTATCTGGTGCTCTATGCAGGATTGCTGGGAATAGTGGGCTGGCTGTTTGTGCATCTGCCGACCAGCTTTCTGCCGGATGAAGACCAGGGTTATTTCATCAGCGTAATCCAGTTGCCTCCGGGCGCCACGCGCGAACGCTCGCAGGAAGTGCTGACCGAAGTGGAGAAGTTCTATCTGAAGCAGCCCGAAGTGCAGCACGTCATCGGCGTACTCGGATTTTCGTTCTTCGGGCGCGGACAGAATGCCGCGATCACCTTCGTCCGTTTGAAAGACTGGGACGAGCGCCCAAGCCCGGACAATGCAGCACCTGCGCTGGTGAAGCGCGCCAACATGGCTTTGTTCCGCATCAAGCAGGCGATGATTTTTGCCATCAACGTACCGCCGATCCCTGAGCTGGCGGCTATCGGCGGTTTCGATTTCCGCCTGCAAGACCGTGCCGGGCAGGGTCGGGATAAATTGCTCGAAGCGCGCAACATCGCACTGGGCATCGCCAGCAAGCATCCCGCGCTGATGGGCGTACGCCCGGAAGGCCAGGAGCCTGGACCGCAACTGCTGATAGACATAGACCGCCTCAAGGCGCGGGCATTGGGCATAGACATCGCCGACCTCAACGAAGCTCTGCAGTCGGTGCTCGGTGTCGCCTACATCAACGACTTTGTGCGCGAAGGCCGCATCCTGCGCGTGCAGATGCAGGCAGAACCCGGCAACCGCACCACGCCTGAACAGATATTGCGGTTGCCGGTGCGCAATGCGCAGGGCGGCATGGTGCCGCTGTCCGAGATTGCCACCCCGCGCTGGGTAGTCGAACTGCCGAAGCTGGACCGTTTCAACGGACTACCGTCGATGAAACTTTCCGGCAGCCCTGCACCCGGCAGCAGCAGCGGGGATGCCTTGGCCGCGATGGAGGAAGTAGCCTCCAAGTTGCCCCCTGGTTTCGGTTTCGAATGGGCCGGAACATCACGCGAAGAACGGCTTTCCGGCAGCCAGGCACCGTTCCTGTTCGGCCTTTCGGTGGTGGCGGTATTTCTGTGCCTGGCAGCGCTGTATGAGAGCTGGTCGATCCCGGTCGCAGTGATTTTGGTGGTGCCTATCGGCATACTGGGTGCACTGTCCGCAGTCACAATGCGCGGTTTGTCCAACGACGTTTACTTCAAGGTCGGGCTGATTGTCATCATCGGACTCGCGGCAAAGAATGCGATCCTGATTGTGCAGTTTGCCCGCGATTTGCAGGACAAGGGGCACGACCTGGTCGAGGCCACGCTGGAAGCTTGCCGGTTGAGATTCCGTCCCATCCTGATGACCTCAATCGCCTTTGTTTTGGGGGTGTTGCCGCTGGCGATTTCCACCGGCGCTGGCGCTAATGGGCGGCATGCGATCGGTACCGGCGTGATGGGCGGCATGATAGCCGCCACGGTGCTGGCGGTATTTTTTGTGCCGGTTTTCTACGTGGTTATCCGCCGCATCTTCCCAGGCCAGCCGCGCAAGACTACTGTGCACGAGGAGAACCGGCATGAATAAGCAATACAAAAAAACCACGCTGGTGATACTGGTCGCCTTGCTAGGCGGCTGTTCGATGATGCCCGCTTACGAGCGTCCCAGCACAGCAGTTCCCCCGGCGTGGCCCGACAGCGTCAAACCGAAAGCTGCAACAGGCGTCACCCAAGTGGGATGGCAAAGTTATTTCCCAGATCCGCGTTTGCAAGCATTGATTGCGGCTGCGCTGGAGAACAACCGCGATCTGCGCATCGCCACCGCGCGTATCGCCGAAGCACGCGCGCAATACGGCATACAGCGGGCCGACAGATGGCCGAATGCGAGCCTGGCAGCGACGCGCAATGCCTCGCTGACCCCTGCCGGAGCATCGGTTACCGGCAGCGCGCTGAACACTCAGCGTTACGACGTCGGCGTGAACCTGGTGTCGTACGAGCTGGATTTCTGGGGGCGGGTCGGCAGCCTGACCGAATATGCCAGGGCCAACTACCTGGCGACCGAATCTGCGCAACGAGCGTTCCGCCTGTCGCTGACCGCCGATGTGGCCAACGCTTATTTGTCGCTGCTGGAGATGAACGAACGCAGCGAGCTGGCAGCCGCTACCGTCAAGGCGCGCGCCGAAACCCGCGAGCTGGTATCGCGCCGCCGCGCGGCAGGCGTTGCCAGCGAACTGGATTTCCTGCAAGCCGAAGGCGCCTACCAGGCCGCACTGGCCGAGCTTGCGAGCCTGGAACGACAGCAGGCTGCCGCGCAGAATCTGCTCGATCTGTTGCTCGGTCAGCCGATGGCGCAAATCAAGGAACTGCCGCAGGGCCGCAGCCTCGCCGACCAGGGAATCAGCGCCGCTTCGGCTGGCATGCCAGCCGAGGTGTTGCTGCAACGTCCGGACGTGCTGGCCGCCGAACAGAGATTGATCGCGGCGAACGCCAATATCGGCGCAGCGCGCGCGGCATTCTTTCCGCGCATCACCCTGACCGGCAGCGCGGGAACTGCCAGCCGCAGCCTGAACGGCCTGTTCGATCCGGACAGCGGCGCATGGAGTTTCCTGCCATCGATCAGCTTACCGTTGTTCGATGCCGGACGCACCTCAGCCAATGCGGATATCGCCGAGGCGCGCAAGGTGATCGCCGTTGCGGAATATGAAAAAGCCATCCAGCAGGCATTCCGCGAAACGGCGGACCTGTTGAACGCAAGCGACAAGCTGGCCGAACAACTGGCCGCGCAAGCGGCCAATGCCAAGGCGCAAAGCCAGCGGCTGATTCTGGTTGAGGCGCGTTACAAGGCCGGGGTCGCGAACCATCTCGAAGTGCTGGATGCGCAGCGCGAGGCTTTTGCTGCACAGCAGGGGGAAATACAGGTGCGGCGCACCTGGCTGTCTGCCGCGACCCAGCTGTACAAGGCGTTGGCCGGTGAGAGCGCCACGCAACAAGCCGACCGGCCATGATGACCGAAGCAGAAACAAAAAGCGCCAGCGAGCAAACCCGCCAGCGGCTGCTGGATGCGGCACGAGTCGTGTTTTCGCAGAACAGTTTTCAGGGCGCGACGGTGCGCGAGATTTGCCGTTTGGCCGAGACCAACGTCGCTGCGGTCAATTATCACTTCGGCAGCAAGGATGGCCTGCTGGCGGAAGCGTTGAATTTCAATTCCTTGGCGGCGTTACTGAAAGCGAATGTCCACGCGGATGCATGCCCAAAGAAACGGCTGCGTCTGTTCCTGCGCGACTTCATCGTGATGCTGCTGGACGAGAAAAACCTTCCTCGCAATGCCGCATAATGGCGCGCGAACTGGCCGATCCCACGCCCGCGCTGGACAAGATCGTATGCGAGGCAATTGCGCCGTTGCACGAATTTTTAGGCAAGCTGGTGCGCGAGATCGTCGGGGATAGGCTCGGCGAAACCGAACTGCGCCGCTGCGTGTACAGCATCGTCAGCCAGTGCCTGTTCTACCGCCATTCGCATCCGGTGCTGCAGCGCCTGCATCCCGAACTGCGCTACGACAGCAAGGAAATTGCCGCGATCGGTGAGCACATCGTCGAATTTTCGCTGGCAGGCATCAAGCACATCGCCCATTCGTAAATCGAACACGGCTAAAAAGATGGGTGCCGCAGAATAGGCAAGTATCTGCCCCCAGACTTTACATTTCCCCGGACCGTTCTATGGGAAACTTTGTGCGGTTATATTGCCATGCTTTGAAGGCCCGGTAGCCTGACGATATAGCAGGTTGCAAGCAGCATTTCTTGCCAGTTCATAAACACACTTCATGGTGTTTTTTTCCACAAGGTTGAACCCCAATTTTTCAAAAATTAACATAGCAATTTTTGACTTGGGCAGGCAACGAGCTGACATGGTGTTGGGATATGACCATATCCGCCCACACCATGGCCGCACCCCGCTAAAATGACAGCATGAAATCACCGACGCTGAAAATCATTGCAGACCTCGCGGATATTTCCGCCGCAGAGTGGGATGCACTGGCGGGGGGCAATCCGTTTGTTTCCCACGCCTATTTGCATGCGCTGCAGCAGAGCGGCTGCACCACGGCACAATCCGGCTGGCGCGCGCAGTTCCTGACACTGTGGCAGGACGAGCGTTTGGTGGGCGGGATGCCGCTCTATCTGAAGGATAATTCGTTCGGCGAGCATGTGTTCGATTTTGCCTGGGCGGATGCGTATCGCCAGCACGGGTTGCGTTATTACCCCAAGCTGGTGTGCGGTGTGCCATTTACGCCGGTGGGCGGCGTGCGGCTGTTGGCGGCAACTGCTGAAGTGAGGGTGAAGTTGCTGAGAGCCGCGCTGCAGTATGCGAAAGAGGGGCGATTGTATAGCGAGGATACTACCCTCATTACCTCAGCCCTCTCACTGCAAGAGAGCGAGGGTGGCATTTCTTCGCTGCATTGCCTTTTTATGAGCGAGGCGGATGCGCAGGCAGCAAGGGCAGAAGGCATGATGTTGCGCCAGGATGTGCAGTTTCATTGGCAAAACCGTGGCTACAAAAATTTCGAGGATTTTCTCGCAGCGCTTAGCCGCGACAAACGCAAGCGCATCAAGCAGGAAAGGCGCAGAGTTCAGGAGGCGGGCATCCGCCTGGAATGTGTCACCGGGGATGTTGCGACGCGCGAGCAGTGGAAATTCTTTGCCTCGTGTTATGCGCATACCCGGCAGACACATCATTCGCCGCCCGCGCTGAATGAGGATTTTTTCCAGCGCATCGGAGCGGCGATGCCGCAGCATACGCTGCTGGTGATCGCGTCGCGCGCAGGCAAGATGATTGCGAGTGCGCTGAATATCGTCACCAACGAGGTGTTGTACGGGCGTTCATGGGGAGCGTTCGAATTTCACTCCGGCCTGCATTTCGAGGCCTGTTATTACCAGGCGATCGAGTTCTGTATCGCGCACGGCATCAAAACGTTCGAGGGCGGCGCAGGAGGCGAGCACAAGCTGGCGCGAGGCTTTTTGCCGGTGACTACGCGTTCGGCGCATTGGCTTGCGCATCCGCAGTTTGCTCGGGCGGTGGAAGATTATTTGCAGCGCGAGAGCGATGCGCTATCCGGGTATGTGGGCGAGTTGAATGAACGCAGCCCGTTCAAGGGGGAATATCATGATCTGCGGGTGGCGGCAAATAAAAACGGGTAAGCAGGCGAGTCGCCCGCTTACCCGTCATTGATACCGCGCAGTTTATTTGCGCTTGTTTTCGATCATGTCGTGCATGATAGGCGCCAGGATAATTTCCATCGCATGGCTCATCTTGCCGCCGGGCACCACCAGGGTGTTGGCGCGGGACATGAAGGAGTTCGGGATCATGTTGAGCATGTAAGGGAAGTCCACGCCCTTGGGATCGCGGAAGCGGATCACCACAAAGCTCTCGTCAGGAGTAGGGATGTCGCGCGCGATGAACGGGTTGGAGGTGTCCACAGTCGCGACGCGCTGGAAGTTTATGTGGGTGCGCGAAAATTGCGGGGTGATGAACTTGATGTAGTCCGGCATGCGACGCAGGATGGTATCCACGGTCGCCTCGGCCGAATAGCCGCGCTCGGCCTTGTCGCGGTGGATTTTCTGGATCCACTCGAGATTGACCACCGGCACCACGCCGATGCCCAGATCGACATACTTGCTCGCGTCGTGCTTGTCATCTTTGGCCAGCCCGTGCAGACCTTCGTAGAACAGCAGGTCGGTATCCTGCTCGATATCTTCCCATGGTGTGAATACGCCGGGCTTCAGATCGGTCAGGTTGAAGTGCTTATTGTGATCGGCTGCTTCGGCTTCGCTGTGCACATAGTAACGGCGCTTGCACATGCCGGTTTCGCCATACAGACGGAAGGTTTCTTCGATCTTGTCGAAATGGTTGGCTTCGGGACCGAAATGGCTGAATGAGTTGTTGCCGGACTTAGCGGCTTCTGCTGCGGCTGCGCGGAACGCCATGCGATCCAGGCTGTGCAGGCTGTCGCCTTCGACGACCGCAGCGCTGATTTTTTCGCGGCGGAAGATATTTTCAAAGGCACGTTTTACCGTAGTGGTGCCGGCGCCGGACGATCCGGTTACGGCAATCACGGGATGTTTGCGGGACATAGTCGAACTCTCCTGAGAGGATTTATAAAATTTTGGACCGCAATTCTAGCAGATCGGCTTTCTTTGACATAGCGGCCATGTGTTGAACGGACGATGCCGCTATAATGGCGACTTCATCAAAACCCACGCAAAGTACACATGCAGCAGGATTATCAGCCACTAGCCATTGAAGCCGCCGCCCAGCAATACTGGGATCAGTCACAGGCGTTTCGCGCCAAAAAAGAAACGGGCAAACCCAAGTATTACTGCCTGTCGATGTTTCCCTATCCGTCGGGCAAGCTGCACATGGGCCATGTGCGCAACTATACGATAGGCGACGTGCTGTCGCGCTGGCACAAGATGCGCGGCTACAACGTGCTGCAACCGATGGGCTGGGATGCGTTCGGTCTGCCTGCGGAGAATGCCGCGATCCAGAACCAGGTGCCGCCCGCCAAGTGGACCGACGACAACATCGCCTATATGAAGAAGCAGTTGCAGTCGCTGGGTTTCGGCATCGACTGGAGCCGCGAGCTGGCAACCTGCAAGCCGGACTATTACAAGTGGAACCAGTGGCTGTTCCTGCGCATGCTGGAGGCGGGCATCGCCTACAAGAAGACGCAGGTGGTGAACTGGGACCCGGTGGATCAGACCGTGTTGGCCAACGAGCAGGTGATCGACGGGCGCGGCTGGCGTACCGGTGCGCTGGTGGAGAAGCGCGAGATACCAGGCTACTACCTGGGCATCACCCAGCTGGCCGAAGAATTGCTCGCCGATCTGGACAAGCTGCCGGGCTGGCCGGAGCGGGTGAAGACCATGCAGGCCAACTGGATAGGCAGGAGTGAAGGCGTGCGCTTCGCGTTCCTTATCCCCGACGAAGTCGCGGTCACACTTCCCTCTCCCGCCGGGAGAGGGATTGAGGGTGAGGGAGTGTCCTCCGAGAAAAACCTGCTGTGGGTCTACACCACGCGCGCCGACACCATCATGGGCGTGACCTTCGTCGCTGTGGCCGCCGAGCATCCGCTGGCAACCCATGCCGCGCAGAACAACCCAGCGCTGGCCGCCTTCATCGACAAGTGCAAACACGGCTCGGTGATGGAGGCAGACATGGCGACCATGGAAAAAGAAGGCATGGACACCGGCCTGAAAGTGACGCATCCATTGACCGGCGAACAGGTGCCGGTGTGGGTGGGCAATTACGTGCTGATGAGCTACAGTGAAGGCGCGGTGATGGCGGTGCCTGCGCACGACGAGCGAGATTTCGGTTTTGCGAAAAAATACGACTTGCCGATCAGACAAGTAATACACACCGAAGCACCAATTGCCGAAGATATTAAATTTATCATTACTGAAGGGGCAAAGGCATCGGATTCTATAGCTATGGATCGCCTCGTAAATGAATATGGCGACCCCCACGGATCTGGCGCGCAGGAATGGCAGTACCTACTTCGTGAAGCGACAGAATATGATTCTGACAAATGGAAAGAATGGTACGCCAGTAAAGAAGGTGTCTGCGTGAACTCAGGCAAATACGACGGCTTGAATTACGAACAAGCGGTAGATGCCATCGCCGCCGACCTCGCCGCCAAAGGCTTGGGCGAGAAGAAGGTGCAATGGCGCTTGCGCGACTGGGGCGTGTCGCGCCAGCGCTATTGGGGTTGCCCGATCCCGATCATCCATTGCGACAATTGCGGGTCGGTGCCGGTGCCGGACGATCAGTTGCCGGTGGTGCTGCCAACAGATTGCGTGCCGGATGGCTCCGGCAATCCGTTAAACCGCCGCGAGGACTTTTTGAATTGCACTTGCCCGAAGTGCGGCAAGCCCGCCAAACGCGAGACCGACACGATGGATACCTTCGTCGATTCGAGCTGGTATTACGCGCGCTATGCGAGCGGCTTCAAGAACGACGCGATGGTGGATGAAGAGACCAGCTACTGGATGCCGGTGGATCAATACATCGGCGGCATCGAGCACGCGATCCTGCACCTGCTTTATTCGCGCTTCTGGTGGAAGGTGATGAAGAAGGTGGGGTTGCTGGGCAATATCCCCAACCCGCGGTCTACCCCCTCTCTCTCCGGGAGAGGGCATGGGGTGAGGGAAGGAGAGGGGGCAAACGGCGCACTTCGTGAGACCCAAACCCTGGATGAACCGTTTGCCAATCTGCTGACGCAGGGCATGGTGCTCAACCATATTTTCTCGCGCCGCACCGACAAGGGCGGCATCGAATATTTCGCTCCGGAAGAGGTGGAGCTGGTTTACGATGCGGGGGGCAAGCTCGCCGGCGCCACCGCGTTGAAGGACAGGCAGCCGGTGGATTTCCAGGGCATGGGTACGATGTCCAAATCCAAGCGCAACGGAGTCGATCCGCAGTCGCTGATCGAACAATACGGCGCGGATACCGCGCGCCTGTTCATGATGTTCGCAGCCCCGCCGGAACAGACGCTGGAGTGGAGTGATAGCGGCGTGGAAGGCGCATACCGCTTTTTGAAACGGGTGTGGGCGTTCGGCAATGCGTTGTCGGCTCAAGGGGCGACGGCGATGCCGGACAAGTTGTCGGCCACGCTGGCGGATATACGCCGCGAGGTGCACCTGACCCTGAGGCAGGCCAACTACGATCTGGGCAAACAGCAGTTCAACACGGTGGCTTCTGCGGGCATGAAGATACTCAACGCGCTGGAAAAGACGCTGAAGGAAGAGGGCGGTACTGCGGTGGCGCATGAGGGTTGTTCCATCCTGCTGCGCCTGCTCTCGCCGATTTGTCCGCACATCACACACGCGCTGTGGCGCGAGCTGGGCTATGGCGCAGACATCCTCGCCGCAGCCTGGCCGGAGCCGCTGGCTGCAGCGCTGGAACAGGACGAAATCGAGCTGGTGATCCAGGTGAACGGCAAGCTGCGCGGCAACGTGCGCGTGGCCAAGGATGCCGACCGAGCGACGCTGGAACAATTGGCGCTGACGCACGAAGTGGTGCAAAAGCAGCTCGCGGGCGGTGCGGCGAAGAAAGTCGTGATCGTGCCGGGCCGTTTGATCAACGTGGTCGTATAGGAGAGAGCTTGCACCTATTGCACCGGATATTTGCCCTGTTGCTTGCCGCGCTGTTGCTTGCCGGTTGCGGTTTCCATTTGCGCGGGCAGGCGGGCATGCCGTTCACCACGTTATATCTGGATGCGGGCAACCCGGATAGTCCCTTCATCAAGGAATTGCGCCATTTGTTGGAGGCCAACAAGGTGAGATTGGTCGGCGCCGCCGAGCAGGCCGATATCGTGCTGAATATCGTTGCCGAAACTTCTGACAAGTTGATTCTCTCGCTGGGTGCCAGCGGACGCGTGAACGAATTTCAATTGCGCTACCGTGTTTCCCTGCGCGCGTATGATCTCAAACAACAAAGCTGGTTGCCAGCTGAAGACATCATGATGCATCGCGATTACTCATACGACGATACCAAGATTCTGTCCAAGGAAGCCGAAGAAATTCTGCTGTACCAAAGCATGCGTGCTGACATGGCGCAGCAAATCATATATCGTCTGAGTCGCGCCAAACCTCAGCCGCAATAGCCCATGACCATCACCAGCGAAGACTTGCCGCGCCATCTTGCTTCAGGCTTGAAGCCGTTGTATGTGGTGTTCGGCGACGCGCTGTTGCTGGCGATTGAAGCTGCCGACAGTATCCGCGCCGCCGCCCGCGCTGCCGGATATAGCGAGCGTGAAACCTTCGTTGCCGAACAGTATTTCAAATGGGGAGAGTTGCGCAACAGTGCGCAGAGCCTTTCGCTGTTCGCCGAGCGCAAGATTATCGACCTGCGCATTCCATCCGGCAAACCCGGCGTGGAAGGCGGGCAGGCGCTGCAGGACTATGTTGCCAGCCTGAGTCCGGACATATTGACGCTGATCTCGCTGCCCAAGCTGGATTGGACGGCGCAGAAAAGCCAGTGGTTTGGCGCGCTGGAACGGCATGGCGTGATGGTCAGCGCAGACGATATTTCGCGCCATGCGCTGCCGCGCTGGATTGCCGGTCGCTTGAAACGACAGGAACAGACGGTCGACGAAGCGACCCTGGAGTTTCTAGCCGACCGTTGCGAAGGCAATCTGCTGGCGGCCTTTCAGGAAATCCAGAAACTCGCATTGTTGTTTCCCGCCGGACCCTTATCCTTCGAGCAGGTCAAAGACGCGGTGATGGATGTGGCGCGCTATGATATTTTCAAGCTTTCCGAGGCGATGCTGAGCGGCAATGCAGTGCGCTATGCACGCATCCTCGACGGGTTGCGCGCCGAAGGCACCGCCACGGTGCTGATCCTGTGGGCAATCAGCGAAGACATACGCACGCTGGGCAAGGCGCTGCTGGCTGTTCAGCGCGGCGGCAATCTCGGTAATGCACTGCGTGATTTGCGGGTGCGCAAGGACAAGCAGGGGTTGATCGAACATGCGGCGCGCCGCATTAAATTCCCGCATATCGAGCGCGCGATGCAGCAGGCTGCGCGCCTGGACAAAACGATCAAAGGATTGCGCCAGGGAGATGTGTGGGATGAATTGCTGCAATTAGGGTTAAGATTCGCAAAATGAACGGGGTGCTTTTAGTGATCACCAATTTACCGGACGGCGCTGCTGCGGAAAAACTCGCGCGCAAGATAATAGAAGCACGCGCCGCAGCTTGCGTGAACCAGCTCGCCCCGTGCGTTTCTACATATCGTTGGCAGGGTAATATCGAAACCGCCAACGAGGTGCCATTGCTGATCAAAACCACACAGGATGCGTATCCACGTCTTGAAGCGTTGATCTGTGAAGCTCACCCTTACGAACTTCCCGAGATTGTCGCTGTCCCTGTGGAGGCGGGTTTGCCTGCGTACTTGGGCTGGGTGAATGAAGAAACTGGAATTAATTAAGGATCGACCATGCGTTTTGTACTATTGCTGCTGTTGTGTGTTAACGTTTTCGCCGCCAGTGCGGAGGGTTTCCTGGACCGCCTGTCCAGCATAGGCGGCAGCAAACAGCCCAGCTTTCTGACACCGGACAAGGCTTTTGGTCTTGAGGTGACCGTGCGCGACGCATATACCCTGCAGGCAAATTTCCGCATCACGCCGGGATATTATTTGTATCGCGAGAAGATTGGTTTTACCCCGCAAGGCAGCGATATCAGGGTCAAGGCGGTATCCATGCCCAAGGGCGAAGTCAAGCATGATCCCAACTTTGGCGACACCGAAGTTTTCCACCAATCGTTTCAGGCATTGATCACGCTCGATCGTCCCGGCAGTGCGGCAACCACGCTGACGTTGAATGCCAGTTATCAGGGTTGCAGCGATCAAGGACTGTGTTACCCGCCGATCACTCCGGCGCTGCATGTCAGCCTGCCGGATGCGACAACCAACCAGCTTGCGCCGCCGGTGATTAGCGAGGCTCCGCTGCCTTCATCGCAAGCGCCGGCGCAGCCGGAATCGGAAGGTTCGCAAATCGCCCAGCTGTTCAAGAGCGGCAGTTTCTGGCTGATCGTTTCATTCTTCTTCGGCGCGGGTTTGCTGCTGGCATTTACCCCATGCATGTTTCCGATGGTGCCGATATTGTCGGGCATCATCGTCGGGCGCGGCCACAAAATTACTCATGCGCACGGCTTCATCCTGTCGCTGGCCTATGTGCTGGGGATGGCGCTGACTTATGCGGCAGTCGGCGTGGCTGCGGGGATGTCCGGTACGCTGCTGTCTAATGCGTTGCAAACTCCCTGGGCACTCGGCAGCTTCGCCGCGATATTCGTGCTGCTGTCGCTGTCCATGTTTGGCTTCTATGAGTTGCAACTGCCTAGCGCATTGCAGAGCAAGCTGACCGATACCAGCAACAAACTGCACGGCGGGCATCTATCGGGCGTGTTCGTGATGGGTGCGTTATCCGCGATCATCGTCGGCCCCTGTGTTGCGGCTCCGTTGGCGGGCGCACTGTTGTACATCGGCCAGACCCACGATGCCTTTCTCGGTGGCATGGCGCTGTTTTCGATGGCGCTGGGCATGGGTGTACCGCTGCTGCTGATCGGTGCATCGGCCGGAACCCTGTTGCCCAAGGCGGGCGCATGGATGGAAGCGGTCAAACAATTCTTCGGTGTGATGCTGCTGGCGCTGGCCATCTGGATCATTCAGCCGTTGCTGTCGGTCAGCGTGGAGATGCTGTTGTGGGCGGCGCTGCTGATCTTTTCGGCAATTTACCTGCGCGCTCTGGATGCGCTGCCGCACAATGCCAGCGGCTGGCACAAGCTGCTCAAAGGCATCGGCCTGTTTGCGCTGTTGCTGGGTGCTGCTTACCTGGTCGGCGCTCTGTCGGGTGCGCGTGATATTCTCCATCCGCTCGGCAACATCGGACGAGCCGAAACACAGGCGCCAACTACGCTGCAATTTTCCCGGATAAAAAATATCGCGGAACTCGATCAGCGCGTTGCTCAGGCGCGCGGACAGACCGTGATGCTCGACTTCTACGCCGACTGGTGCATCTCCTGCAAGGAAATGGAACGCTATACGTTCACGGATACCAAGGTGCGGGACAAACTAAAAAACACCCTGCTGCTGCAGGCCGATGTGACCGCAAACAGCGAAGACGACAAGGCCTTGCTGCAGCGCTATCAATTATTTGGGCCGCCGGGCATTCTTTTTTTTGATGCCCAGGGGCATGAGTTGAGCGATCAGCGCGTGACGGGACATCAGGATCCCGTGCAGTTTCTCCAGTCGCTGCAAAATGCAAAGCTGTGATTCCATTATCGCCCGTCTGTTTGGGGCGCAGTGGAGAGATTTTAGCAGCAGCATAGCTGAGCCGAAGCATGAATAGACCCTGGCATAAGTCCATCCCGGTTGTGGCAGCCATGCTTATGGTATTGCCCGCATTATTGTTTGCTGTGCCCGATCTGTCGCCAGCATTGTTGCGTTATATCCACAGCCGATGGGGAGACGAGGGTGCGGAGCATGTGCAGGACTGGCAGCGCTACATGCATGCACAGCAATTCATTCCGGTCTCCTCCACGGGCACAAAACAACGCGAGCGCGACGTGCTGTTGTCAGATAATGCTTTCTGGAATCGTGTTCCGTACTTCAGCGATAAACAGCATTGGGGGGTGGATGATTACTGGGCGACCCCGATAGAAATGCAGGGCAGCAACGGAGGGGACTGCGAGGATTATTCGATAGGAAAATATTTCACGTTAAAATATCTGGGCGTTCCGGTGCAGAAATTGCGCATCGTTTACGTGCGGGCACTGAGCCGAAATGAGCCGCACATGGTGCTGGCTTACTATCCGGAACCTGATGCAGAACCGTTTATTCTGGACAATTTGAACAGCGAGATTCTGCCCGCGTCGAAACGGACCGATCTGGATCCTGTCTTCAGCTTCAATGACGATGATCTATGGGCAGCAGAAAGCCAGTATAAAACGGGTAAATCCAGCCAGATTCGCCTGTGGCGGGAGTTGTTGGAAAAAATGGACAAAGAGCAAAAACTTTAATCAACATCACCACCCACAGACTGAGAAATTAGATGACACTGTTCAGGCAATTATTTATCGGCGTTTCACTGGGCTTTCTGTTGCTGTTGGCGGGAATCGAACTGATTTACGTCAATAACGCCAGAAGCTATTTGCAGGATCAGCTGACTTCACATTCGCAGGATGCGGCAACATCGTTAAGCATGGCGGTCGCTTCTGCGCTGGCGGACAACGACACGGTTCGCGCCGAAACTATAGTCAACGCGGTTTTCGACCGTGGTTATTACCAATCCATACGCATCGTGACGCTTCGCGGCGATACGCTGATCTCAAAAAACCTTCCTGTCGCACCGCCTGATTTGCCAATCTGGTTCACCTCATCCGTGAAGCTGGAAGTGCCAGTCTCAGAATCAATGATTTCCAAGGGATGGCGTCAGCTCGGTCGCGTGGTGGTTTCCAGCCATGCACAGTTGGCATACCTGCAATTATGGAACACCACGATCGAGGTTACGGCCTGGTTATCGGGCGTTTATGTCGCTTTCCTGTTATTGCTGTACATGTTCCTGAAAAGTATCTTAAGACCTTTGGAGGAGATTGAGCAGGTCGCCAATGCGATCAGCGAACGTGATTTTAAAACTGTCAAAGCAACACCCAAAACCAGAGAGCTCGGGACGGTAGTTAAAGCCATCAATGCCCTGTCAGGCAAGATACACTCAATAATCGATACCGAAATCAGTACAGCAAATTATTTCCGGGTGGAAGCCCATACTGATGACTTGACCAAGCTCGACAATAGGCGCAGTTTCGAACTGCAACTGCAAGCTATTTTGGATAATCATACCGAAGTCGATTCGGGTGTTCTCTACCTGATACAAATAGCAAACTTTCAGGAATTTAACTCTGCCAAGGGGTATCAGGAAGGTGATGAACTGATCAAGCTGGCGGGATCGGCTCTTGCGGGCACATGGGGGGTGCATCACTTTGTCCGCTCACGTATTAATGGGGCGACGTTTGCCATTGCCGCTTTCAACCTTACCCGCGATGAGGCCAGTCAGATCGGTACGGTGGTATGTGAACAGCTGATGCACGCAATTGAAGCCCGGCAATATGATATGCAAGTGTCTTTCGGTTGTGGCGGGACATTTTTCAAAAACGATAGGGTCACGCTGGGCAGTTTGATGGCTGAAGCAGACATGGCCATGCTGCAGTCAATATCCGGCGGCAACAACAAGCCAGTGGTGCTGGATCAACCCGCGCAGGCTGCGGATGAGGGCCGGGGTTCCTTTTTCTGGAAGCAATTGATTGTGAATGCCCTGAATGAGAATCGGCTGGCCTTGCTTGCGCAACCCGTCATTGCATTTAAAGATGCGGCACGGCTGCAATATGAAGTGGTGGGGCGTATCGTGGATCAAGATGGAAAATTAATTCCTGCGTCTCAATTCATCCCGATGGCAGTCAGACACAACCTGAGCGCGATGCTAGACATGAAGCTGATCGAGAAAATATTCAGTGTCATGGGAGAGCAGGGCGAACTCGCGGGCCATCAGGTCGCAATCAATCTTTCTATCCGTTCTGTCCAAGACGCACCGCTCATGGAATGGTTAAACTCGGCTTTGTCCAAATCCCCGGCGCTATCCAGCAGAATAATATTTGAATTTTCCGAATTCGGGATTGTGCAAGATATGGGTTCAATAGGAAGATTTGTTGAAAATATTAGGAAGTGTGGCGCCAACTTTGCTGTGGAGAAATTTGGCTTGCATCACTCGGCCTTTGAATATCTGCAAACTCTCCGCCCGGCCTATATCAAACTGAGCCCTATTTTTATAGTTGATTTACTACAAAATCGCACGAATCAGTTCTTTATTTCCTCCGTTGTAAAAATTACCAACCCGTTAGGGATTAAAATTTTCGCGCACAGCATTGAAAATGATGCGGTGCTGGAGTTGCTCAATAAACTGGGGGTCGATGGTTATCAGGGATTTGCAACCGGGGCGCCGGCGCGTATTGCATAACAATCACCCATGTATTCCTACGCAGGTTATGTCAATGAAGCGAGATTTGGACTGAACCGAAGAAGTGCGAAAAGCGCTTTTATCGCCCTGCTACCTCTGGAAAAGCAGCAGGGCGACGGTTTACTTGGCGCTATTTCCCGCTGCAGTAGGTAGTTTACGCAGCATTTCATTAACATCGCCAGCCACAACTCGCTGGGAGCTAATTGATTGGAAAGATGCCAAAGCTTCGTTTTCAGTCATGCAGGAAGATAAATAATCTTCCTTTTCCTTGCCTTGCAATTGCTTGTTTTTTGCGTTCTGAGCGCAATACATGGTTTTTTGTTGCAGGGCAACGGCCTTGACATTTTCCGGGGAGCTAGCCTGAGCCAAGCTGGCAGCTATAGCTTGATTATCGGCCATTTTTTCAGTTCCAGCAAAAACTGGAAGGGAAAAAAACATGGCAATACTTAACGCCGCAAAAATTTTAGTATGTTTCATTCAAACTTCTCCTTAAAAACTAAAGGACCGCAACAAATTATCAATATATCAAAAAAGCCAAGCATTTAGTACCGGCGCATTTGCACCGGGCAAGCTCCGACAGGAAGTAGAACAAAAAGTTCACGGAAAACTTCCTTGCTGAGAAGGCGTGCATTATGTGGAGTATATATTGATATAAGTAATTATTACAACCTTAATTCGCAACGGTTATTTTATCGATACTGAAACCGGAGAGTAAAGTGGTGCCTTTAGTAAGCGCATATAAATGAGCGTTATCGGCATAATTTCCGTCAACTACTAGACAATCTCCGCTCAATTTGCGGTAAACTGTGCATATGAAAAATATTCTTGTGTTGCACGGCCCTAATCTTAATTTGCTGGGTAGTCGTGAGCCAGATGTATATGGCCGCGTGACGTTGAGCGAAATTAATGATCGTTTAATGTCATTAGCAGGGAAAAGCGGCGCAAACCTGTTTTGCTTCCAGAGCAATTCAGAATCTGAGTTGCTGGAGCGAGTTCAGCAGGCGCGCACGGATGGCACACAATTTATCATTATCAATCCAGCTGCATTTACTCACACCAGCATCGCGTTGCGCGATGCTTTGGCAGCTGTAGCCATCCCGTTCATTGAGGTGCATCTCTCCAACGTGTTTGCTCGGGAAGCCTTCCGCAAAGAATCATTCTTTTCCGATCTTGCCATCGGCGTGATCAGCGGCTTAGGTGCGGCCAGTTACGAATTAGCGGTGCAATTTGCACTAAACCATAAAAACCAAGCTTAAGGAGACCATCATGGATTTGCGCAAACTCAAGACCTTAATTGAGTTGGTCGAAAGTTCCGGCATCGCAGAACTGGAAATCAGCGAGGGCGAGGAGCGTGTCCGTATCACCCGCGCTGTGGCAGCTTCGCAACAATTATATGCCGCACCGCCCCAGCAGGTCATGGCGGCTCCGGTAGCCGCACCTGTTGCTGCGGCAGAGCCGCCCAAACCGGCAGCAGCAGATGGTCATGTGGTGAAATCACCGATGGTAGGCACCTTCTACCGATCGGCTTCCCCGGGTTCCAACGCATTCGTCGACGTGGGGCAAAGTGTAAACAGCGGCGATACGTTATGTATCATCGAAGCGATGAAATTGCTCAATGAAATCGAAGCTGATCAGAGCGGTGTCATCAAAGCTATTCTGGTCGAAAACGGTCAGCCAGTAGAGTTTGGACAACCCCTGTTCGTTATCGGGTGATGCCGTTACTTATGCGCCGCAGTTTCGCGCTACCAAACCAAATTTGGA
Source organism: Nitrosomonadales bacterium (assembly GCA_016195965.1). Taxonomy (GTDB): domain Bacteria; phylum Pseudomonadota; class Gammaproteobacteria; order Burkholderiales; family Gallionellaceae; genus Gallionella. The sequence goes on along the minus strand of JACPYR010000056.1, from coordinate 33,024 downwards.
GTTGTCCGCATGTTTGAAAAAATATTGATCGCTAATCGCGGTGAAATAGCATTGCGTATTCAGCGTGCCTGCCGCGAAATGGGCATAAAAACCGTCGTTGTGCATTCCGAGGCGGATGCAGATGCCAAGTATGTAAAATTGGCCGATGAGTCGGTTTGTATTGGCCCCGCGTCCTCTACGCAAAGTTATCTGAGCATTCCAGCCATCATCAGCGCGGCGGAAGTGACCGATGCGCAGGCTATACACCCGGGTTATGGATTTTTGTCCGAAAACGCGGACTTTTCCGAGCGCGTCGAAAAGTGCGGCTTCGTGTTTATAGGTCCGCGTGCCGAAACCATACGCCTGATGGGTGACAAGGTGAGCGCAAAAAACGCGATGAAGAAAGCGGGGGTACCGTGTGTGCCGGGTGTGGACGGCGCGCTGCCGGATAATCCCGCCGAGATTATCAAAGTCGCGCGCAGCATCGGTTATCCGGTCATCATCAAGGCTTCCGGCGGAGGCGGCGGGCGCGGCATGCGCGTGGTGCATACCGAAGCCGCTTTGCTGAACGCGGTCACGATGACTAAAACAGAGGCGCAAGCGGCGTTCAACAATCCCATGGTATACATGGAGAAGTTTCTGGAAAACCCTCGCCACATCGAGATACAGGTGTTGGCCGATCAGCACGGCAATGCCGTGTATCTGGGCGAGCGCGATTGTTCGATGCAGCGTCGTCACCAGAAGATCATCGAAGAGGCTCCTGCGCCGCTGTTGAATCCGCGCCAACGCAACAAAGTGGGCGAGCGCTGTGCCGAAGCATGCCGCAAGATCGGTTATCGCGGCGCGGGCACGTTCGAATTCCTGTATGAGAACGGGGAATTTTTCTTTATCGAGATGAATACCCGTGTGCAGGTGGAACATCCTGTGACTGAAATGATCACAGGTATCGACATCGTTCAACAGCAAATACGCATCGCCGCCAACGAAAGGCTGCCGTTCAAGCAACGCGACATCCAGTTCCGCGGCCATTCTATCGAATGTCGCATCAATGCCGAGCATCCCTACAAATTCACCCCGTCTCCCGGACGCATTACCACCTGGCATCCTCCGGGCGGCCCTGGCATCCGCGTAGACTCGCACGTGTACACCAATTATCTGGTGCCGCCCCATTATGATTCGATGATCGGCAAGATCATTGCCTACGGCGACACGCGGGAACAGGCCATGGCAAGGATGCGCACCGCATTGTCTGAGATGGCGGTGGAAGGCATTGAAACCAACATTGCGCTGCACCGCGAATTGCTGCAGGATGCGGCCTTCATGCGCGGTGGCACCAGCATTCATTATCTGGAAGAACGTTTGGCAGAGCGCAGCAAAGGAAAATAATGCCCTGGCTCTCTCTCGTGGTTGACTCGGACGCCGAGCATGCGGAAGCCCTGAGCGAAGCCTTGTTGGAGCTTGGCGCACTGTCGGTGGACTTGCTGGATGCCGATGCCGATACCCCGGATGAGCAGGCGATTTTCGGCGAACCCGGCGAACCACCCCCCGGCGTATGGCTGCACAATCGTGTCAGCGCCTTGTTCGACAGCGATAAAGATGTCGGTGCTATCTTGGGCAATGCGTCGGCAAAGATTGGCCTTCAACAAATTCCGCAGCATCACATCGAAACGCTGGCCGACAACGACTGGGTGCGCCTGACCCAGTCGCAGTTCGAACCTATCCCGATTTCTCCACGGCTGTGGATCGTGCCAACCTGGCATACCCCGAGCAACCCTGATGCAATCAACATCGTGCTCGATCCCGGCCTGGCGTTCGGCACGGGCAGCCACCCTACCACGCGCCTGTGTTTGCGCTGGCTGGATGCCAACCTGCAGGGTGGTGAAAGCGTGCTGGATTACGGATGCGGATCGGGCATACTCGCCATTGCGGCGCTCAAGCTGGGGGCTGCCCACGCTGCGGGCGTTGATGTAGACTTTCAGGCGGTGATTGCCAGCCGCGACAATGCCTCGGCTAACCAAGTCAAGAATGTGGAATTTTATTTGCCCGACAATGCGCCGCAAGCCAGTTACGATCTGGTCATCGCGAATATCCTGACCAATCCGTTGCGGATGCTTGCTCCGTTATTGGCGAATGCGACGCGCACAGGCGGACAAATCGTGCTGTCCGGGATACTTGAGGAGCAGGCTCAAGACGTGATGAACATCTATCGACAATGGTTCGACCTGAATGCCCCGATTTTTGAGGATGGCTGGTCATGCCTGTCCGGACGCAAGCGCTAAGATGCACGGCACCACGGTTTGTCCTCATTGCAACACCCGTTTCAAAATAGCCCCGGAGCAGTTGGAAGCGCACCATGGCATGGTGCGCTGTGGACACTGCATGAAGGCTTTCGATATCCGTCTCAACTTTGCACCCGATCAGCTTGATTTACCACTTGATCTGCAGCTTGATTTGCCCGTGCTGGATGCGCCTGATGCGCCGCACGTTGCTGTTTTGCACCCCTTGACACTGGCCGAGCAGGTCAGCATTGAACAGCAGAATAACACCGGTGAATCTTCGCACCGCTCCTGGCCGTGGGCAACGGAAGAGAGCGAACCGCCGACCAAACACCGTTCCTGGCCATGGCTGGTGGGGATCGTGTTGCTGGCAGCTGGGCTGCTCATGCAATCTGCTTATTTTTTTCGCACCGACCTTGCCGCGCAACTGCCCGATTTGAAGCCCGCGCTGAGCGGCTATTGCCAAATACTCAATTGCCGCGTGCCGCTGCCGCAACACACCGATTTGATCGGAATAGAATCTTCGGAGCTTCAGGCCGATCCGGGGCACGACGACCAGATCACCCTGAATGCGCTGGTGCGCAATCGCGCCGCATATGCTCAAGGTTTTCCCAATCTGGAGCTCACTCTCACCGACAGCCAGGATAAACCAGTGGCACGCCGCATGTTTATCCCTGCAGATTATCTGCCCGAGACAGAAAGCGAAGCGCTCGGCCTGTCGCCCAACCGAGAACTGAGCGTCAAGCTGCACCTGAATATCGGCGACTTGAAACCGTCCGGCTATCGCCTGGTATTGCTCTATCAGAACAGTTACTGAACTACCACCTGTTAATGCAGGTGAGTTTGCTCAGCCGGGTGCAAGCGCCAAAGTCGGCGGTTTAAACTTAATGATCGACAATTAAACGCCGCCGAACCAGTTGTAACCTTTGTCTTCCCAGTATCCGCCAGGATAAGTGTTGGTGACGAAGATCGCGACGATGTGTTTGGGATTTTTATAACCGAGCTTGGTGGGCATGCGCAGCTTCATCGGGTAGCCGTATTCCGGCGGCAGCGTCTTGCCGCCATAGGTGAAAGTCAGCAGTGTCTGCGCATGCAGCGCGGTCGGCATGTCGATGCTGGTGTAATAATCGTCGGCACATTTGAAACCGACATATTTTGCGGTGAGATCGGCCCCGATGCGTTTGAGAAAAGTGGCAAAGGTGACCCCCCCCCACTTGCCGATCGCGCTCCAGCCTTCGACACAGATGTGGCGCGTGACCTGGTCAGTCTGCGGCAATTGGTATAATTCCGCCAGAGGCCAGCTGTGCTTGTCCGCGACCAGCCCACTGACTTCCAGCTTGAATTCTTCCCCATTCACTTCCGGAACCTTGTCGATATCGTAATAGGCATTGAACGGGAACGGTTTGGTGATCATGGATTCGGGATAGGTAGGCGCCAGCTTATTCGGGTCGAACAGCCAGGCTTGCACATTGTCGTTGAAGCGCGAGATTTTCATCAACATGCGTTCGGCGGAATCTTCATCGGTCACCGTGCAGCCGGTCAGCAGCGACAGCCCGCCCAGCGTGAGCGTGCGTTTCAGGAACAGCCGACGCGTTGATGAAGGCAATTCCTTGAGCGCTTCCTGGACGATGACGGCTTTGTCGAGTTTGTCTTTCATTTGTATCCCTCAGCGACCCCGTATCATCAGGATGAGGGTCTTGGGCACCAGCGCCACCATCACCACGTGCACGACGAAGAACAGAACCAATGCGACCATGCCGAAGAAATGCACGATGCGCGCGCTGTCGTAGTCGCCCATCAGTTCGCGCAGCAGCGGGAATTGCACCGGTTTCCACACCACCAGGCCGGACATCACGAGCAGGATCACATCGGCGATCACGAACAAATAAGCCAGCTTTTGTATCGCGTTGTATTCGGTCAGCGTGTCGTGAGCTAACTTTCCTTTTAACGCGGCAATCAAATCGCGGATTAAGTCTCGTGGGCGGAGCGGATAGAACCTGGCCTTGAATCTTCCCGTCGCGATGTTGAGCAACAGATACATCACGCCGTTAAGGAACAGCAGCCACATCGCCGCAAAGTGCCACAGCAGCGCCCCGCCTAGCCAGCCACCCAGGGTGATTCCTTTCGGAAAGACAAAGTCGAAGATCGGGGAGGCGTTGTAGATGCGCCAACCGCTTAGCACCATGATGACGACTACGATCAGATTGATCCAGTGATTGAGTCGCAACCAGAAGGGGTGGGTGATTTGATGAACGGGCTTCATGTTTTCAGATGGCGGCCTAATTTCCCCCAAGCCGCTTGGAAAACGAGACAGCATAGGCCTGCGAACGGAATTGCAGGATAGGATCATTGGTCGCCTCGATACCGTCAGCCATCACCAGCGGATCGAAGTTGATTTTCTCGCATTCGGCGCCCTGCTGCGGCATCGCGGATGTAATCGTCAGCGTGCCCGCTTTGATCTGCCTGCGGCTATCCGGCCAGGCAACAGTTGGATTGTCCTCCGTATCGCCGGCTTCGCCTATCGTGACCATCATGTCCCAGCGCACCGGCCCTTTCTTGCTGCGATCGATGAGTGCCTGCTCCAGAAAGTTCGGCGGCGATGATTTCAGCTCGTCATCGGTGAGCCGCTTCTCGCCATCCTGCGGCACGAATTGCCAGCGCACCAGCGTTGTCTTTTTGTTGCGATTGGTGAATTTGAAAGTATGAATGCCCCAGAACGAGCTGGAAGAATAAGCAGCAGGCGGATTATTTTTCGCCAGGTAATCCGCCTGCGCAAGATTGTCGGGATGAGTGGCCTTGAACGCCTTGATCTTTTCGGGATCGGGCTTGCCGGTCGCCGGATCGGGCTTGGTCGCAACCATCAGATCGACAAAGGTGTGAGGCTGAATCGCGCCAAAGATCGGCGTGTTCAGCATGGTCATGTGCTGAAGGTTGTTGCCGGGCAGTCTGAATTCCAGTGCCAGGCCGCGCGGACTCTTGGCGGTGTCCGGCGCTTTGGGGTTGCCACCGGCGAGAGAGAAGCGCGCAACCACCGGAACGGGCTTGCCCGAAAACAATGCCGAACGCGAATAAGCCGCAGCCTCGGGCGAGCCGACGAACTCGCCGACGGCACACGCCCCCTTGATGTGGTTGCGCCGCTCACCCGGAGTAACGCCGAAAGTGCCCTCAAGCGCGGAAACGGCTTGGTCGGCGGTTACCTCATCTTGCGCGGCCATGCATGGAACAGCCCCCAGCGCCAGCAAGCCCGCAAACAGAAATTTTCCTGATTTGATAATTCGCATATTCATTCCCCCTCTTTGATTACGTAACTGACTATGTTTACGCGCAATATCCTCGACTCGCAACGGGCAAGCGAAGCATTTACGCGGATTAAACCCGCTTGACCTCCAAGGTCAGCAAGCTTTCATCCGTGCATGGACAGATTCGGGCGGGATCGATAAAAGGTTACAAAAATGATGGCAAGCAAGAAATGGCCACCAATAATCTCAGTGCGGACACGGTTGCGATAGGCTTGGCATGTGCGGTGTTGAGCCTGTTAAAGCAATGTCAACAACAATCAGATTGCGCCAGTAGCTTTACTGCTTCACCGATCATGCAATATAAAGCGGATTCAACTCCCGATAGCAGCCAGTTTCGACCTGCGGCTTTCAACACTAACCGGAACTGCGATTTACTCCGAAGCGGCTGTTCAACGTGGAGTTAAACAGCAGTTGGAGGCCAGCCATCAGCTTAGCTCTTGGTCTGAGCGCCAGAGTTACGATACTTGTAAGTATCAGGCTGCTTGAGCCTCCTGCACTTGTGCTGGAGGTGTTAGCCTATCACTGAAAAACATTACTTCAGACCCGGTGTAGCGGCGTTGCGCTGTGTAATGCAAACCGTAGGTAAATGAGTGAGCGTAGGAATACATTTCTTGAATTTCATCGGCATTGTCGTACGATACTATCCAAGTTCTTCTGAAACGCGAACTGCCCAGCAGTCGTGCAATTTGTACGTGATCTTCGTGATTGTAAAAGTTGCGATATAGCCCGGAACCCTTCACGTAGTAAGGGGGGTCTAGATAAATCAACGATTTTATGGGCAGAAACTTATGACAACGTAGTAGAAGTTGATGTGCGTCTTCTTCATATACATGGATAGCGCTTGCATGTTTACCGATGCGCTCTAGACGTGTACACAGTTCATCACGCATAAAGCGTTCGCCTAGTTTGTATTCCCCAGCTTGCGCCTTTCCTCCGATTACGCCAGCTTTAAGGATGCCAGAGCGATTTGTGCGATTCATAAACAGTGTAGCAAAGCCGCGCTCTAATTCGGTGGCAAGCACCTCGCCTAGCATCACAGACTTCCAGTAGTGCCAAGCTTCCATCGTCACTGGTTCGTTCGCTACCATGTTGGAAAGCGCAGCAGATTGCTGTGTAGCTGTTCGCCAAAAAACAGCGACAGCGGGGTCAGCATCATTGATGTGGACTTCCTCTACTATCCCATCAATCAGCAATATCAAGGCAACACCGGCCCCCCCAGCATAAGGCTCTAGGTAGTGTCCGCCCACCAAATTGTTGGTGTGCATCACTTCCGCAATTAGCGGTGCAAAACGTGCCTTACCGCCGGGGTAGCGCAGAGGAGTATAAAGTTTGCTGGAGTACATAGGCAGATATTGTAATTAGGTTGCTAGGTTTTGGTCCGTCTAATTTACTTGAGGCGCTTGGATGTATTGGACACCGCCAATTCAAAAGCCCTGGTAAAGGCTTCAACTTCAGTTTTATGGCAGGCAGCCCATTCACGAATTACGCCCCATACTTGCATCTTTTTCCAGTGTACGCCCCACCAACTCTTGCTAGCCTCACGCTGATTACTGTAACCAGTGTCATCTGAAAAAAATGAGGTGAGCACTTTATCGCTACTGGGGTTGGTAACACTAAATCTTAGCAATGCATCATGCAATGGCCCTGCTGAAGCTTCAGCCACGCTGCGCAGAAATTTCTTGATGGTATTTTCGGGGGAACGATCCGTACCTCCTGCACCTTTTGCGCAAGGAAGTTTAATGGTATTGCCACGCTCAGCAGCTTTACGTGGAATTGTCGTATCCGCATCAACAATGAGCACTCTATCTTTGAATATTGGATCGTTCTCTGGCAGCTTGATCAAATTCGAGCCTCCCACCCCGAGTGGAATGAGCTTAATTTGAACTCCGTATTTTCGCCCGAGCGCAGTCCTTTTTGCAGAGGGTACCAAAGCGTCGCAAAATTGCGCCCCTTCAGGATCTTCAAAATAGACGCATAACATCGGCTTCCTTGGTTTGGGATTGTCAGTTTCTACTTGGCGCTGTGCCATGTCGTCCAGAATAGCCGCTAGTGACTGATCTTCTGCCAATCTAGGATGCTTTGTATCCAAAAGGTAAACCACCGCATCGGGTGCTTTTTCATTCCCACTGCCCTGTGGATGGACAGCCTCAATGAGCCTTGGCGAGTGTGTAGTTGCGATGATCTGTAATTCCAATCGATTTGCATACAATTTTAATGCTTGGACTAGGCGGTCAATGGCATGGGGGTGAAAACCGACATCCAACTCGTCAATGACTAAGAGGCCACCTATATAGTCATCGCCTGACTCCCGCTTTAGGCGGTTGAATGAAGCCAAAGCTGTGGCAATGCTACCCAAGCTATCCTGCCCCATTGAAATAGCCAATGCGTCATGCTTCTCATATCCAGGGTGAGCTGATTTTTTATTAGAACCTTTGATGCTCTGGTGCGTAACTTCAGTTGTTAGTTTGCTGCCTAGGATAACTGCGCTGACAAAGTTCACCATCAAATCCTTGTCATCTTCGTCCATGGTTATTATCTTGCTAACAACCTCCTTTTCATCCGCCTCACCTATGGACGCCAGTCGTTTAATTCCAAGAAAAATTGTGGGTAGCGGTATCTTGGCATCTTGCCCAACCGGGTCATCTTCGGCTTTATCAATGGTACGAGGCACCATTCGAGCTCGCTTCCATACACTACGCTGGGTCATTGCGCAGCGTTTACGAACGAGGATGCCAGCTACATCAGCAACCACCGTGGGTGCGGCATTGGGGTGTTCTTGTGCCTTGGAGACTTCCTCGAGAGCAAGATAGACTATGCGCTCAATATTGGCATAGAAGAGCTCACCAAAGTAACTCCTCGGGCCGCTCTTATCTGCATTGCCAAAAGTGTTTGCAACTAAACCCAGGATGGTGGATTTCCCGATTCCGTTGTGTCAAGCGATAAGTGTAAGCCGATCTGCGAACTCGATTCTGAGATTACCAAGCTTACGGAATGGCGGCTGGCCAAATTCTAGCGATTTAACCTTGATCCTTTGGGTAGCCTTTGCCATTCACTCCTCCTCGCTGAGTTATATTTTGATTGATGAATCGACCCTGACACACACCGGAAGTGTACACCTCAATACTCATCGCCACACAGCGGACATGTGCGATCATCTCTTGGCTGCAATCGGAAAATAAATTCGGACACTGGCTGCCAAAATAAATTTTTGGCAATCGCAACGTTACCATTTTAATAGCTTCTTCCCTAACCACATGCCAACGATGCCGAACCCTATCATTGGCAGGTAATGCCATGCGACAACATGAACGATGGAGTCGGTTTGTTCGTGCAGCCTCTCCCACAATGCGCCGATACTGAAAGCGAAAAGCAGCGCGATGCTGCCAGCCCAGAGATAATGCGTGCTGGCAAACTTTCGCATCATGTAGAGCAGCACCGCTCCGGGCAGCAGCGAAATCAGGATGATGCTGCGGGTGCATTCGTAGGTGTGGACTGGCAACGGCACCGGCGGATTGTCGGCGCGCCATGCGAGGAACATCACTGCCATAAACAGCGCCAAGGCCACAACGGGTGCGAATGCGACGCGTTGCTTCTGGTGCAGGTCGGGATAAGACAGCAACGCCGCGCCGAATGATGTCGCGATGGCCATGCCGATCAAAGAAATGATCTCGGCCATAAACCAGAAATCGTGCAGCTTGGATGAGAGATCGTTGCGTGCACCGAAGAGAAGCAGCGCGATGGGCAGGTAAATCACTGCTGCTCCCATCCATTGTGCGCTCAGCATAAAAGGATGGGGCGCGCGTTTGGTTATCGCCGTGTCCTGCGCAAGTTTGTTTATCAGTTCGTCGATATCGCTCATTGTCGTTCCAGCTTTTCGTTTTTCAATTTTTCGCGTAAAACCTTGTAGGCGCGATGCGCCGCGACTTTGACCGCAGATTCTTTCATGCCGATTTTCTCGGCGACCTCTTTGGCAGTGTATCCTTCCTGGTGCATCAGCCGCAGGATGGTCGCCTGCTTCTCGGGAAGCTTTTGCACTTCCCCGCTGATGGATTCGTATGAGATGGCCGTTTCGGTTACTTCCTCATGCAAATACTCTTCCAGTTCTGATAAATCGTCGGCACGGTGTAGCTGATCGGAATAATGCGCGCGCAAATAATCCCGCAGACGGAATTGGGCAATGGCATATGCCCAGGGCTTATACGGACGTTTGCCGTCATAGGTATGGCGCGCTTTGTGGATGGAGATCAGAATTTCCTGCAACAGGTCGTCTACCTCATTGGTGAAGCTGAGACGCTTCGCCAGAAACGGGCGCAGCAGGCGTGATGTTTCCTGCAACAATGCGGCATAGGCGCGCTGATCGCCTTTCAGCGATTGTTGCATCAGCGCTTGCAGATTGTCAGTGGTATGGGTCACCCGAATTTCGCAATGATGATTGTTGTAACCTTTTAGCGGCGTTGCCCGAATACACAGGCAGCGAATCATAACTGGTTTTGCATTGATTCATGAACCGGATGCCTGATTTGCACTCGAAACGTGACTCACTGACAGGAGAACCATCATGCAACGCAGACAATTCTTATACGCCTTATCCGGCATCGCGGCGATTTGCGCGACACGCTCGTTTGCCGGCACTTCTTCAGGCGACGGCAAGATAACCATCATGCGATTCTCCGATGATGGCAAGCCGTTGGGCCGCGCCACACTGAACAAGGTGCGCAATGATGTCGAATGGAAGAAGACGCTGTCGCCATTGGCTTATCATGTGACGCGCGAACAGGGCACAGAGCGCGCCTTTTCGCAGCCGGGTTACGACAGGCATGAGCCGGGATTGTATCGCTGCGTGTGTTGCGACAATGCGCTGTTCGACGCGAAGACCAAATTCGATTCGGGCACCGGCTGGCCGAGTTTCTGGCAGCCGATCGCCGCGGAGAATGTACACGAGAACGTCGACCGCATGTTCGGCATGATGCGCACCGAAGTGCAGTGCGCCATGTGCGATGCACATTTGGGCCATGTGTTTGACGACGGCCCCAAGCCTACGGGTTTGCGCTACTGCATGAATACCGTGGCGCTGCGCTTTGTTCCGCAACACAAGACCTGAAAGGAGTCGATCATGTTCAAACATTATTTGCTGGGCGGTTGTGTGATGATCTTCCTTGGCTTCGGCACTACACTAAACGTTGCCGCCGCAGCAACCGAACAAACAGCGGTATTCGCAGGTGGCTGCTTCTGGGGTGTGGATGCGGTGTTCAAACACGTCAAGGGCGTGTCCGAAGTGGTGTCGGGCTATGCGGGTGGTAATGCGGCCACCGCGCATTATGAGCAAGTCAGCAATGGTGACACCGGACACGCAGAATCGGTGCGCGTCCGGTTCGATCCGGAGAAGGTGAGCTACCAACAATTGCTGCAAGTATTTTTCAGAGTGGCGCACGACCCTACCCAGCTCAACCGCCAGGGCCCGGATAGCGGCAGCCAATACCGCTCGGCGATTTTTTATACCAGCGCAGAGCAGCAACAATCTGCCCTAGGTTACATCAAGCAGCTCACCGAAGCTCGCACTTATTTTGCTCCTGTCGTCACGCAGGTAGTGCCGTTGCAGCAGTTCTATCCGGCGGAAGAACATCACCAGAACTATCTGGCGTTGCATCCTTACCAGCCTTACATCGTCTTCAACGACATGCCCAAGCTGGAGCAGTTACGCAAACAATTTCCGGCACTGTATCGATAAACTTACGCAGAAATATCAGATTGGCAGATTGGGTGAGCTACTTAAGCTGGTTCGGTTGCGTAACGAGTTCGGCACGCACAGGTTCGAATGCATTCCGGGTATGGCTGTATCGCAGCAAACTACCCGTCTCCATGTCAAAGTACCAGCCATGCAATTGCATCCGTCCGGTTTCGACGCGTTCGGCGATCCAGGGGTAAGTCAGCAGGTTTTCCAGCGAGACCAGTATCGAAGCCTGTTCGCAAGCATGCGCCTGTGTGGCGGAAGGTTTGCCGGGAAGTTCGGCGAGCACGCGTTCGCGGGCCCGCTGTGCGATGCTGACCCATTTTCCGATGAATTCGCCGCCGAGACCTTCGCTGTTCATCAGGGCATTGATTCCGCCGCACTGGGCGTGGCCGAGCACGATGATATGCTCGACCTCCAGCGATCGCACGGCAAATTCCAGTGCGGCAGGAACGCTGGCGTAGCTGCCGCCAGGCTCGTAGGGTGGCACCAGATTGGCCACGTTGCGCACCACGAACATATCCCCGGGTTCTGCGCCGGTCAACAGGGCCGGGTCTACGCGAGAGTCGGAGCAGGCCACGATGAGCGCCTTGGGGCGCTGACCCTGCTGGAGTTGCGCGAACAGATCATGGCCTGCACTGAAGTATTTGTCATGGAAGCGCCTGAACCCGGAGATGAATTTTGCGATATCTTTCATGGCAAGGAATAGCGGTAAATTTCTGGCTAAGGCAGCTTTTGTACCGTAAGCATGATCGGAGGCGAAATATAACTCATGCGATCCATTAGCCCAATTGCTGACCGTGCTCCCGCGTGGCGTGGAATTGCACCTTGGGCCAGCGTTCCTGCGCCAGGCGCAGATTTACGCCGGTGTCGGCGAGGTAGGCATAGTTGCCGTCCACGTCGCGGGCCAAGCGATTCTGGTTGGCCTTGACGAATTCATTGAGATGATTGTTGTCGGCACAAGTCACCCAGCGAGCAGTATGTATGCCGGCGCGCTCGAAGACTGCATCCACGCCGTATTCGGATTTCAAACGATGTTCGACCACCTCAAATTGCAACTGCCCGACCGCACCGATCAGCGGGGTGTTATCCACCAGCGGCATGAACACCTGCACCGCGCCCTCTTCGCCCAACTGGCGCAGGCCTTTTTCCAGCTGCTTGGCCTTCATCGGATCGCGCAGCCTGGCGCGGCTGAACAGTTCCGGAGCGAAGTAGGGGATGCCCTTGAAAGTGAGCGCCTCGCCTTCGGTAAGCACGTCGCCGATCTGCAGCTGGCCGTGGTTGTGCACGCCGATAATGTCTCCCGCGTAGGCTTCATCCATCCGGGTACGCTCGTTGGCCATAAAGGTTACCGCATTGGCCAGTTTCATTTCCTTGCCGGTGCGCCTGTGTTTGACCTTCATGCCCGAGGTGTAGCGGCCCGAGCACACGCGCAGGAAGGCGATGCGGTCGCGGTGATTCGGATCCATGTTCGCCTGGATCTTGAACACGAAGCCGGTGAAAGCCGGTTCGGTGGGCTGCACGATGCGTACATCGGTGGCGCGCGGCAACGGCGGGGGCGCCCAATCCACCAGCGCGCGCAGAATTTCCCGCACGCCGAAATTGTTCACGCCTGAACCGAAGAACACCGGCGATTGCTGGCCCTTGAGAAACTCCTGCAAATCGAAAGAGGCTCCCGCACCCATCACCAGCTCGGTCTCGTCGCGCATGGTCTGCATCTCGCTCGGACACAGCTTGTCCAGTTGCTCGATTTGCGCGCCGCGCAATGTTTCCACTTCCTGTCCGGCCTTGGCTTCGCCCGGAGAGAAGCGCAGCACCTCGTCGTTGAGCAGGTGGTACACGCCCTGAAAGCGCTTGCCCATGCCGATAGGCCAGGTCACCGGCGCGCATTTGATCTTCAGCACCGACTCGATTTCGTCCAGCACCTCCAGCGGCTCGCGGACTTCGCGGTCCATCTTGTTGATGAAGGTGATGATGGGCGTGTTGCGCAGGCGGCACACTTCGAGCAGTTTGATGGTCTGCGCCTCTACGCCCTTGGCCGCATCCACCACCATCACCGCTGCGTCCACTGCGGTGAGCACGCGATAGGTGTCTTCGGAGAAGTCCTGGTGGCCGGGGGTGTCGAGCAGGTTGATCACGCAATCGTCGAAGGTGAACTGCATCACCGAGCTGGCCACCGAGATGCCGCGCTGTTTCTCGATCTCCAGCCAGTCTGAGGTGGCGTGGCGGCTGCTCTTGCGTGCCTTGACGGTGCCCGCCATCTGGATCGCGCCGCCGAACAACAGCAGCTTTTCGGTGAGCGTAGTCTTACCCGCATCGGGGTGCGAAATGATCGCGAAGGTGCGGCGGCGCTTAACCTCTCGGGCTACCTGGCCTGCGCCTGCGGCTTCCGCGGAGCTCGCTGGCACGTTGTGGGTTTGTTCTGAAGTATTGGTCATGTTTGGTTTATGGGTGCATATTCGGAGTGCCGGGACTCGATACGCCACACCTCTAAAGCGGCGCGCATAGTATCAGAAATCACCCGGTGACGCGTTCATTGCGTTGCGTGCAGTGCTACGGTGGCAAGGACAGGGAAGCGCAGGGAGTCAGTTGAATCGATGGGCTTGGGGCTTGCCAAAAACATTTATTTCAACGGGGTTGTATCTTGCGCAGAGGATGTGTAAGGTATGCGCAATGAATATTTGAGTAGCAACAGCCATTGTCGCGTATACAAAAATATTGAACCGGGGCAAGCGTAACCAGCCTGGTTCACGTTTTGATTAAAAAACACCAAGGGAATGCGATGATGCCATGCCAATATCGGTTAGCTATAGCCGTGTTGATTACGGGTGCTATTGTGCACAGCGCTTGTGCAGCGGAAGGCGCGAGCGAGCAAAGTTATTTCCAGGAATTCCCGGTTGTGCTGAGCGCTTCGCGCTTGTCGCAACCATTGTCCGAAGCGCCCAGCGCAATGACGGTGATCGACCGCGAGATGATAACTGCCTCCGGTTTCCGCAAGATACCCGATCTGTTCAAGCTGGTTCCGGGCATGTATGTCAGTTACTACAAGGGCAGCCAGGCGATCGTGTCCTATCATGGCACGTCCGACCAATTTGCGCGGCGCATGCAAGTGCTGATCGATGGGCGTAGCGTGTATCTTGCGCCTTTCAGCGATGTAAATTGGGAATCCTTGCCAATCAATCTCGATGACATTGAGCGCATCGAGGTGGTGCGCGGTCCCTCGGCTGCGGCACACGGGGCGAACTCGTTGCAGGGGGTGATCAACATCATCACCCGCGATGCAGGCGCACTTGCCGGTGCAAGTGTATCTGCCGCGCAAGGCAACAAGGGCGCTTCCGATGTATCCGCGCATCTTGGCAGGCGCGGCGAAATATTAGACTACCGGCTGACCGTGGGCTACCGCTCAGATAACGGCTACGACCCCAGATATGATTTGCCGCAAAACGATACGCTCAGCAACGATAGCTATGCCACGCGGTTGTTAAATTTGCGTGCCAACTATCACCCCAATTACACCGATAATCTTGATGCCCAGATCGGTGCCAGCAAGGGTGTGCGCGGCGAGGGCTTTAATGATGCCCCGCTTAACACCCCGCATGATCAATTAGCCGGGGAAAGTTTCCAGCAATTAACCTGGCAGCGCGCCCTTGATAACCAAGGCGAAGTACAAGCCCGTTATTACCATATCCGGCAAAGTTTGGATGAGGCTACGCTTTCCAATCACCCACAAATTAGTAATGCAGGATTGAATCAGTTTTGGCTCACCGATTCAATTGTGTCTGAGCGCCACGAGCTGGAGCTGCAGCATACAGTTCATCTGGGTGAGGCAAACCGCGTGGTTTGGGGAGGGGCATACCGTAGCGATTTTGTCGAGGCAGCGAATTATTTTTTAACTCCCATACGCCAGAATGAATATCGCTTGTTTGCGCATGACGAGTGGCGCATCACCCCGGCATGGTTGTTGAATAGCGGCGTGATGCTGGAAAACGGCGGCCTAGGCAGGACGGACACTTCACCGAAAATCGCGTTGAATTACCATATCACCCCGGCACACACGCTGCGTGCCGGAATATCGCGCGCTTACCGTAATCCTGCGATGCTGGAGGAAAAAGGGGACTGGCGCTACCCATTGCCGCAGCCGCTGCAGCTTGCCTTTGGCATGCAAAATTATCCAATCTTGAAGGCCATGGGCGGGCTAAGGCCGGAACAGGTGTGGTCGCAGGAAATAGGCTATCTCGGTAAATTGGTTGATGATGGAGTGAGTATTGATTTGAGGGTTTTCCATGATCAATACAGCGATATTATTTCCAGCACCCCTCCGGGTTTCACCAACTCCTCCATACCGATGGGACAAAGCGGATTGGAGACCAGCATCGAATACCGGCTCGCGGATCAGGCGCGGGTTATTTTCAATTATTCACGCAATCGGATCAGCACAGACCTCAATGGATACATGGGCAATATGCCAGAACAGCAATTCGGCATGATGTATACGCAAAAATTCGGGGACTATTCATTCAGCCTGAATTACTACAATCAAAGCGCCTCGTTTCCGGCTGACCGTAGCGGATCAACCACTACTGACCTGCAACCGCAGCATCAGCGCACCGATCTGCGCCTGGCCAAGTCCTTCCAGATAGACCGGGGCGCAAGGGGTGAAGCGGCTCTGGTGATCCAGAATCTGTTCAACACCGATTACAGCGAATACATCGCCACCAATGTTTTCAACCGCACCAGCTACGCTAAACTGACACTCAACTTCTGAGGAAACCGCCCCGCGTTCGTAGCTTCAAGCCCGCAGAACCTATTGCGTGGTTCACCGCGAACGCAGGGCGAGCCGTCAGCAGCCTGTACAGGAACCCGTGCATCCTTTATAGAAACATCCCGTGACGCCGCCACAAGTCAGTTGATAACACGCGGCAGCGGTAGTGGCAACAGTTGGTGCGGCCTGCTTTTTCTTGGCTTTCCTGGTTTTCTTGGCCTTGTGTTGCGCAGCAGGCTGGGCGGACTGCGCGGCGGGTTCTTTAGCTGGTGCAGGCGCAGCATCCGCAGCCCAGGCAGGCACGACGATCAAGGCTAACAAAAACAGCATGACATGTTTCATGGTTACTCCTCCTTTGCGGTTGAAAAATCGGACACGGCTAATCTTGTTTTTCCGCGCGGTTGCCATGTTACGCCCAATTCGGCTTAACAACACTCACTTAACCATGCCAGCTTAAGCTTGGCATATGCCAGCCGCCCGTTGCTGAAGCGCGGGATCAACGGGTCTGTCTCCGTGTACGGCACGCTCCGGCCGGTGGCATTGCGCACCCCGATGTCCATGGCCGCCGTCCGGTTGTATTGCCAGTTCAGGCTGGCATCGGCTTGATCGAAACCCTCCTGAACATCGAGCAGGATGGGGTTGAAGTTGCTATCCGACGATTGCTGAGTGGCGGCGACCCGGTTATGGCTCCATGCCAGGTTTGCCGTCCATTGCGCGCCGGCGAACCAGCGCAGCCCTAATTGCTGCGAGCGCAACTGCTGCATCGTGATGGAATCTGCCTGGAAAGTATTCGTGTCATTCTGGATGCGTTCAGCGTCATAAGCCAGAGTCACGTTCAATGAGTGATAGCCGGGTTGCCAGTGCAACGCCAGCCGCGACTCGTCGAGCTGCGTTCGGGCCATGCGCTGTGCCCCGCTGACCGGTTCGTCGGCCCAGCGCTGCTGGGCTAACCCTTCCAGCAGCCATGCGGCATCCAGTTGTTTGTCCGCGCCCAACGCTACGCCTTGCACCAGCTTGTAGTTATCGCCGGGGCGGTGCAGCACGATGCCCGCCAGCGTGGCCGGCGCCAGCGCGGCGTTGCCCACTGCCCCATCGTCCATGCCCCGCCAAGCGGCGAGGCGCGCATGGGCGGCGCTGTCCGGTGTGTAAACTATGCCCAGCTTGGGCAGCCAGCGCTGCAGGGAAGTGCTGGCTGCGCCGAACTCCTTGTCGTTCCTGCCCCAGGCCAACCCAGCCTGAAGTTGCCAATAAGGGCTCAGCATCTGCTGCCAGTCCACATAGAACTGTTGCGCGACATTGGTCAGGACGGCGGGGTCAAAAAAAGTCCCATAGAGTGGCGCGCGTACCGCGCTGGCACCCCATTGCAGCGCATGGCCTGTACCGTTAAAGCGATATTGCAGTTCCGCGCCTTGCGCTTTGCTGCTGAGATAATTCGTCATTTGCGGGAAAGGCAGCGCGGGTCCGCAACACGGCATCGCACTGTAAGGAGGCGTGTTGGCGATCCATTCCCAATTGTCGGTCTGTCTGGTCTGCTGGCGGCTGAATAATCCGCGCAGCTCACTGTGATCGCTCAGGCTGTGGCGCAGTCCCAGGCGCGTGACGCTGCTGCTGTCTTCGATCTGGTGATATTCGCCGAAGTTCAGCGGGTCGGCTGGATAGCGTGTCTCGCCGTGCAGAGAATTAAAAGACTGGTAGGACACAAATACCTGTGTGGATTTGCTCGGCTGCCATTGCACGGTGGCCTGCGCGTTGCGGTTATCCAGGTTGTTGTATGGCGCATTGCCGTCGGTTTTGAATTGCAGTCCGGACAGGCTCAGGCCCAGCGTATCGCCGCCCGCTCCCAGACGAATTTGTTCACCCCGGCTATTCTGGCTTGCGCCGATGGCGTCGGCTTCCAGCCGGGTATGCGGGTTAAACAGGCTATCATAATTATTGTAGCTGGCTTGCGTGGCATTGAGGCCGCTGATCACGCCATGCTGCGGAACGCTTGCGCCGGTCTGCCCCGCGCCGTCGCCATAGCTGTCTAACTCTGCCGGCAGGTTACCCTGCATGTCGTTGAACAGGCTTTGCAGCATCAGGCTGCGCCGCGCCGATTCGCCGAAACGCTGACCTTGCAGCACTTCGGCTTGGTTTCTGGCCAAATCGTTTGCGCCGGACGTAGCGGACAGGGTTTGCAAGGCGAGGCTATTCAGTCCCAGACGGCGCTGTATCTCGGCTAGATTGGCCAGCAATAGCTGCTCGTCTTGCCTGAGCAACTGTTCGCCCCGATAAACCGAGCGATAGGCAGAACGGGCCTGTGCCTCGCGCAGGCTGGCGCGCGCTTGCAGCGGACGGTTAGTTTGCAACTCGGCCTGCGACTGATACAGCCAGGGCGCGGGGTCATCGGGGTCGGCAAGTTGCGCGCTGTGCCAGCTGGCCCTGGCTGCTTCATGCAGG
Source organism: Nitrosomonadales bacterium (assembly GCA_016195965.1). Lineage (GTDB taxonomy): Bacteria > Pseudomonadota > Gammaproteobacteria > Burkholderiales > Gallionellaceae > Gallionella. Next base: position 14,544 of record JACPYR010000056.1, on the reverse strand, counting down.
CCGAGTTGCTGTTGTGCGCGGCCCAGATAAGTGAGTATCAGCGCGTTACCCGGATCGGCTTCATTCGCCGCCTGTAATTTTTTCTGTCCGGCCTGGAGATTGCCCAGCTTTACTTCGGCCAAACCCAGACCCAACAGGGTCTTGGCATCCTTGGGGTCGCGTTGCAAGGCGGTTGCAAACGCGGCTTTGGCCTTATCTGCCTGTCCGTCGATCAAGTGGACCAAGCCGCTCACGGAGATGACATAGGGGTGCGTGGCATCCAATGCTTGCGCCTGAACCAGCAGCGTTCTGGCCGCGTCGATCTGATCTAGCGTCAGCGCGAGTTCGGCCTCGCGCGCCAGCGCGATTGCGGATTGAGGCGCATGGCTCATGGTATTGAAGACGTGTATTTCCTGGCGTGCTTCGGCCAAACGTCCCGAACCTTGCAAGGCATAGGACAGCGCAAGATGCGGCAAGATGCCAGAATCTTGCACACTCAGGTCATGCGCGTGCCGTGCCGCATCCAGCGCTTGCTGCAAGCGCCCCTGCTGCAAATGAGCCATCGCGGTGAGCGCGTAGGTATCGGCAGCATGCCTTGTGTTGGCAAGAAGCGGGCTGAGTATTTCTATCGCTTGCTGTGACTGCTCGCCTTGCAGCAAAAAGCTGCTGCGCAGCAAATTCATCTCGGCCTCGGTATCCGCCTCAAACAGGCTGTTCTTGCGCGCCTCGTCGAGCAGGATCAATGCATCGAGAAAACGGCCTTCCTGCTGCGCCTGCATGGCCGCTTGCATCGTCGGAGTTGGTTGTGCGGGCTGATATTGGGTTGCCACCAGCGGCAGCGTCCATATCGCGCTAAGCCCATGTCCCATGACCAGCTCAGACGCAGGCCGAATTTGACCCAAAAGAGCCTCCTCATCGGTGGCGTGCGCACTTTGTTTTCCGAGCATGAATCCTGCGATACATAGCAGCTGCAAAATGCGCGAATAATTCATATGTGATGATCCGTAGAGTGGATTTGGATAGAGGTGAATATTATTATGAAAACCATAAAATCTACATGGTTGCCTTGTTACTACCTTGCAGATAGAGTGGTTTATTGATTTCACCAGTTACCGACTTTTCTCGATATCACGAACAAAGAGTATGATTGCCATCTTTTCGCTGAATCATTTGGTGTAGTAATGGCAAATATATTTTGCGGTTTAAATATTGCCACCTACGTTTTCAATCAACGTGGTTGTGTCGAACGTCCTGCCATATGCATTTTGCATTAAACTTCGAAAGGAGGTTGATCGGCGCGCTGTTGCTTGGGCTGCTAGTTACCATTGCTGAGACAGGCTGGGCGGAGCCCCTGAAAGTGCTGGTAGTATTAAGCGACAATACGCCCCCGTATCAATCCTTCGCAGACGTACTCAGCAAAAATTTGCCGGTCCCGGTGCAGGCGACAGTGCTGGCCGGGCAATTTCCCCAAGATGGGCAGCAAGCTGACTTGATTGTTGCCGTTGGCATGAAGGCCACGGAGCTGGCCGCTGCTCAAGCGGACATTCCGGTTTTGGCCGTGATGGTTCCCCAGTTTGGTTTTGAAAAGCTGCTAGCACAAATCCCTACCCGCAAAAAGACTCATACATTTTCCGCTGTTTATCTCGATCAGCCCTGGGCGCGGCGGATTGATTTTTTGCGTGCCATGCTACCCGACCTGCGCAAGATCGGCTTGCTGTACTCGCCGGAGGCCCACCTCGATGTACCGCGCCTGCGCCAGGTCATTGCCCATCGGGGCAGTTCGCTGGTTGCCCAGCCAGTCGAATCCTCTGCGGAGTTGTTTGCCAAATTGGAGAGCGTACTGACCAGCAGCGATGCATTGCTGGCGGTGCCAGATGGCGTGATTTATAGCAGCAGCACTATCCGCAACATTTTGTTGACCAGTTATCGCCACCGTATTCCCTTGATCGGCTTGTCGCAGGCTTACGTTAATGCCGGTGCGCTGGGCGCAGTTTTTTCTACGCCGGAACAATTGGCTGCACAAGCCGGTGCGGTGGTGATTTCCTACGAGCGGACCGGGCAGTTGCCCGAGCCGCAGTTTCCGGTTAACTACAGCATTGCGTTAAATCAACAGGTGGCGCGTTCGTTGGAAATCGAATTGCCCTCCCCGGAGGCCATACGCAATCGGATGGATAAAGCTAGGGAAAGCAGCCCATGAAACAATTGAGTATCCGGCGGTACGTTGGTGTGTTGACATTGCTGCCGCTATTGATGATGGCTATCGGTTTGGGGGCGTATTTTTTAAGCGTGCGAGCATCCGACCTGGACCGCGACTTGATGGAGCGCGGCAAGCTGGTTGCACGTCAGCTGGCTTCCAGTGGCGAATACGGCGTGTTTTCCAATAATCAGGCCTTCCTGTACAGCCTTGCGCAGGGCGTATTGCAACAACCGGATATACACGGCGCGCTGATACTTAGCGATGTGTCAAAAAGCTGGATCGAGGCGGGAGAGTTTTCCGAGGGGGCTGAAGAAGCCATAACAGGGGAAAAATCGGCATCGCAGTCCGCTACAAGCAGACAGGCGCGCATCGGCAAAATTAAAGAATTGGTCAATTTAACGCACCCGCTGTTCAGCGGCAGGAAGAGCATATGGATTTATCAGCCCATCATTCCGACGCAAGTAGCGCTGGATGATATCCGGGGTAAGCCCGCCGACCAACCAATAGGCGCGGTCATTATAGAAATAAGCAAGGAGAGCACGCAGCAGCTCAAGTCACAGATGCAATGGGTGACGGTGGGCGTGACGGTGATATTTTTGATGTTTTCCATGGCGCTGGCCTACTTGGTTAGCCGCCGCATCACTACACCTATCCGCGAGTTGAGCAAAGTTGTGCAGATGATAGGCAGAGGGCACCTGGAAGCACGTGTTGCCGTGCCAGCAGAAGTAACGGAGCTCGACATTCTGGCGCGCGGAATCAATGACATGACAGAGCAGTTGGAACAGGAATGCGCAAACTTGCATTATCAGGTTGAGGAAGCTACACGTATAGCGGCGATCGTTTTTGAGTCGCATGAGGGCATGATGGTGACAGACTCCAAGGGCGAGATCCTGCGGGTCAACAGCGCTTTTACCAAAATCACCGGCTATTCGGATAAGGAGGCCGTGGGCCGAACGCCACGACTGCTAAAGTCAGGCCGCCAACACGACGATTTTTATGCCGAGATGTGGGAAAGCATCGTTCGTCAGGGAGGTTGGCAGGGTGAAATCTGGAACAGGCACAAGGATGGCGATGTTTATCCAGCATGGGTCACCATCACTGCGGTGAACAACGAGTCGGGCGAGATCGCCTATTACGTCGCCACTTATACCGACATCACGTTGCGCAAGGCCATCGAGAATGAAGTCAAGAGCCTGGCCTATTACGACGTACTGACCAAGTTGCCTAACCGTCGTACGTTTACCGATCGTCTGAGCCAGGCTATGGCAGCCAGCAAGCGGAGCAACCGCTATGGTGCGGTGATGTTCATCGACCTGGATAATTTCAAGCCGCTCAATGACCAGTACGGTCATGCCGTAGGCGATTTGCTGCTAACCGAAGTGGCGCGCCGCCTGGTCAGTTGTGTACGGGAGGAAGACACGGTTGCACGTTTTGGCGGGGATGAATTCGTGGTCATGCTCAGAGAGCTGGATGCGAGTAAAAGCGAGTCTATCGTGCAAGCCAGCGCCATTGCGGAAAAAATTCGTGCCATTCTGTCGGAACCTTATGCCTTGTCCATCCGGATAAAAGATCTGACGGAGGCACACGTATCCCATCAATGCTCGGCGAGCATCGGCATCGTGCTATTCGTCAATCACGAGACATCCCTGGAAGAAATCCTCAAGTGTGCCGATATGGCGATGTATAAGGCCAAGAGGGAGGGCCGCAATGCGATTCGGTTTCACAGCTATTGAGCCGTTCAGGGCGGCGTGTGTCCTGACTCTGGAGCCGGATTACGCTTGCTGAGTTCTGGTACTCAGATAATTCGCCACCTTGATGAAATCCGGCACCGCCAGATTTTCGGCGCGTAACTGCGCGTCAATTCCCAACTCTGCAAAATCCGTCTCAAGCAAATAGCCGCGCAGCGTGTTGCGCAGGGTCTTGCGGCGTTGCCCGAATGCTGTCCTGACGATCGCGGCAAACAACTTTTCATCGCGCACGGCAATTTCGTCCGCCGGTAACGGAATCATGCGCACGATTGCGGAATCGACCTTGGGTGCGGGGCGGAACGATGCGGGCGGCACATCCAGCAGCTTTTCCATGTGGAAGCGGTATTGCAGCATCACCGACAGCCGGCCATATTCCGGCGTGGAAGGTTCCGCGACCATGCGCTCGACCACTTCGTTTTGCAGCATGAAATGCATGTCGAGAATACGCCCGGCATACGCGGCAAAATGGAACAGCAGCGGTGAAGAAATGTTGTAAGGCAGGTTGCCGACGATGCGCAACGGCATAGGTAACGTCGCAAAGTCGAATTCCAGCGCGTCTCCGGCATGGATAGTCAGTTTGGATTTTTCATGGCCCTGGGGATAATCGTGCTCCAGCCGCGCAATGATGTCGCGATCGATTTCGACCACATGCAGGTGATTTAATATTTTCAGCAGCGGACGTGTCAGCGCGCCCAGTCCCGGGCCGATTTCGACCATGTTGTCCTGCGGCTTTGGACGGATCGCGCTAACGATAGCGGCGATGATCTGCTCATCGACCAGAAAATTCTGCCCAAAACGTTTTTTTGCTTGATGACTCATCTTGACTGTCTGTGCAGGCGTTTCAGTGCAGGCTCATACGCTCTGCGTGTGATGCCGAAACTAAAATGTTTATTGGCTTTATGGTTCATAAATTAAACATCTGAAAAGTTGCAAAACCTTCCCCTCACCGGGGACGGCTGGCCGATTTAATCTGCGGCTGGTTTCAACCTAAAAACCGCAATTCAAGCCACATAACCAGCCACTTGGCTGCCGTATTTTGGCGGCCTAGTGGAATGGCTAGTCGTTTTATCAGAGAACACAGAGAGAGCGGCGATTCCACGCGCTTCTATATGCTCACCCCAAAGGTGCGTCAATCTCTTGGTGCAACCGTCTGCTTTATCTCGGTGATCTCTGTGTTCTCTGTGGTTGACTAAGTTTTTCAGGTTCATGCAGATCGTCGCGCCGGATGTTCGCATTGAACCATTTTCGCCGCGAGCCTGATTGCTTCGAGCAGGCTGCCATTTTCGGCCTTGCCGGAGCCCGCCAGCTCCAGCGCGGTGCCGTGATCCACCGATGTGCGCACGATGGGCAGGCCGAGCGTGACGTTTACGCCTTGCCCGAAACTGGCGTGCTTCAACACCGGCAGACCTTGATCGTGATACATGGCCAGCACGCAATCGCATTGCGACAGTTTTTGCGGCGTGAATAAAGTATCTGCGGGCAAGGGGGCACTGAGATTAAGACCTTCGGCGCGCAATTTATCCAGCATCGGTATCATCACCTCGATTTCTTCGCGGCCCAGATATCCATCCTCGCCCGCATGGGGATTCAGGCCAGCCACCAGGATGCGCGGCCGTGCAATGCCGAATCGCAGCCGCAAGTCATGCTGAATGATGCGCAAAACTTTTTCAAGCAAAGGCGCGGTGATTGCTGTAGGCACCTCCTTGAGGGCAAGGTGGGTCGTGGCCAGCGCGACGCGCATTCCGCCGCCGACCAGCATCATCACCACCAGTGGAGTATGGGTTTGTTCGGCGAGAAACTCGGTATGCCCGGTAAATGCGAAGCCCGCATCGTTGATGATGCCCTTGTGGACCGGGGCGGTGACCATGCCGGAAAATTCTCCGGCCAGACAGCCTTGCGTAGCGCGGCGCAGCGTGGCCAGCACATAGGCGCTATTGGCCGAATTCAAAATCCCGGGCTGACATTCCGCCACAAGCGGCACATGAAGAACGGTCAGCGTGTTGGGTTGAGGTGCCTGGTTAAGTGGCGCGGAAAATTCGCGTATCTGCAACGGGAAACCGAGTTGTGCGGCGCGCTGTTGCAGCAGTGTTTTATCGGCAATGACCACGCAAGGCGTGGCGGGTGGTGCGGCGGCAAGCTGCACGCACAGATCGGGGCCTACGCCCGCCGGTTCTCCGGCGGTGATGGCTAAAGGCGCGGTTTCATTCACGGACTACTTATTCTCTTCGAGGTGATATTCGACAAAGGCACGGTCGCGCAATTGGCGCAGCCAGTCCTGAAACAGTTCGTCGGATTTGAACGTTCCTATGGCCATGCGTGCGCGTTGCCGCTTTTGCTTTTCGCTGACGTCTGCATTGCGTCGCTCCAGCACCTGGATCAGATGCCAGCCGAATTGCGACTGTACCGTAGCGATTTGTCCGGGCTGCAATTTATTCATCGTCTCTTCGAATTCAGGCACGGTCTGGCCTGGGGATATCCAGTCCAGATCACCACCCTGTTGCGCGCTGCCATCCTGAGAATAGCGTTTGGCCTGTTCGGCAAAATCCGCGCCGGCTTCGATGTTTTGTTTGATTTCCATGATGCGTTTCTTGGCTTCAGCTTCGGGCACGATCTCGCTGGTCTTGATCAGGATATGTCGCGCATGGGTTTGCGTGATGACTACCGGCGCATTGGCGTTACGTTTTTCCACCAGCTTGAAGATATGGAAGCCGCTCGCGCTGCGCAACACGGCAGAGATTTGGCCGGTTTTCATATTCTGCAATTCGTTCATGAACAGCGGGGGGATGCTATCACCGGGCCGCCAGCCCAAATCGCCACCCTTCAGCGCGTCTTTGGCATCAGAAACGCCGGCTGCTACTTGCGCGAAATCCGCGCCTTCCTTCAACTTGCCCAGAGCCTGCTCGGCACGTTCGCGTGCGGCCTGGATTTTTTCCGCGCTGGCCTGTTCCGGCACCACCACCATAATATGCGCGAGATGGAATTCCTCCCCAGCGCTGCCTATCCTGGCCTTGTTGGCGAGATAGTTGTCTATCTCGCCTTCGCTGATGGCCAGTTTGCTTTCAACCTCGCGCTCGCGCAAGCGCGTGGCGATGATTTCGCTGCGGATTTCTTCGCGGAATTTTTTGTAATTCACTCCATCCGCTTCCAGCCGGGTGCGGAATTCCGCCAGCGACGGAAAATTATTCTGTTGCGCGATACGGGTGATCGCCAGGTTCAATTGCGTATCGTCCACGCGCACGCCGGTTTCCCTGGCATACTGCTCTTGCAACATGTCGGTGATCATGCGTTCGAGAATCTGCCTTTCCAGCACATCAGCCGCCGGCAACGGCGTATCCTGTTTGCGCAATTGTCGCACCACCTCGCGGACGCGTTCTTCGAGTTCGTGGCGGGTAATGACATCGTCGTTGACCACCGCGATCACCGCATCAATTTTTCCTATTTGCTGCTGCGGGTCCAATTTTGGCAGGGTTTCCATTTCCGGTTGATCAGCCTCCTCTTCGGCAGCGCCAGATTGCGGAACGTCCGGTTGGTGCGTGGTCTTGGCAGCCTGCGGGGCATTTGCGCCATAGACTGCCTGAGCCGCCAGCAATAGGCAGCACATCGCGAGAGTTTTTATTGGCATCATTTTCTTTCGGTTATCAACGAGCATCTTGCGGGGATGGCAGGGTGGATTTATCGTTCAATTTGGAATATCCGGGTACGCTCTGTTTGAGCAACTTTAAGGGATCCATGCCAACTTGAACAAAGTCATTCAACTCGAGCTGCACAAAAAAAGTGGTATTGGATTCCTGCGTTGCGGTGGCAAAGCGCTGCGCCACGAGACGCAGCATCCAGCAGTCTTGATTATACTCAAGCCCGCCTATCGCCTCCAGAATTCTGGCGTCCTGCAAAGAATAATTCCAGCGGGCCACGGAGTGCCATCGGTCGAACAGCGGCCATTGCGTCGAGATATCGACTTGGCGCAGGGTGTTGCGGGTGAACCGATAGCCGAAATTGAGCGCCTTGCCGGCCTCGGGGCGATAGTGCGCAGCGAGGTTGTAGCGTTGCGCATGCGACTCATTCGGATCAAACTGAAATTCACCGTCCAGCAGCACGGTATTGGTCACGCGGCCGGCCAGCGCCAGCAGGATATCCGATTTGTTGGTCGTCGTCGCAGGGGTGACCAGATTGACCTGAGGCGTGCTGAAGCTGACCCGTTCGCCTATCATCATCTTCAGGTGTTCCATGCCGTTCTCTTGTTCCAGCCAGCGAGAAGTCATGGCCAGCGTGAGATAGTTTGCATCGCCGACACGGTCGTTGCCGAAAAAACGGTTTTCCATGAACATCTGGGTAAAGCTGAAATCGGCCTGTGCCGAATCAAAGTTTGGCAATGACGACTGGTCCTTGTACGGCACATACACATAAAAAGCGCGCGGTTCCAGGGTCTGCACATAATTGCTGTTGAGCAATTTACCTTCTCGCTCAAATGCGACGCCGCTGTCCACGCTGAACAGCGGCAAGCTGCTCGATGCATTCGCGAAATTACCCGCATTATTCGCACCCAATGAGTAATAAATGCTATGCAAGGCCACTTTGGGCGTCACATAAAATGCGGACTCATTCACCAGCGGATAGCTGATGCTGGGATACAGCATCAGTCGCCGCGCATTGACCAGGGTGGGATGGCTGAAATCTATATATTCGCCCTGAAATTCAAGGTTCGCGCGGGCATAACTTTGCCGGCTATTCAGCGTCAGTTGCGGCAGACGGGCATAAGGTTCGACGATAGGCGCAATAGGATCTTGCAGGGTTTGATAGCGTTGTGCCCGCATGACCGCCGTCCACTTGTCCGAGTCGAATTTAACCCCGCCTTCCTGCAACAGGTTGACCTGAGAGGTTGCGTTGACCGCATCGCCCAGATCGCGAAAATAGTCGTCATCTCCTACCCGGTTGAAATTCACATAGCCGCTTAAGTTGTGGTCTATCTTTTGTTTGTGGGTCAGCGCAAAGCGTCCAAGGTTGCGGTTTGCCATGGCGTCATTGGGCAGGAAATCCAAATGCATCTCACCGTCAAAGCCGGGCTCCAGGTAACGAAACTCGTTGTTGAACATCAAGCCGCGCTTGGCCATCGCGCGCGGAGAAAGGGTGGCGTCAAAATTAGGCGCAATGTTCCAGTAAAAGGGTAGCGTCACTTCACTGCCGCCCTTGACCGTGCCGCCAAAAACCGGGGCCAGCAATCCGGACTTGCGCTGGCTGTTCAGCGGAAAGTCCATCCAGGGAGAATACAAGATGGGTATGCCCTTAAACTCCACCGAAGCATTTCTGGCCACGCCGATTTGCCGTTCGCGATCTATCTCCAGCGCACTCATGTTCATCTGCCAGTCCTGATTGCCCGCCGGACATGTCGTGTAAGTTGCGTTGCCCAGGCTGTAATGCAGGCGGTCTTGGACATTCAGCACATCTGCGGTGCCGCGCGCTTCGTTTTCCTTCAGGTAAAAATGCGGCTGCTCCATGGTTCCCGCGCCGGTATTCATGTTGAATCTGAGGCGCGGGCCGCTGATGGTATTGCCATCCTGCTCGAGCATCACCGCACCCTGTGCCTCGACTTCATGGGTATCCTGCCTGAGCCGCAGGCTGTCTGCACGGATGGCCTGCCCGTCCTGGCGCAACCTGGCGCCTCCGGTCGCTTCGATATGATCTTCTGTTTTTCCCATCAGGCTGTCGGCCTCAATCACCGTCGTCTCATCCTGCCGGGTTGATGCGGCAGGATTAATTTCCGCCGGCACACCGGCCAGGCTTGCGTCTGCGTGAGCGCGCAACGCAAAGCCAAGCAGCAATAGGACGAATGGATAATTAAATCGGAACCGCATAACGCGAAGCAAATAGTAAGGTGATAAAATCACGCCAGTTTAACATCAAGTATATTCGGTAACCCCACATGCAACGCCAGCAACAACTCAGCCTATGGCTGCACAGCCTGTTTCCCGACGAATCGTTCACGCTCGCCCCGGCCTCGGCCGATGCCAGTTTCCGCCGCTATTTCCGCGCCACCTTCGCGGATGGGCATACACGCGTGGTGATGGACGCCCCGCCGCAGCACGAGGACTGCCGTCCTTTTCTGCACGTGGCCGGATTGTTTGAAAATGCCGGAACCCATGTTCCCCATGTGTATGCGCAAGACCTGGAGCAGGGTTTTCTGTTGTTGTCCGACCTGGGCAACACCACCTACCTGCAAGCCCTGCACGGTAAAAATATCGCTGTCGCGAAGCGCCTTTATGGCGCTGCCACCGACGCGCTGATCAAAATCCAGCTCGCCTCGCGTGAGAACGAACTGCCGCCCTACGACGAAGCGCTGCTGCGCCGCGAACTGAACCTGTTTCCCGAATGGTATATCGCGAAGCATCTCAATTACACGCTGAACGAAAAGCAGAGCACCAAACTGGAAACCGTTTTCCAGCTCATCCTCGCCAGCAATCTCGCACAGCCGCGCGTCTATGTGCACCGCGACTATCACTCGCGTAACCTGATGGTGACCGAACCCAACCCGGGCATTCTTGATTTTCAGGATGCGGTATATGGCCCGATCACCTACGATCTCGCCTCGTTGTTCAAGGATGCCTACATCCATTGGGAAGAAGCGCAGATCATCGACTGGCTGATACGCTATTGGGAAAAGGCGCGCCAGGCCGGTTTGCCGGTGCATGATGATTTCGGCGCGTTCTACCGCGACTACGAATGGATGGGTGTGCAGCGCCACATCAAGGTGCTCGGCATTTTTGCGCGCCTGTATCACCGCGATGGCAAGGAAGGCTACCTGAAGGATATGCCGCTGGTGATGGACTATTTGCGCCGCGCCTGCGCACGCTACATCGACCTGAAGCCTCTGCTCAACTTGCTCGACGAATTGGAACCGCGCGACGAGCAAACAGGATATACATTTTGATGCTGCGCATCTCCCCCTATCCACCTTTCCCCCGTGAACGGGAGAAAGAGCAATCGTGAAAGACACAAACCCATGATGGCGATGATACTGGCGGCGGGGCGCGGCGAACGCATGCGGCCGCTTACCGATCATACCACCAAACCCTTGCTCAAGGTTGGCGGCAAACCGCTGATAGTTTGGCATATCGAAAGATTAGTGCGGGCGGGCATCACCGACCTGGTGATCAACCACGCCCATCTTGGCGCGCAGATCGAACAGGAACTGGGCGACGGCAGCCGGTTCGGTGCGCATATCCGATATTCGGCAGAAGCCAAGGCGCTGGAAACGGCAGGTGGCATCGCCTATGCGCTGCCATTCCTGCTTCCCTCCCCCTCCGGGGGAGGGACTGAGGGTGAGGGAATGCCCTTCGCCGTCATCAACGGCGATATTTTCTGCGACTACGATTTCGCCGAGCTGTATCGATACGCCGCAGTGATGAAAGCGCAAGGCGATACCGTGCATCTGGTGCTGGTCGATAATCCGCCCCACCATCCCGATGGCGATTTTGGACTGGCGGGTGACCGTGTGACCGTGGCAGCGGCCTCAGCTCCTCGCTCCTCGCTCCCCAATCCTCAATCTTCACGACTGACTTTCAGCGGTATCGGGCTCTATCAACCCGGCTTGTTCGCCGGCATTCCGCGCGGCAGCATTGCGCCGCTGGCCCCGTTGCTGCGCGCACAGATCGCACTCGGAAAAGTCGGCGGCGAACATCATCACGGCCTGTGGGTGGACGTGGGCACACCGCAGCGTCTGGCCGAGCTCGACAGCCAGGTTCGTTCGCTGCACAATGCGCCATGAACTTTGATCCCGCCACTTATGCCCAACGCCGCGCCCGTTTGTTGAAGCAAATGCAGCGCGGCATCGCCATCATCCCCACCGCAGCGGAGGTGGCGCGCAATGCCGACACGCATTACAGTTACCGGCACGACAGCCACTTTTATTACCTGAGCGGCTTCAACGAGCCGGAGGCGGTGCTGGTGCTGGTGGCAGGACCGGACAATGATAGTCCCCCGCAGTCCATTCTGTTCTGCCGCGAAAAAAATCTGGAGCGCGAAATCTGGGATGGCTATCGCCACGGCCCGAACGCCGCCCGCGAGCAATTCGGTTTCGACGCGGCCTATCCGATCGCGCAACTGGACGAAAAATTGATCGAGCTGATGGGCGATCAACCTGCGCTGTTCTACCCTTTGGGCAGAGACGCCTCCTGGGATCAGCGTATCCTCAGGCTGCGCGGCGCCGTCCAGGAGAAGGTTCGCAGCGGCATACGCGCGCCGGACGAAATTCGCGACGTGCGCGTTTTGCTCAATGAAATGCGCCTGTTCAAGGATGAGCACGAGCTGGACATCATGCGCCGCGCCGCCGCGATATCCACGGCGGCGCATCAGCGCGCGATGCGGTTCACGCGTCCCGGCCAATTCGAATATCAGGTCGAGGCGGAACTGCTGCATGAATTTTGCAGCCATGGCGCGCGCCACCCCGCCTACACCTCCATCGTTGCCGGCGGTGAAAATGCCTGCGTGCTGCACTATGTGGGGAACAACGCGCAGCTTCGCGACGGAGACCTGCTGCTGATAGATGCGGGCTGCGAGCTGGATGGTTACGCCTCGGACATCACGCGCACCTTCCCCGTCAATGGCAGGTTCAGCGCCGCGCAGAAAGAGGTGTACGAGATCGTGCTGGCCGCGCAGGCAGCCGCGATTGGCGCAGCCCGGCCCGGAAGCCACTGGAATGACCCTCACGATGCCGCGCTGCGCGTCCTGGCACAAGGTTTCATCGATCTCAAACTCTGCGAGGGCAGCGTGGATACCGTGCTGGCGAGCGAGACCTACAAGAAATTTTACATGCACCGCACCGGCCACTGGCTGGGCATGGACGTGCACGATGTCGGCGACTACAAGAGCGGCGGCAACTGGCGCGCGCTGCAACCGGGCATGGTGCTGACGGTAGAGCCTGGTTGCTACATCCGCCCCGCCGACGATGTTCCTAGCGAGTTATGGAACATCGGCATCCGCATCGAGGACGATGTGGTGATCACCGCACAAGGCAATGAAGTGCTGACCGAAGCCGCCCCGAAATCGGTGCGGGATATTGAAGCGTTGATGCGGCGATAAACCATGGGCATTACACATGAGCCGCTGTCGAACTGCTGTATAGGGAGCCGCGCTACGGCACACGGGGAGTGAGACATGGGACACGGTAAATTTGCCGCACAACAGATCGCGCAGCGCCTCAGCTGCGACATCGCCATCATCGGCGGGGGGCCGGTCGGAGCCGCGCTGGCACTGGCGCTGCGCGACAGCAAGCTGAATGTCTGCGCGCTGGAAGCGCGTGCCGCAGATTCTGCCGGCAACGACGCGCGCGCGCTGGCCTTGTCCTATGGCAGCCGCTTGCTGCTGGAACGCCTCGGGGTCTGGGGTGCGCTGCATGACGTCTCGCCTATACGCACGATCCACATCTCGCAAAAACAAAGTTTCGGTCGCGCGGTGTTGCGCGCGGACGAGCTGAAAGTGCCCGAACTCGGCTATGTGTTGCCCTACACCGCGCTGCAATCTGCCTTGCAGCAGGCGCTTTCTTTCAGCCCCGCTCCGCGCAAAGGCAAGGGAAATTATGCCTTCCTCTCCGGAGCGGCGGTCACTCGGCTGCGCGCCGAGGCAGAGGGGGCACACATCACCTTTCAATACGGCGGAATCGACTACACCTTGGATGCGCGCCTCGCGGTGGTGGCCGATGGCGGCCAACTGCTGGCGCAACAATTCCCGCCGCAAGTGCACGACTACGGGCAGAGCGCGCTGGTCACCCACGTCACCTGCTCCGCGCCGCAGGCAGAGATGGCCTACGAACGCTTCACCCCGCAGGGGCCGTTGGCGCTGTTGCCGTTCAAGGATGGTTATGAGCTGGTATGGACTGCGCCGCATCAGCGCGCGCAGGAAATGCTGGCCTGGGACAATGCAAAGTTTTTGCAGGAATTGCATGCGCACTTCGGAGATCGCGTCGGAAAATTCCTGTCCGCAGGCAAGCGCAGCTGCTACGCATTGGGCTTGAAGCGCGCCCCGCAACAGACCCCGATGCCGCACACCGTGCTGCTCGGCAATGCCGCGCAAACCATGCACCCGGTGGCCGGGCAGGGTTTCAACATGGGACTGCGCGACGCGTGGGAACTGGCGCAGGAAATACTTGATGCCGCGCCGGAAGCGCTAGGCACAGAGGCGATGCTGGCCGCCTACCGTAGCCAGCGCCGCACCGACCGCGAAGCCGGGATACGCTTCACCGATGGATTGGTGCGCCTGTTCTCCAACGACCTGCCGCTGCTCGGCACTGGCCGAGCGCTCGCGCTCACCGTTCTCGACTGCCTGCCGTTCGCGAAAAAATTCGTCGCGAAGCGGATGATGTTTGGGGTGAACGGCTAGTTAAATTCCTCGCATCTCAGACCGTTCGCCCTGAGCTTGTCGAAGGGTGAATGACAAAAACAAATCAACATTGCCGGGGGTAGCCCGGCAGCTAGTCACTTTCTTTTGCTTCGCCAAAATAAAGTAACCAAAGAAAAGGCGACCCCGGTTTACCGCCCCTGCGGGGTACCCTGCGTTGCTCGACTGGTCAGGCGGCTGCGGAACTCGCACTGCGTGCTCAAACAGTCCTCGCCGACATCCCCTGACCAGCCT
>JACPYR010000060.1 GCA_016195965.1 Nitrosomonadales bacterium | reverse complement strand
GCATCGCCCTTGGCAGAATGCAGGCCGATGTTGCTCCACAGCTTGCGTTTGGCATATTCGCCTTCGAGCACGACGAATTCGGCAGCCAGATAGATCGAGCCGGTATCGAAACTCTCGGAGGCATAGCCATCCGTCCATCCTTTCGATGCATCGTCGTGACCACCTGGCTTGAGTGTCATGCGCACCTTGGCCAGCGTCCCTTTGGGGATCAGGTCGAATGAGGTTTGTTGTTCGGCATCGTTAAAATCATTCCAGTTCATGGCTTACTCCTTGTCAGATTGAGGTGTGGTGGCGGCTGCGCACTTGGCGATCAGTCGTCCGAGATGCGGTTCTTCCTGCATGGACAGACGGCCAGACCGGTCCTTGGCAGGGAAGCCCCATGGGTTGAGGGTGTGGCAGACGAAGGCGCGATAACTGCTGCCGTCATCCGCTTTGAGTTCGGCGAGCGTCACGACCTCATCGACGATTCCGGGCAGTTCGAGTGATGTCTTGGAACCCTCGATCTGCGGCATGAACACTTTGCGGTTGAAGTCGTCGATCTTCTCGTCGAGGATGGCGACGAACACCACGTTCTTGCCGCGTGCGTGCTGCAGGTGGGTGAGTGCGGTGATCATTTCCTGTCCGAGCAAGCCGTAAGCACCCCGGCTGTCCGGCTTGCCGGAGCGCTCCGAAATTGCCGCAGGCTGGCTCTTGGCCCAGGTGAAGCACAGGCGCGACAGGGCGGTGATTGAGTCGCAGAAATAGGTTTGATACTTGGCCAGACTGGCCGGGTCGCCGTACTGCTGACACACGTGATCGAAGTGCGCTTGTGAGAAAGGCAGTTCGGCGGGCAGTGCCGGATTGGGGCCAGCCAGAAACACCGCCAGATCACGAAACTCGGGCCAGGTGCGCGGACGGATGGTGTCACCCGACCAGTCGGCAACAGCCAGATCACCCGCTTCCAGATCGATGAACAAGGTCGAGTGACTATCCAGTGACTTCAGTTGAAAAGTTTTGCCAATTCCGGAACGTCCCAGAATGACTACCTTTACGCCACGATGTTGTTGCCGACGTTCATCAGCAGAAATGATTGGTAACATCTACATGCCTCCAAGTTGTACGATTGAGAACACAACAGATTGCTACGCGTGAAACGCAAAATAGCTCTGCCAATTGATAGGTGGTAAGTCCGGTATGACGCAACTGAAAAATCAGTCGGATTTTGTTTTCGTCGAGCTTGGCTTTGTTATTTGCCGTGCCACGTCGAACGGGTGGTTTTGAGCCGCGACCTTTGCTCAGCATGTCATTCATGTTTTCGCGATGATTTCCCAGCCACAGATGCAGGGGGTTAACACAACCCGGGTTGTCGCAGCGATGCAAGACGTGGCTGGATGAATCAAGCTTCACGTCATAGAAAGTTTCATATGCAACTCGGTGATCTTTAGTGTTGCCGCGACCACGTTTGCCGCGACCGATGACACCGTAGCCATGCTCATTTTTCGCACCAGTCCACTCCCAGCATTGATCGCCACTTGGGTGCAAATATTTGGCAAGGCGAAGACGAACAGGAATGCAGCTTTTTTGACTCATGCTGATTCTCCCTCGACGCGTGCCAGACGGAAGGCGGGTTTGCCGGGCTTCACTGTGCGTGCAGCGGCAAACTGTTCCTTGAGTGCGGGTGGCCAGTTGTTGAAGCGTGACTCCGATACCGACAGGTCGACATCCATGTAATCCTGAATGCGATCTCCGGCAGCAACGATGCGCTCGGCAATCTTGGAGAGTTGCGCCTGATCCCACGACACGCGCTTGGGCAACTCGTAGGTCACACGCAGCTGACCATCGGACAGATGCGTCACACCGAAATCGCGTCCCGATTCCAGCAGAGCACTACGCGCCTGTTCGCCATAGCGTTGTTCAAGTGCTGTGTTGAGGCGATCACGGGACAACTTCACCCAAGTCGCAAGCAGCGCCAGCGAGATGTCGAATTCCTGCAATTCCTGTTGCGACAGGGCCGCCAGTTGGCTGACTGACAGGTCCGGCAGCGTGGAAGGCGTGAGGGTGAGGTGGCTCATGCTGCACCTCCCGTGACCAGGGGTTTCGAGGTGCCGCTGCGCAGGCATTTCTGCTCGTAGCTTTCGATATCCTCGATGCGATAGAGCACGCGACCGTGCAGTTTCATGAACACGGGGCCGATGCCCTCCGAGCGCCAACGCTCGAGTGATGCTTCGCTGCAATCCCAGCGCGTGGCGAGTTCACCTTGATTGAGGTGTCTGACTTGTTGCTGCATTTGAGTCTCCTTGATGGTTTCGATGTCACCGGATTTGGGTACTCAGCGAGTGCCGCCAACCGGTAAAGCGAATTTCTCAAGCGAGATTCCTCAAACCATTCCGCAGATTCCTCGGAATCGTTCCTCAAACTCGATTCGTGCGAACAGACAACAAAAAACCCGGCTTGGTTGGGGCCAATGCCGGGTCATGGGGGAGCGGTGGGGGTTAAAGCGGAATCAGTGCAGCCAGTGCTGATCCTCTTCAGGAATGATCAATGCATAGCGCTCGTCACCACGCAGATATCGGATGAAAGTCCGATATACAGCCGGGATGCGGTCGAACTCCTTGCTCGGAGAAAAGCGCTGTGATTCCGAGCCGCACGCTGATTTGAGTGCATCCTTGTCCATCTCGTGGTCGAGGTCGTTCATCAGCGCCAGCAGAATGGACCGGTGCCGTGGTTCCAAGTCATAGGCCTGCCCGTCGATATAGACCTTGGCCTGCGCATCCACATATTTCAAGGATGTTCCCGGTGTGGCTTCTTCGGGGACTTGCGGTCCAGGTGCTACCAGCCGATCTGCAAAAAACTCAAATTTGCTCTGACTGATGCGCGCGAGCGTGGCCAAGTTGGCGACATCCAGTCCCATCAGGGGAGAGCCGTCCGGCAACGGCAATTCGCTGCAGGTGATGATTCGGCAGGACTGGATGGTCTTGTCGAGTTTGATCTGTTCCCGCAGGTGATGCGCGACCTTGTGCTGATGCAGGTGGCGCGCGAAATACCATGTGACCGGTTTGCCGCGTGTGGGCTCGGTGGTGCCCAGCCGCCAGCAGATCTCCGGTTCGATGGGTTTTGCACCGGTGGGTGACAGGCCGAGCCCGAGCTGCAGGGCGGTTATCAGTTTGGGTAGGCTGGGCTTGAATGTATCGCGCAGGCGACGCTGCGCACTGACCTCACCGCATGCCGGACATAACAGCAGAATGTGGTCATGAGCCAGTTCGCGCACGACGCGCGCAGTTTCGATGCCGCACTCGGCGCAAGTCACCCAATCGAGCGGGGTGCTGATCACCAGCACGCGTTCGTGCAGCAATTGCTGTCCGGCATTGGCATGCTCGCCGCTGCACAGCGTCAGCCCATTGATTTCAGGCTTGGTGCTATCCAGCAGGCGGCAGAGGAGTGCGGTGGCATCACACTGTGACTGACTCATGCAGGCACCTCGTCGGCCTCGATGACATTCAGCGCCTGCAAGACGATGTTGGCGATCTGCTGATTGTGCGCAGATAGATTTTTGATGGTGGACGATCCGGTCGAACTCACGTCGAAGCTGAAATGCGTGGTTTTTTGATCTGCCGAGGTCAGCGGGTAAACCATGAGGCAGGCACGGATCAGGTTGTATTCGGCTTCGAAGGTGTGCTGGATTTTGAGATTCTCGAGTGCGAGCTTGATGGCATCGTCCTGATCCTTGGCTGGTGGCGCTTCAACCTCGAAGGAAATACCGGTGCTGCCATTGGGGCTGAAACGCGCGCGGCGCAGCCGAATCTTTTCGACTCCGTGAACCGACCAGTCATCAAACGGTTCCAGCATGCCGTCACGCAGCGCATTGAGTTTGAATCGTGCCTTCTCGATCGCCTCGGGCGCGATTTCCTTCTCGACCACATGCTTGCCGAACAACTGGAGGACGGCAGTGTGGTTGGCAGCACCACCTTTGACGATCGTTTCCACAAACCCGGAGTCGGGGTGGTAGACCAGCGCAGTTTCCAGTGCGATGCGAGTGGTGATGCGTTTGAAATGGTTCTCGCTAAAATGGGCAATGGCTGTCACCGGACCTTCGACATAGATGGCCAACTGGATGCTGCCATCGGCGGCGCGTTCACTGATCTCGATGTGGGTGCCATCACCTGCACCGACCTTTTTGTAGAGCTTGGCGACTTCATGACAGAAGGCTTCCAGTTTAGCGCGATCGCGGGTTGGATCGAGGCCCGGCTGGATGCGGTGTTTCTTCCAATACTTGCCGTTGGTTTTGGCCTGAAACGCGATGTGCAGTTCGGCATCGCGAAACGCCTTGTCACGGAATGCCATCATCCAGAGGGCTTTTTCACGTTCGTCACGCGAGGCGAAGGCGGCTTCCACCTCGGCATCGCCATTGCAGGCCACCTGAAATTCTTTGATCGCCAGACCGTTCGACATCATGTGCGCGCGGCGCAGATCGTCGTACCAGATATGGATGTCGTGGCCGATTGCCTCACGTTCGGCGGCAGGTAGGTCTGAATTGGGTAGCGATGCATCCAGTGCCTCGACCGCATCAGCCAGTTGTGTGGGCAGGGTTTCGGGTGGCTGTTCCCAGTCGATATTCAAGCGGGCATGCAGTACGTGCGCTTCGGTGAATTCGCGTAGCGTCGGCATCGAGATGTGCCGGAGGAAATGGCGTGGGTTGAAGATTTTCATCGGCAGTGATCCTTATCATCGAATTGAGATGGATATTTTTCTAATTGCTCTGCGAAACGAGTGATTTTTTGAAAGTAATATTCTAAAGAACGTTCGTTCTCTCGTCAAAAATAATCATCCCGGTAAAAAATATTCATATCTTATTCGCAATAGCCCGCATCCGTTCGCGGCTGTTTGAAACTCCCTCGCCGGATTTCAGCCCCTGTCGTTGCACAATTTCTGCATCGAAACAGTTGGACAGAACAGGAGTGATACCAATGATGGATATGAACCAAACCCCACCCGACCGGATGACCTCGGAACAGCGCAGGCAGGAGGTCGCCATTTTGCTGGTACGCGGCATTGCACGCACGCGTGAGCCAAGATCGCGTCAACCAGAAACCATGGAATTAGAGAGCGAGTTTGAACTTGCTATTCCGCCCGGACGAAGCGTTCATGGGGTCTCCAACAATCAGAGAAATAAGGAATGAAAATGAACGCAAGAACTACCCAATTCACCACGCCGCCATCGGTCGTGGCGCAAATCTCCCAGTTGCCGCAGATGAATATGGCCGAGATCAAGGCACTGTGGAAACGCCTATTCGGTGGCGACACGCCAACCCACAACCGGCAGTTTCTGGAACGGCGCATCGCCTACAAATTGCAGATCGTCGAATTCCGCAAGGTGGATCGCAACCTGTTGGAGAGCAATAAACGTCGTATTGAAACTTTGATGGAGCGGGGTAAGGTGATAGCGCGCAGCAAGGATTATCTGCCGTCGGTTGGAACCGTACTGACCCGGCTATATAAGGATGTCGAGCATCGTGTGGTCGTCGAAGCCGATGGGCAGTATGAGTATGAGGGCAGGCGATACGGCAGCCTGTCCATCATCGCCCGCGAGATCACCGGAACACGTTGGTCGGGGCCGTTGTTTTTCGGCCTCCGTCAAAATCAACCTGCGAAGAAGTCGAAGAAGGGAGCGCGAAAATGAGCGAGACAATCAAACGTCGCCTGCGCTGCGCGGTCTACACCCGTAAGTCCAGCGAGGAAGGGCTGGATCAGGAATACAACTCCATTGATGCACAGCGCGATGCCGGTCATGCCTATATCGCCAGTCAGCGCGCCGAGGGCTGGATTGCAGTGGCTGACGATTATGATGATCCGGCATTCTCTGGCGGCAACATGGAACGTCCGGGATTGAAGCGCCTGATCGCCGACATCGAGGCGGGCAAGATCGATGTAGTCGTGATCTACAAAATTGACCGCCTGACCCGCAGCCTTTCCGATTTCTCCAGAATGGTCGAGGTGTTCGAGCGCCAAGGTGTGTCATTTGTTTCCGTCACCCAGCAGTTCAATACCACGACCAGCATGGGGCGGCTGATGCTTAATGTGCTTCTGTCCTTCGCACAGTTCGAGCGTGAGGTCACTGGCGAGCGTATCCGCGACAAGATTACCGCCAGCAAGAAGAAGGGCATGTGGATGGGCGGTATTCCGCCACTGGGCTACGATGTCGAAAACCGTCGCCTCGTCCAAAATGCCAAGGAAGCGAAGTTGATCCGGCATATCTTCCAGCGCTTCGTGGAAATCGGTTCGACCACACTGCTGGTCAAGGAACTGCGGCTGGATGGCGTGACATCGAAGGCGTGGGTGACGCAGGACGGCAAGGTGCGCGAGGGCAAACCGATCGACAAAAGCCTGATTTACAAGCTACTCAATAATAGGACATACCTTGGCGAGCTGCGCCACAAAGAGCAGTGGTATCAGGCGGAGCACATTGCCATCATCGACGAAAAACTGTGGGGCGACGTACAGGCAATACTGGCCAGCAATGGCCGCGTGCGCGGCAATGCCACCCGAGCCAAGGTTCCGTATTTGCTCAAAGGCATTGTGTTCGGCAATGACGGACGCGCGCTGTCGCCATGGCACACCACCAAGAAAAATGGGCGGCGCTACCGATATTACATACCGCAACGTGATGCCAAGGAGTTCGCCGGTGCATCGGGTCTGCCGCGTTTGCCTACCGATCAAATTGAAACAGCTGTACTCGACCAGTTGCGCGCCATCATGCGCCAGCCCACGATGATCGGTGAGATCGTGCCGCAGGCCATCGCACTC
>JACPYR010000008.1 GCA_016195965.1 Nitrosomonadales bacterium | reverse complement strand
GTGCCCTTAATGGAGTTATCGAGCAAGTCCTTTGTGGGAGCGGCTTTAGCCGCGATGCGGACAGTAAACTCGAGCGACCAATCGCGGCTAAAGCCGCTCCCACTGGAGAAGTTAAGTTCCAAACAAAATGCAACACTACACTAGCAACCCTTGAATTTGCTCGCGGTGCATTTCCTCGCCAACTCCTGCGCCAAATCAATTTGTTCAGCACTCATCATCTTCGCCGATGACTCGCGAAAATTGGCTATTACTTGCTTCAAGTCAACGTTGCGCACATTGGCCGCTGCGATGTTTGCCCACATGCGCGCCTGAACGTAGTCTTGCGCAACACCCAGTCCATTGAAATACATAAACGCGAGGTTGTTCTGCGCCGAGGCCTCACCCCATTCCGCAGCCTGCTTATACCAGTTAAACGCCACCATATAATCCTGCGGGATACTGCGTCCGGTGATATCCAGAAACCCCAGCGTACTTTGCTCCAGAGCCTCGCCTTGTTTGCCCGCTGGACGGTACCATTTCAAGGCTTGTTTGTAGTCCTGAGGCACACCGCGCTCATTCACATACATGAAGCCCAGGTTGGCATGCGCTAAAACTTCATCCTGATTGACCGCCAGCCGGTACCACTTCACCGACTCCTTGTAATCATAAGAAACCCCGCGACCATTGTTATACATAAAGCCGAGCTTGGCTTGCGCCAAGGCGTTACCTTGCTCGGCGGCCAGACGATACCATTTCACCGCCTCTTTGAAATTCTGCGGAACACCCAAGCCCAGGTCATACATCGTCCCCAGATTGAATTGCGCTACTACATTGCCTTTTTCCGCAGCCAGCTGTGACCACTTCACCGCCTCCCGGTAATCCTGTTCAACACCCATCCCGTTGATGTACATAAATCCCAGTTGGGCCTGCGCCAATGCATGACCTTGTTTGGCTGAAAGCCGGAACCACTTTTCCGCTTCGGTATAATCCTGGGGTACACCCAAGCCGAGGTCATACATGGTTCCCAGATTAAATTGAGCCGTGGCATTCCCTTGCGCTGATGCCAGTTGATACCACTTGATCGCTTCACGGTAATCTTGAGGCACTCCGATTCCATTGGCATACATGTAGCCAAGCTTGGCTTGCGCCAAGTCTCCGCCTCGCTTTGCCAGCGGTCTCAATAACTCGGCAGCTCTTTTGTGGTCGCCAGCTTGGTAGGCAGCAAAAGCATCCGACAGTGCATCGGCCAGCGCATATCCATCGAGTGCAAGCCAGAATAAGCACATCAACAAGGCCTGTTTAATAGACTTACTCATCTTCGTTACCTGATTTAATTTACCTTTGAGCCTAACCTATGCTGCCCCGCCCCGACAATCAGCATGAGCCACTAACCTTTCATCATATAAGTGGCGGCACAGCCCGATAACTTGAGCAGAGTCACTCGCTTTCCAACCTGTCCGACTTGGTGAATGTCCAGGTGCGCGTGATGGTCAGGATATCGACATCCTTGGTGATGTTCGGCGGCAAAGGCGCATAAGGCGCAGCAAGCTTGACAATGCGCATCGCTGCCGCATCCAGTATCCGGCTGGGGGAAGGCTTGTTCACTTCGACACTTTCCAGGCTGCCATCCGCACGTATCGAGACGCTGAGCACCAGACTTCCGAGCAGGTTTTGCTGGCGCGCCTGCTCGGGATAATTAAGATTGCCAATGCGCTCCACCTTAACCCGCCAGTCTTCGATGTATTGCGCAAAGCGGTACTCCTGAGTACGCGCGCCGACAAATTTGCGGCGTGGCATTTTTTGGTAAGCATCCAGATTCTTGTTGATTTGCGCTTCGAGACGCGCCATCTCCAGGGCTTTTTGCTCCATATCTTCGCCGGCACTGGCCGTGTCTTTTTTCTGTTTATTGAGCTCCTGCTGCGCGACTGCATAATCGCTCTTTAGTTTTGCCAGCATCTGCCGGGTTTCCGATTCCAGTTCGGCAACACGCTTGATGCGTTGCTCCGGAGTAAACTGGGCATCATCGCTTATCGTGGGCAAGGGGCTCTTGGCGTGCCGGTCTTCGGCAACATTACCCCCGCCATCCAGATTATGCTGCGCCAACGCATCCGCATTTAAAGGTTTGGAACCCGATTTACTGTTAACCAGCACCACCTGCAGCGGCTGCATAAAATTGGCGGCGCTACGCGGATCGGGCAGCACCAATGCCAATCCGAACAAGATAAATGCGTGCAGCAGGATGGAACAAGCCATCGACAATGACAACGGGGTCTTTACGTTGAGGGCTGCCACCGATAACGAGGTTTTAAGCTGGGCTAACAACCGCCTCCTCCTCCAAATTTTTAATAAAACGCGCCTGTACTTCCAGATCGAGCAAATCGATCGACACGATCTCCAGTTGCACCCTGGTATTGGCAGGCAATTCCGGCAGCGATGGCACCCGGAAAACCAGCGGAATGTCGCTCAATCTGACCAGATTTTCGCGCTGCACGGTTGCAGTTACGACCTCGGCCTGCTCCTGCTGCAACCAGCGCAAACACCAGTAGCGCTCCATGCTGCGCTGGAACTCATTATAGATACCGTACATCGTGTCGAAGTCGCGCATGATGGCATACAGTACCGGATCATTTTTTGGATAAACCGGCTCCTCATCGCGCAGCATCGCGATAATCTGGCGCTGGTTTACCATATCCACATAGCGGCGCAACGGCGAACTCGACCACATGTATTGCGCCACCCCCAAACCTTGGTGAGGCGCGGCGACCGTGCTCATTTTCACCTTACCGTTCTGCTGGGTACGGTAGATGCCGACAAAACCGTGCTCGGCAAGATGCTTACCCCATTCGCTGTTCACCAGTATCATCAGCTCGGACACCACCTTGTCGATCGGTGAACCGCGCCGCCGTTGCGTGATGCTGACCCGGCTGTTTTCGTTGAACCCGCCATTTTCGCTGGCCGAGCCGTTTTCGATATGAAAGTTGTAATCGATCTGCTGCGTGCTGTTGTCGGACGGCTTGCCGCGCGCCGCTTCCAGTTTTTGCGCCAGCCCCCACAACAGCGTCAGTTCGTTTGCATAGGGATAATCCAGCTTTCCCGCCGCCAGCGTCTCTTCGTTGAACAGCGGCTCCAGCGTGTCATGGCGCAAGTTCGCAACAATATGGATGCGTTCGACGCGGCTTTCGTGGCCGAGTATTTCCAGCGTTGCGCCGTCCACTTCGTTATACATCGACAACGCCGGGCAGACGCGATCGGCACTCAAGGTAAAGGCCTCCACCACGCTGTCCGGCAGCATGGTGATTTTTGATCCCGGCATATACACGGTAGAAAGCCGCTGTGCGGCGATCTTGTCGCCGTCCGAGTCGCGCAGCATGCCCAGCGCGGGCGCGGCGATATGCACGCCGATGCGCCAGTTGCCGTTAGCCAGCTTTTCCACCGAAAACGCATCGTCGATTTCCGTGGTGGTCGCGTCGTCGATACTGAAAGCGCTCGCGCCAGCCAGCGGTAACTCTTCCCACGCGCTCAATGTGACAGGCGAGAATCCCGTGCCCCTGGGGAAATTTTCGAACAGGAATTTTTGCAAGTGATAATCGTGTATCGAATGCAGCGCTCCGCAACGTTGCAACAAATGCGCCGCCGACAAATGCGTAGCGGCACAAGCCGCTTCCAGCGCCTTGACCTCAATGGTATTGCGGTCCGGCTTGTAGAGCAGCTGCGCAAGATGATCGGCAAATCCAGCGGGCAACTCAAAGCGCGCCAGCTGTTCGGTCATATTCGCCTGTAACGCCAATTGCTGGCGCTTCTTCTCGGCGCCGGCCAGCGCTGCTTTCAGCACATCCGGCGGCGCGGCACGATAACGTCCCTTGCCCTTCTTGTGAAAATAAATCGGCGCGCTGTGCAGGCGTATCAGGGTCGCGGCGGCTTCCAGCGCGTTCGGCGCATGGCCAAAATATTCGGCGGCAATCTGCTCCGAACCAAACTCGTCCGGCGGGCAGCATTCCCAGAGGAAGTCCACCTCTATGGTTTCAGAAAGTGCCTCGGCCTGTTCCATAAATTCGGCCAGGGCCGGCTGCGTGAAACGCAGCATCACATTGGCGGCTTTGATCTTGCTGCGCTTGCCCGACAGGCTTTCGATCTGCAGCGAAGTAGTGTTATCGGTCATAATGCTGCCGACCTTGAAGCTGC
>JACPYR010000001.1 GCA_016195965.1 Nitrosomonadales bacterium | reverse complement strand
GACTTCACCACCATCACACAGCAGGAGATTAACCACGCGATGAAACGATTGAACAACAGACCGAGAAAACGGCTTGGATTTCTGACACCCGCTCAGGTATTCTTCAAGTCAGGTGTTGCACTTCAAAATTGAATCCGCGTGTTATTGCGGAAGATGCCAGCGACGTGAGCGTTGTCAGTCACATACTGGCCAAGTATCTTGGCAGTGGTGGTGTTTCAGTGAAAAAGTTTGTAGGTAATGGTTGTGGAAAACTTCGGCAAAAGTGTGATAGCTGGACGGAAAATTTAATCAAAAGAGGCTGCGAACATATTCTGATATTTCATGATTTAGATAGAAATAAGGAGTCAGAATTAAGGAGAAAATTGGTGGCCAAGGTACCGCCAGAAAAATATCCGAATACCATTATAGTAATTCCTATTCAAGAAATGGAAGCTTGGCTATTGTCTGATGCAACAGCTATCAAGTCAGTTTTTAATTTAAGCAAAGCACCTAACAAAATTACGGACTGTGAAAGCATCGAATCGCCTAAAGAGCATTTGCGTGATCTAGTCTGGAAAATGGGAAAGAAACGGTATTTGAATACTACGCACAATGAAAAATTGGCTGAGAAAATTACTTTGTCAAACTTAATCAGGTGCTCGTCTTTCAAGAGATTGGATGAATACATTAAGGACAACATAGCAAAGGGGTAACAGTGACATTGGTACAGGAGTCGAATTATTTTTGCAGGAGTAAGTAACGCCCATGAAAATCGAAATCTGGTCGGACGTGATCTGTCCCTGGTGCTATATCGGCAAGCGGCGCTTTGAAACGGCGCTCGCCGATTTTGCGCAGCGCGATGACGTGCAGGTGATCTGGCGCAGCTTTGAACTAGATGCGCAAGCGCCGCGCCAGCATCCGGGCACGCTGAATGAGTTGCTGGCGAGCAAATATCGCGTCAGCCCGCAGCAGGCGGCACAGATGAATGCGAACGTGAGCGGGATCGCCGCCGAGATCGGGCTGAAATACCATCTGGAAAAGGCGCGCCCGGGCAATACCTTCGATGCGCACCGCTTGCTGCATTTCGCAGTTTCACGGGGCGTGGGAGATCGCGCGACCGAGCGCGTGATGCAGGCTTATTTTTCCGAGGCGCTGCCGGTGGGCGACCGCGCCGCGCTGGCCCGCTTGGCGCCCGAATTCGGCATTGGCGAGCAGGATGCGCTGGCAATGCTGGAGAGCGATGCTTATGCCGATGCAGTGCGCGCGGACGAGGCGCGCGCAGCGGGGTTCGGCATCAGCGGCGTGCCGTTCTTCGTATTCGACGAGAAGTTTGGCGTCTCCGGCGCGCAGCCGGTGGCGATGTTTGCCGAGGCGCTGCAGCAGGCGGATGCGCGCGCTTAGACAGTAGGTTGGGTGAGTCCTTCGACATACTCAGGACAGGCTTAGCGATACCCAACATAATCGTTATCTGCGATGGGTATCGAATTGCTCAACCCATGCTACACAAGCTTGCTTCGTGTTCTTCAATGTAAGGAGAGCTGCAATGACGATAAAATCATTCCCATTACCCAAAGTTTACCAATTGCTGGAGCCTGGGCCGGTGGTGCTGATCACCACCGCGCACCATGGCAAGACGAACATCATGACCCAGTCGTGGCATACGATGATGGAGTTCGAGCCGCCGCTGGTGGGTTGCGTTATCAGCGGGCGAAATCACAGCTTCGCTGCGCTGGTTGCGACAAAGGAATGCGTGATCAGCATTCCGACGATAGAACTGGCGAAGCAGATGGTCGGCATAGGCAACTGCTCGGGCAAAAAAGTGGACAAGTTCAACAAGTTCAAGCTGACGCCGCTGCCCGCATCGCAGGTGGCAGCGCCGCTGATCGCCGAGTGCTATGCCAATCTGGAGTGCCAGGTGGCGGATACGCGGATGGTAAACAAATACAACTTCTTCGTGCTGGAGGTGATCAAGGCGTGGATAGACAAATCAATGAAAAATCCGCGCACCTTGCATCATCAGGGCAAGGGGGTGTTCATGGTGGGAGGAGAGACGATCAAGCTGCCTTCACGAATGGCGTGACGATGGTATCCGCAGCAAACGGAATGAAATTCGTAACCGCCACTGCTTAAGCCGAAATTCTCGGCCACGCCGATCCCCATAAAATGAGAGAATGACATAACGGAGACTATGCCGCTCCCGCAAACCACTGCGCATTTGGCGCCGCCTGTAGTCACAATTTTCGATTTGCAAAGGTTATCCGATGTATCCAGTCCACGATGTTGATGCAATCCTGTTGCTGGCGATGTCGCTTGCTTCCAAGCGCCGTCCCGCAGCGCTGGTCGAGATCGTCGCCGCAACCGATCTGACGCAGGGCGCAATTCCTCCCGAAACGAAATTATCCGATTCGTTTTACCGGCTCTCCGAATACGGCTTGATTTGCGCGCAGGACGGCGGCTACATGCTGACGCCGGATGCGCAGCAGATACTGTCAGGGCATGCGAAGAAAGCCCAGCCCCCGGAACGCATCCACGACATCAAGGAGAACCTCGCCGATTATCACCTGAACGGCGAACACGCGATCATTCTGCTGCCTGTGGAACAAATCGCTGCGGCCATTGCCGAACACCGGGCTGCGAAAAAAAGTCCGGGGAAAAATCTGCTGATCCCCAAACCAAAACCGGCGGCAGATCTCAAACGCCCGGGGCAGCGCAAGCCATACCAGTCTTTTGCAACACGCAGGCGCAAGGAAGGGTGATTTAACAATCCGCTATTCAGAGTAATGCCATGACCGACCACCCCCTCCCCTCCACCACCGGCAACTCCTTCAACGCACTGCCGCTGTCGCCCGCCATGCAGGAGACCTTGCAGCAACTCGGCTACCTGACGATGACGGCTATCCAGGCGGCCAGCCTGCCTGTCGCGCTGGCAGGCCACGACCTGATCGCGCAGGCAAAGACCGGCAGCGGTAAAACGGCGGCGTTCGGGCTACCGCTGCTCACCAATCTCAACCCGCGCCGCTTTGCGGTGCAGGCGATGGTGCTATGCCCGACGCGCGAGCTGGCAGACCAGGTGACGCAGGAGATCCGCCGTCTGGCGCGTTCAGCGGACAACATCAAGATACTGACATTGTGCGGGGGCAGCACGATGCGCCCGCAGATCGCCAGCTTGGAGCACGGCGCACATATCGTCGTCGGCACCCCGGGGCGCATCATGGACCACATCGATCGCGGCACGCTGAATCTGGAGGCGCTGAACACGCTGGTGCTGGACGAGGCGGACCGGATGCTGGACATGGGCTTCGTCGATGACATCGCGTTCATCGCAAAACGTTGCCCGACGCAGCGCCAGACCCTGCTGTTCTCGGCGACCTATCCCGACGGCATCGCGCGGCTGGCACGACAGTTCATGCGCGCGCCGCAGGAGGTGAAGCTGGCCGAACAGCACGAGGAAAGCAAGATACGCCAGCGCTTCTATGAAGTGAGCAACGAGGGCCGGTTGCAGGCCGTGGCCACGCTGCTCAGGCATTACCGCCCGGTGAGCACGCTGGCATTTTGCAACACCAAGCAGCAATGCCGCTCGCTGCTGGAAGCGCTGCATGCGCAGGGCATCAGGGCGCTGACGCTGAACGGCGATCTGGAGCAGCGCGAACGTGATCAGGTGCTGATCCAGTTCGCCAACCGCAGCATCTCGGTGCTGGTGGCGACCGATGTGGCCGCGCGCGGCCTGGACATCGCTCAACTCGAAGCGGTAATCAATGTCGACATCACGCCCGACCCCGAGGTGCACATCCACCGCATCGGTCGCACCGGCCGCGCCGACGAAAATGGCTGGGCGCTCAGCCTGTGCAGCCCATCCGACCAGCGCCGCGTGATGACCATCACGCAGATGATGGGCATCAAACCGGAGTGGCACGAACTGGCCGAATTGCAAAACGAAGAGGTGACCAAGCTGGTACCGCCGATGACGACCTTGCAGATACTCGGCGGACGCAAGGAAAAAATCCGCCCCGGAGATGTGCTGGGCGCACTCACCGGCGAAGCGGGGTTCACCAGAGAGCAGGTCGGCAAAATCACCGTGACCGATTTCTCAACCTATGTCGCCGTCGCGCGCAACATCGCGACCGAGGCCGTGCGCAAACTGTCGGCAGGCAAGGTCAAAGGCAAGACAGTGAAGGTGCGCGCGCTGTAGCGGTAATGGTTCAGCCGCTTCAATGATCTTTCCACAACCCGTTCGAACATAACTACCGATCCGAAGCATGGATGACGATCAGGAAATTCGCACTGACATCCTGGCGATGAATCTGACTAAACCCTGAACCGGCTCACGGCAGCTTGCAACTCTCTGGACAGGCTTTCCAGGCGCGCAATGTCCTGGCTGGCGGATTGTTCTGCGGCATGGTTCTCTTCCGACATCTGCGCGATCTTCTCGACGTTGCGGGCAATCTCGGTGCTGGCCATGCTTTGCTCGCCGACCGCTGCGGCGATGTCGCGCACGCCACGGCTGGATTGCTCTACCGATAACCCTGCCTCATTCAGCACGGACGAAACATGTTCAACCTGGTCCTGCGTCGCCTTCAAGGAACGCAAGCCGGCCTGCACCACTTCTTCGACGGAAGTGGATTTCTGGTTCAGCGAGTTGGTCACATGGTCGATTTCGTTGGCGGACTTGGCGGATTTTTCCGCCAGCTTGCGCACCTCGTCCGCCACCACCGCAAAACCCCTCCCCTGTTCCCCGGCGCGTGCCGCTTCGATCGCCGCATTCAACGCCAGCAAATTGGTCTGGTCGGCAATTTCCTTGACTTGCTGGGTCATGCCGGTGATTGCGCGGGTGCTGTCGACAAACTCCTTCACCGACCCGGCGATCTGCGTGACGGCATCGTGGACATGGCCGATCTCGCCTATCATGATGTTGACATCCTGATTGCCCTGCTGGGTCTGCTGCAGGCTCTTTTCGGACAGCTTGCGCACTTCTCGGCATTGGCTGCCACCGAATTGATGCTGACGGTTATTTCTTCGACGGCAGCGGCGGTGGAGGCAGCCGCCTCGCTTTGCGTCAGCGAACTTTGCGCGATTTGCGCGGAGGAAGAGGCCAGTTTGGCCGCAGTGCCGGATACCGTTACTGCGCTGGTATTGACCTGGCGGATGATGTTGGCAAAACCATCGATCAGCGTGTTGAATGCGACCGCCGTCTGGCCGATTTCATCCTTGCCGTATACTTTGGCGCGCGCATTTAAATTTCCGTCCGCCGACATGGTCACCATTACGTTGCGCATCTCATCGACCGAGCGGCGAATTCCGCGGATGATGGACATTCCCAACAAGGAACCCGATATCACGCCAACCAGAATCAGCGCAATGGAAATCATTTGGGTTTTGCGATAGAGCTCATCCCCATCCTTGTGCAACTTCTCGATATCGTTTTTCTCCATCTCGACAATCGCATCCATCGCATTAAACATTGGAATGTAGAGAGGATTGACATTTTCTACCATGATTCTCTTGAGCTCGTCCGCATTGTTGGTGCGCATCGCGGCCACGGCCGGCTTGACGGCTTTTTCGACAAACTGCCCGCGCAAATCGGCAAATGTCTTCGCCAGATCCTTGTCTTCCTGATCGGTCAACGAAGTCATGAAGGCTTCCCAGTGCGTATCGATTTCGGCCTTGTTTTTTGCCACGGTCTCGCTGAATTCGGCCATCCGCTCGGGTTGCACGATCGCATTGGCGATGGCTATCCGGTTGCTCAGGTTTGCTCTGGAGATTGCGTTCAGATGGATAAGCGGCGTCACTTTCATGACCAGCACCTCTTCCATCTGGCCCGCGATCTTGTTGGCAACAAACAACCCCATCACGCCGACCACGATCAGCCCTGACAAAATAAAACCCAGAAGAGCCGTCAAACGCGAGCTGATTTTCGTATCATTTAGCATCATTAATTCCCTTGGATATTCTGTACTTCGAGTACGGTAACTCTCTTCAAAAGCAATACACCTAAGCTGCTTTCACCATCTGCGTGACTTTACGTTCCTTGCTTTTTCGAGTCTCCGCCCAAACAGGCCGGCCGGATTTGGCAATTTAATTATGCCCGCTCCCAACTGGGCAGAATGCCGGAACAGCGATCAAAAACTGCTTCATATTGAGCGATTCAGTGCGGGAGTAAACTGTTTAATTATTCAGATCGCATACTGTCCCCCAACTGTTACTCATGCGTACACGACGCTTGTCCTAGCCGGTTCAAATTGCCCAAGGGAGATGAATGCGTTGGCCAACATTAACAGCTCTTAGCGTGCTTTCTTGAACCGGCATGCCATGACGATCTCCATCAAATAGACAACTGAATGCTATAAGGTTGATCAAATTTTACCATGGCAGTAAACGACTTTTATGCCTAGTGCATACCTGTTGCTGAGAGTAACACTAAAGAAAGCATGGACTTAGGAGGTTTGTACTATTACCACTTCATATATCAAGAGCTACTTCTGAAATCGTGTCGTGTCATGCCAAGCGAGAATTGATAGCTCATCTACAATGCATTATTTGAGCGATCTGGCCACGCGAAAACCCAGCTCGATCTCCTTGGTGCCCGAACCGCTTTTGAAACGATTGGCTGCACGTAAGTAGTCCGGGCTGTTACTCCATGAACCGCCGCGAATCACCCGCATGCCACAGTCGCCGCTTTCCCAGGCGGACCCATCGGTCGGCGCTCCGTTGTAGCTTTTATTCCAGCAATCTTGCGTCCATTCCCAGACGTTGCCGCTCATGTCATAAAGGCCCCAGCCATTCGGAGCTTTCTGTGCTGCTGAACTGGTTCTTGCACCCCCGTTAAGCTGGTACCAAGCAACCTTGTCTATACTACTACCGCCGCAGTATTCATCATTTTTTCCAGCTCGACACGCGTATTCCCATTCCGCTTCGCTGGGAAGCCGGAATTCCTTGCCGGTTTTCACGTTGAGCTGTTTGATAAAGCTGACCACATCCTGCCAGCTGACATTCTCCACAGGGCAATCGTTTCCACACTTGCTGAAATGGCTCGGATTCTCCCCCATTACCGCTTTCCACTGTCCTTGTGTAACCTCGGTTTGGCCAAGCTCAAAGGCGTAACCGATATTAACTTGGTGTATCGGCTTTTCATCTGAAAATGGAATGTTAGAGCCCATATTAAAACTGCCTGGGGCTATCATCACCATCGGCGGTTCGCTGTTATTGGCTGATGATTGCTCTTGCTCGTCGGCATGAACATGACCAAACCATGTCTGGATTACGATCAGCAGCGAGGGTAGGAGCCGCCTCATAAAAACCTCCTTATAATTGCTCAATAGCAACTTTATTCAAACATTGGGATGGGCGAATAATGGGGAGAATATTTTCAACAAGAAAGCAAAGGGCGGGTACCCGCCCTTTGCTTTTTAAAATTGCTATAAGCTTGCTGCGCTTATAACAAACGCCTGCAAGACTATCAATTAAACGCTGGAAGCTATCGCGGCTATCGTTACTGCCGCTGCGCTAAGCCAGCCGAGCTCCCCGAGAAATTTAATATCCTCTCTGGCTAACTTCTCATCATTTTTAATTTTCGATTCCATGATGTCCAATTCGGATTGCAATTCTTTCAGTTTTTCTTGTTGCGCATGCAATTCTCTAAGTTTTTCTTGTTTGGATTCCAGCGATTTGGCTTTTGGTTTTGTTTCAATTGTAGAGGTTTCCATGATAGCGATCTCCTAACGATAAGTTACAATGAAACAGGATGGCTGCTCTAGGCAATTTTCTAGGCAATTTAAATTGTTCAACGAATAATAGCTGCATCTCGCACACACCTGCATATGACGCCCTTGGTGAACAAAATTTAATTGTTCAAATAAATTTAAATTTTAAAAACACATCAGAAATGGAAAGCGCTTTCATTGGAATTATTATGGACAGATAATCCGCATTTGCACCATCAGAGGATTCCGACCTGTCATTGGAACAGCATAAAGAGAAAAGCTAGGAATTTACCTAGATGAAAATTGACCCGGCGAATGGCGGCTGTTGAAAAAAATACGGATGGAACGAGCAGACATCCGACTAAGCTTTCAAAAGATGTCCGCTCAAAACGAATGGCTGGAGATTGCATGGTTGCCGGATAAATCAGCATGCATTTGCATCAAGCTGCTTGTGGCGCACTCTTAGACGATTCTCCTATAATTTCCCCATCGCCCATTGCCTTGGGATTATCAAGTAGCTATAAAAGGATAACCCATTTCCATTCCAGCACAACCAGCCGCCACTAAACGCCTGTCCTCTTTACGGGACTTGCTGCCTTTCCTGCGCCCCTATCGCTTGCGGGTTGTGCTGGCGTTTGTTTTGCTGTGCCTCGCTTCCGGCACGGTGCTGCTGTTGCCACTGGCGTTTCGCGACCTGATCGACTTCGGTTTCGGGCAAGGCGCAAATACGCGTGGCGCGCCGCCTCATGCAACACTATTGGCCACACAGAGCTTGAATGGGCATTTCGCCGCGCTGTTTGGACTGGCAAGCGTGTGGGCTGTAGCGGTGGCGGCGCGCTTTTATACGGTGAGCTGGGTGGGTGAAAGAGTCACGGCGGATTTACGCAGCGCGGTATATGCGCGTGTATTGCGGCAGTCGCCGCAATTTTTCGAGACGCTGCAAACCGGCGAGGTGCTGTCGCGGCTGACCGGCGACACGACGTTGATCCAGACCGTGGTCGGCAGCTCGATTTCCAATGGCCTGCGCAGCCTGTTCCAGTTCGCAGGCGGCATGGTGATGCTGGCGATTACCAGCTTCTATCTGTTCTCGCTGAACCTCGGTCTGATGATGGTGCTGACGCTGCCCATCATCCTGATCGGACGCAGAGTCAAAAAGCTTTCGCGCGAATCGCAGGACAAAATCGCGGATGCATCGGCGCTGGCCGGCGAGATACTCAACGCGGTGCCGACCGTGCAGGCCTATACCCAGGAGCAGCGCGAAACGCAACGCTACACCTACAGCGCGGAACTGAGTTTTAACACCGCGATACACCGCACCCGGGTGCGCGCCGCGATGACCGCGCTGATCATCACGGCGGTAACGGGCACGATCATCTTCGTGCTGTGGGTAGGCGCGAATCAGGTGCAGCAGGGCAGCATGACCGGCGGCCAGCTCGCCTCGTTCATCCTCTATGCGGCGCTGGTGGCGGGCGGCGTCGGCACGATGGCGGAGGTGTGGGGTGATGTAATGCGAGCGGCTGGGGCGACCGAACGTTTGCTGGAGCTGCTGCACGCGGAATCCAGCATCGCCGAAACCGCTATTGCGCAATCATTGCCGCATCCCACACAGGCGGCGATCAGCTTCGAGCAGGTCAGCTTCCGCTATCCGTCGCGTCCCGAAACGGCCGCGCTGGATAACATCACGCTCGACATCCCGGCAGGCCAGAGCATCGCGCTGGTTGGCCCATCAGGTGCGGGCAAGACCACACTGTTCCAATTGCTGCTGCGCTTCTACGATGTCAGTGCTGGCGCGATCCGCCTCAACGGGCAGGACATCCGGCAACTGTCGCTGCACGATCTGCGCGACAAGATCGCGATCGTGCCTCAGGACGCGGTGATCTTCTCGGCCAACGCGCTGGACAACATCCGTTACGGTCGCCCCGACGCCAGCGACGATGAAGTGTTCGCCGTAGCGAAGGCCGCGCTGGTTGATGAATTCATCAACCGATTGCCGCAGGGCTACCAGACATTTCTGGGCGAACGCGGCACGCGCCTGTCCGGCGGGCAACGCCAGCGCATCGCGATCGCGCGCGCGATGCTGAAAAACGCGCCGCTGTTGCTGCTGGATGAAGCCACCAGCGCGCTGGATGCGGAATCGGAAATTTTAGTGCAACAAGGTCTGAACGCCGCGATGCGCGGCCGCACCACGCTGATCATCGCGCACCGCCTGGCGACCGTGCAGAAGGTCGATCGCATCGCGGTGATGGAGCATGGCCTCATCGTCGAAACCGGCACGCCTGAAGACTTGCGCAAACAGAGCGGGCTTTATGCAAGGCTGGCGAAATTGCAGTTTGATATTTGATTTTCCCGGATTCGGATATCAGCCGGGACGGCGCACAAACAGCGCAGCGACTTCCTTCTTCGGTTTGTTTGCGGGTTGCTCCGGTTGTTTGGCAGGTGCAGCCGCGGTAACGCTCGGTTCGTAAGGCTTGTCGAACCATGGATCGTGGCTGGGCTTTTTCGGCGCGTGTGGGCGCGGCGCATGGCTGCGCTCGGCATGCTCGGCTCTCGGCTCGCGTTCATGATGCGCACCGCGCGGTGATCTGCCTCTTGATGAGTGGGAAACGTCTGCCTTTTCTTTTGGGATCTCGTGCTTGATCAGCTTCTCGATCTCTGCCAGATATTTTTCCTCCTCCGGCGACACCAGCGAAATCGCCTTGCCGGACGCACCCGCACGTCCGGTTCGTCCGATGCGGTGCACGTAATCTTCCGGGGCGCTGGGGATTTCGTAATTGATCACCATCGGCAGCTGGTCGATGTCCAGGCCGCGGGCGGCGACATCAGTCCCGATCAGCACCGTGACCTTGCCGCTCTTGAAAGCATCCAGCGCCTGCATGCGCTCCAGTTGAGTCTTGTCGCCATGGATCGCATCGGCGGCAACGCCGTCCTTCTGCAACTGCTTGGCGAGGTGGCTGGCCGCAATCTTGGTCTTGGTGAATACCAGCACCTGCGTGGCATCGCTGCCGCGCAACAATTGTGCGAGCAACACATGCTTGTCGGCCTGCTCGACCAGGTAAACTTTTTGTGTGACGTTCTCGGCGGTTGCATTGCTGCGCGCCACTTCGATAAGTTTTGGATGATGCAGGAATTCCGCCGATAGCTTTTTGATCTCGTTGGAGAATGTCGCCGAGAACATCAGGTTTTGCCGCTGCTTGGGCAGCAACGCCAGGATACGCCTCAGGTCAGGCATGAAACCCATGTCCAGCATGCGGTCCGCCTCGTCCAGCACCAGCATCTGCACCTGGTTCAATTGCACCGTTTTCATTTCGACGTGATCCAGCAAGCGCCCCGGTGTGGCAACCAGTATCTCCACGCCCGTTTTCAGATGGGGCGTCTGCGTCTTGATGTCCACGCCGCCGAACACCACCAGCGAGCGCAATTTGCTATGCTTGGCATATGCCTTCACGCTCTCTTCCACCTGAATCGCCAACTCGCGTGTCGGCACCAGGATCAGCGCACGCACCGGGTGGCGCGCAGGCGAGGCGCTGGAACTGGCGTGTGGCAATAATTTCTGCAACAGCGGCAGTGAAAAAGCTGCCGTCTTGCCGGTGCCGGTTTGCGCGCCTGCCATCAAATCGCAACCCTCCAATATCAGGGGAATGGCTTGAGCTTGTATCGGTGTGGGATTGGTGTAACCTGACTCGGCCAGCGCCTTGAGTATTTCCGGTGCCAGCTTTAAATCTGCAAAACTAATCGTATTCAATTTTTAATCTCTTCAAAATGTTCGCCCCCCTGTTCCAGCACCGCCATTATACGCCACCCCCTTAAACATCACCTTACTATCCTAAGCATTTGTTTCACTTCCAGTTTAAGTTACACTAGAAAAATATAGCGATCATGTCCCGACACCTCCTCCCTTCGACTCCTGACGGCAACATCAGCCCGCAAGCCTGGTATCGGGCCGCCAGTGCGGCGCCCGGCTATGTGCATGATGCCGCACAAGCCGCCGCGATAGCCGAGTTGGATGTGCTCTGGCATCAGCTGGTGGAATTCAAATCCAAACGCAACCAGTTCCTGGGGCGCAGCCTGCTCAGCCCCGAGGTACCCAAGGGTTTGTATCTGTGGGGCGGGGTCGGGCGCGGCAAGACCTTCCTGATGGATGCGTTTTATGCCTGCCTGCCCTATCGCCGCAAACGACGCATCCACTTCCACAATTTCATGGCCGAGATTCATCACGAGATGAAGACTCTGTCCGGGAAAGACGATCCGCTGCTCGCGCTGGCCGACAAGATCGCCAAGTCCACCCGATTGCTATGCCTGGACGAGTTCCATGTCGATGATATTGCCGATGCGATGATCCTGGGACGGCTGGTCGCGGCGCTGTTCGAACGCGGCGTGGTGCTGATCACCACCTCCAACTACCCGCCCGACGGCCTGTATCCAAACGGTCTGCAGCGGCAGAATTTCCTGCCCGCCATCGAGCTGCTCAAGCGCGAGCTTAAGGTGCTGCACATCGACAGCGGCAACGACTACCGGCTGCGCGCGATGAGCCGTGAGCCGCTGTTCATCGTCGCCCACGATGCGGAAAGCGTTGCCGCCGGTGAAACGCGCATGGATGCGCTATTTGATTTGATCGCCGGAGAAACGCGTAGCCATGCGGCGCATGTCGAAATTCTGGGCCGTGCTATCCCGGTAAAAAAAACCGCGCGTAGCGTGGTCTGGTTCGACTTCAACGAGCTGTGCGGCGGCGCGCATGCGCAGGAGGAATATTTGGAAATCGCGCACCAATACCCCACGGTGTTTTTGTCGCATATCCCGCAGATAACCGCCGAACATGGCGCCGAAGCCAAGCGTTTCACCTGGTTGATCGATGTGCTGTACGACAACAACGTCAGGCTGGTGGCTGCGGCGGCGACCACGCTGGAAAAAATCTACACCATGGCATCCGGCGAATCGTTGCGCACTTTAAGCCGCCTGATCGAGATGCAGTCGCAACGCTATCTGAAACAGCTGCATCACTCGCAAAGGGTTACCTTGAACAACGAAGAGGATCGAATCACGCCCTGATTATTTATCGCTCCACGGTGCAAACGAAGGCCAAATGCGGTACATTTCAAGTCCGATATTCATACCCCAAAACATTATGGACATCGTCAAACAAAAGCAAATTCGCGAATGGACTCTGCTCAGCCTGGTCGGTGCAATGGCGCTGCTCAGCAATCTTCCAGCGCCTGTTCTGGCCGAATGGCATATCGACCCCGGCGTCATCATGCCCATACTGGGGCTGCTGGTCATGCTCGCACTGATGCTGTATGTGCGATTTTTCTTTTTTCTGCTTTTCACGCTCCTCATCATCGGCTCCAACCTGCCCGACACCTGGGCTGAACGATACGGATTGAGCCGCGAAATTTTCATGGCGACCTTGATCGCATTGATCTGCGTGTACTTGCTGAATTACGGTTTAAAATTGCTGCCCACCGGTTTGGAGCCCAAAAAGAAATCCGCGCCCAACCCCGACGCGACAACCGCGCTGATCAAGGCTATCGAACGCGATAACCTGCCCCACATCAAATCCGTGCTGAGCTTCGACTTCGACCTAGACGCCCCATCCGAACAGGGCATCACGCCGCTGATGAGCGCGGCGCAAAAAGGCAATCTGGAAGCAGTCGAGATGCTGCTCAAACGCGGCGCATCGGCCCTGGTTCGAAGTCCTTTGTGGGAGCGGCTTTAGCCGCGATGCGGACAGTGAACTCGAGCGACCAATCGCGGCTAAAGCCGCTCCCACTGGAGAAGTTAAGTTCCAAACAGAATGCAACACTACACTAGGCGCTACGTCTCATAACGGCGAAAGCAGCACGTTTTCGCGCAGTTTTTTCAGTTCGTCACGCAACTGTGCGGCCTTCTCGAACTCCAGGTTCTTCGCGGCTTGCAGCATGTCTTTTTCCAGCCGCTTGATCTCTTTTGCAACATCCTTTTCGCTCATCGCCAGGTACCTGACCTGCTCCTGCGCGGCCTTGAGCTGGCTGCGCGCGGCATCAGGTTCGTACATGCCTTCGATGATGTCCTTGATGCGCTTCTGCACGCCTATCGGCGTGATGTTATGGGCGAAGTTGTGCGCGACCTGTTTGGTGCGGCGGCGCTCGGTCTCGTCGATCGCGCGCTTCATCGAATCGGTGATGCGGTCGGCATACAG
The DNA here is from genome assembly GCA_016195965.1 of Nitrosomonadales bacterium. Classification (GTDB taxonomy): domain Bacteria; phylum Pseudomonadota; class Gammaproteobacteria; order Burkholderiales; family Gallionellaceae; genus Gallionella. Next base: position 35,407 of record JACPYR010000001.1, on the reverse strand, counting down.
CAGCGCCTTGCCGTTGAGGTGGCGCGCGGCACGCCCTATGGTCTGGATCAGCGAGCGCTCCGAGCGCAGAAAGCCTTCCTTGTCGGCATCGAGGATCGCAACCAGCGATACCTCGGGAATGTCCAGCCCCTCGCGCAGCAGGTTGATGCCGACCAGCACATCGAACATTCCCAGACGCAGGTCGCGGATGATTTCGACGCGCTCGACAGTTTCGATATCGGAGTGCAGATAGCGCACCTTGATGCCATGTTCTGAAAAATATTCGGTGAGGTCTTCCGACATGCGCTTGGTCAGCGTGGTGACCAGCACGCGCTCGCCCTGTTTCACGCGCAGGTTGACCTCGCTCATCAGGTCGTCCACCTGGTTGGCGGCGGGGCGCACTTCGATCTGAGGATCGATCAGCCCGGTGGGCCGCACCACCTGCTCGACCACCTGCCCGGCGTGTTCGGCCTCGTACACCGAAGGCGTGGCGGAAATGAATACCGTCTGGCGCATCACCTTCTCGAATTCGTCGAAGCGCAACGGGCGGTTGTCCATCGCCGAGGGCAGGCGGAATCCGTAATTGACCAGGTTTTCCTTGCGCGCGCGATCGCCCTTGTACATGCCGCCGATCTGGGGAATCGTGACGTGGCTCTCGTCGATGAACATCAGCGCGTTGGGCGGCAGGTAATCGATCAGCGTCGGCGGCGGCGCACCTGCAGGACGCCCGGACAGGTGGCGCGAATAATTTTCGATGCCTTTGCAAAAGCCGATCTCGTTGAGCATCTCCAGATCGTGGCGGGTGCGCTGCTCGATGCGCTGCGCCTCGACCAGTTTGTTTTCGCGCTGGTAGAACGCGATGCGCTCGGCCAGCTCCACCTTGATGGTTTCCAGCGCGGACAATACCGTGCTGCGCGGCGTGACGTAATGGCTAGACGGATAGACGGTGTAGCGCGGCACCTTCTGCAGGATGTGGCCGGTGAGCGGATCGAACAGCGACAAGGTTTCCACTTCGTCGTCGAACAGCGTCACGCGCAGCGCATGCTCGCCGCTTTCCGCCGGGAAGATGTCGATCACATCGCCGCGCACGCGGAATGTGCCGCGCGTGAAATCGACATCGTTGCGGTCGTACTGCATCTCGATCAGGCGCTTGATCACATCGCGCTGGTGCATCTTTTCGTTATGGCGCAAATGCAAAATCATGCCGTGGTAATCCACCGGATCGCCGATACCGTAGATAGCCGACACCGTCGCAACGATGATCGTATCTTCGCGCTCCAGCAGCGCCTTGGTCGCCGACAGCCGCATCTGCTCGATCTGTTCGTTGATGCTGGAATCCTTCTCGATATACACGTCGCGCGACGGCACGTAGGCCTCGGGCTGGTAATAGTCGTAATAGGAAACGAAATACTCGACCGCGTTCTCCGGAAAGAAATCGCGCAACTCGGAATACAGCTGCGCCGCCAACGTCTTGTTCGGCGCCATCACCATCGCGGGACGCCCCAGCCGCGCAATCACGTTGGCCATGGTGTAGGTCTTGCCCGAGCCGGTCACGCCCAGCAGCGTCTGGAACGACAGGCCGTCGCGTATGCCCTCGACCAGCTGCGCGATGGCCGTGGGCTGGTCGCCCGCCGGCTCGAATGGCTGGTGCAGGCGGTAGGGGCTGTCGGGAAAGGTGACGATGTTCATGGTGAGGGGCGCATTTTACAGGCAAACCTGTAACATTGTTCACCATGCCAACATTGAGTAGACTAGCGTCATGTTCTATCTCGACCTCTTCTCCACCCTCGACCGCCACCGCGTGGATTATCTGCTGATCGGCGGCTTGGCCGTGTCGCTGCACGGCGTGGAGCGCGCCACGATGGACGTGGACATCACCGTCGCGATGACCCCGGATAATCTTGCGCACCTCATCGAAACCGCACAAGAACTCAAACTCGCTCCCGTCCTCCCTGTTCCACTGGAATCGCTCAACGACATAGAGCTGCTGCGCCAGTGGCACAAGGAACGTAACCTCGAAGCCTTCGCCTTGCGCACGCCTGATCTCGCCGGCGTGACCGTGGACGTGCTGTTGTTCCCGCCCGTGGAATTTTCCGGCATGGCGCAACGCGCCACCGTGTTCAATGTCGCCAACACCCCGGTTCGAGTCGTCGCCATAGACGACCTCATCTCCCTCAAACAAGCCGTCGGTCGCCCGATAGACCTGTCCGACATCGAACACTTGAAACGCATTAAGCAACAGTCATGAACCAGCCCTTCGATCCCGGCGACCGCACCTACTACGTCAGCGACGAGCGCCTGCGCGCGTTTCGCCAGCTTACGCCGGAACAGCGTTTACGCTGGGTGGAAGAACTCGCGGCCTTTTTGAGAATAGCCAAGGTTGCGCGTGAGAACAGCAGCAAACCTTGAAGCGAAGCTGATGCGCATTCGCTGGCGCATGCTTGATTGCAAGTTCAAAGTTCTGCTATTTTGCGTTGACAGGAATCAAGCCCTGAAGCCCTGCGGTTGCCCGCAATTGCGGTCATAGCTATACTGCCCAACCATGAACCCGACCGCCGCCCAGCGCAAAGCAAGCAAGCAAGCAAGCAAGCAAGCAAGCAAGCAAGCAAGCAAGCAAGCATCCGTTTGCCGCGCCCGCATTAAGTTCCCGCACTGAATACTGCGCCCCGCGCGCACCTCCCTGAACCATCATGGAACCGTCATGCCACTGCAGACGCGAATTCAACTACTCAGGGAGAATCAGATGTACACAATAGAAAAAAACATTATTCCACATGCCATCCTCATCGCCAGCCTGCTGCCCGGCCTGGCGCAGGCCGATGCCACTACCTGCTTCAACTTCCTCGACGCGCAGGATTACGCCCGTGCCGAAAGCGAGGCTAAGCAGTTGCTGCAACGCGGCAACCTCGACCGCAGCGACGAGCGCTACGCCCAGCTCTGCCTGGGTCGCGCCTACAACAGCATGGGGCGCACGCGCGATGCGCTGCCCGCCTTACAGCGCGTGGAAGCGCTGTCGCAGACCACCAAGGAACTGGCTGTCATATACAACTCGCTGGGCTTAACTTATGCCGGGCTGAGCGACTTGGATCGCGCCGAGCTGTACGACCAGCGCGCGCTCAAGGCCTTTCACGAACTGGGCGACAAAAAAAATTCGGCAATAACCTTGAACAATCTGGCACTGGTTGTAAAAGAACGCGGCGACCTGGAGCGCGCGCTCCAGCTTTACCGCGAAGCGCTGGCCATGCAGCCGGAAGCGGAACAGGCCAGCACGCTCAACAACATCGCGCTGATCCATGGCCAGCGCAAGGAATACCAGCAGGCGATCAAGCTGCTGCGCCAGGCCATCGCCATCGATCGCCGCAACGGCGATGCGCATGCTGCTGCACATCAGCAGATCAACCTGGGCGATATCCTGCGCGAAGCCAAACAATACCCGGCAGCAGAAAAAGAGTTGCTGGCGGGCCTGAACGCCATCCGTCTGGTGGGTGACAAATATTGGGAAGCTGCGGCTTGTGAAAGGCTAGGCTGGCTGACAAGCACCAAGGACAACCCGAAGCGGAATGTTGGCGAAGCGCGCCAATGGCTGGAAAAAGCCGAGGCGCTGTACCGCGAGATTGGCGATATCGAAAGCGCCAATAGCATTGCCACCTATCTGGGAGAGAAATGATGGAGGAGAAGAAAGGTTGGAGCTTGCCCACGCTATATGCTGCTTTTGGGTTTATTCTGGGCTTGGCATTTTCTTTACTCGGACAAAATATTGGAGGTTTTCTTCTGGACGCTGTTTTGAAGAATTCGCTACTTGGATTTTTACTTGCCGGAAGTTATTTCTTTCTGCTTGGTGTAACGGGACTGGTTGGTTTGCACTCTATGGACATAGCTCCTTTCAAACAAGCGGTCCGCAATGTATCAATAGTGAACTGGATGGCATCAATTTTCGGAGTGACGGTCGGCTTGGCTATTTCTGCATTGTGTAAAGTAAGTGAAATGTCTGCCTTGGGCTTTCTTCTGTTCGCAGCAATTTTTGGGGGATTTGCTTGGGTAATATATCGGTGGGAAACCGACATTTTTAATGCCAGCCCGGATGCCGACAAAAAATTGAAAAAAGAAGTCACTTTGTGTTCTGCGGCTTCGCTTGTCGTTGGTTCGGTTGTACTAAGCCTAGCTTGGGTTGATGTGTGTCAATGCCATATTTTGTCCTTCAAATAAAACGAAGGTTTAACTAAATAAATCTCAATGAGGAAATCATGAAAAATTTAGTATTCATACTCTCGCTGTTCTTTTCGTTAATTGCCCATGCGTATGCTAACAACGCAGCCCCGTTCGGGCAGGAACTCGGCGTCGCCACCTACGCGCAGGTGAAACAGCAGGTGGGCGACAAGAGCGATCTTTCCGATGCGGGAACCAACAAATATTCAGGCGGCAGGATGTTGCAGGGCGATGGCCGCGGGCTGGGCATCGAGGGATTATCCAAGGTAACGTTCATTTTCGACCGCGCGGACAAACTGGCGGGCGTACTGATGACCTTGCCGAAAGACAGCTTCAAACCCACGCTGAAAGCGCTTTCCGCCAAGTACAAGCTGGTGGATAGCGAAGTGCCCTTCGTAGGAAACGCTTCCGCAAAGCTGAAGCAGGGCGACTCGGTCATCGAACTGGATGCGCCGCATCTGTCGTTCGAGATGAAGGTGCTGTACCTGACCAATGGTTTGAAGCAGGCCTTCCAGCAGCAATCGTCCAACGAGCGCGTCACAAAGGAAAAGCGGCAGGCGGATATGTTCTGAATAGCGCCCCCTGCGCGCCGGGACAGCGTGCGTGGGGCGTTTCACCCCACCGCCACATTCCATCGGGAGCATTTGCATGAAATACACTTTCCGGAAAATCTTTATCGTGGCGTTTTGCTCGATCTTTGTCGTGATCGGCTTGCCTTCATTGTTAAGCGGCCTACATAGCGGCAATACATTCAATCTGCTGTGGGGTGGAGGATTCGTCTTGCTCCCAGCCGCTATCGCCATTTACTGGCTGAAACAGTTATCGCGTTTCCAGAAAATGACCTATGAGTGGTACAAGTCCGCACACCCGGATCATCTGAATGGCAACCGGGTTTCATGTTTTGTGTGCGGCAACGACCGCATCCATGTGCGGGCGCTGATGAACCGCACCTTCCACCGCGAGCATTTCTGCACGCAGTGCGGCAAGACGCTGTATTACTCACCGGAACAAAGCTAATTCCAATTCGCATTAAATAAAGATTACTGTGTTGGCTTCGTCTTCGGCTCCTAGCAAGCGTAGGATGGGTTGAGCAACGCGATACCCATCGTCTGGATTGTTGGGTATCGCTACGCTCCACCCAACCTACTACGGCCTACAGCCACGCAGCCCCTCGCACGCCGCTGGAATCACCATACTTGTTTTTCACCAGCCGGGTATCCACCCGATCCGAGAACACCCACTCACCCCACAGCTTCGGCACGTTCGCGTACAGCCGCCCGATGTTGGACATGCCGCCGCCTAGCACGATGACGTCGGGGTCGAGGATGTTGATGACGTGTGCGAGGGAGCGCGCGAGGCGGCGCTCGTAGGTTTGCAAGCTACGCTCGCAGGCAGCATCGCCCTGCTCCGCGCGCTGCACGATCTCTGCCGGACTACCCACCTCCGTTCGTGTTGTACCCGCAAGAGGTAGGCCGTGGCTGTATGGGGCATTCGCCCCAACAGCACACGCACAGCCAGTCGAAACACATGCGGAATCCATGCCTTCGACAGGCTCAGGCCGAACGGATCCTTTATTATGCAACCTCATCATGCCCGGCCCGGAGAGGAAGGTTTCGATACAGCCTTGCTTGCCGCAGTAGCATGATGGGCCGGGCAGCTCGTGTGCCTCGGGCCATGGCAGCGGGTTGTGCCCCCATTCGCCTGCAATCCCGTTCGGCCCGGTCAGCACCTGGCCGTTGACGACAATGCCTGCGCCCACACCCGTGCCGAGGATCACTCCGAACACCACAGACGCCCCGGCCGCTGCACCATCCGTCGCTTCGGAAAGCGCAAAGCAGTTTGCGTCATTGCTGATCTTGACCTTGCGTTGCAGCAGTGCTTCCAGGTCTTGCAGGATAGGCTGATTGTTGAGCACGATCGAGTTGGAGTTCTTCAGCCGCCCGGTGGCGCGCGAGATCGTGCCTGGCGTGCCGATACCTGGCGTGCCACGCTGCCCCAGTTCGGCTTCGGCATCGCGAACCAGCGCGGCGATGGCCTGCAAGGTCTCGTAGTAATCGCCCTGCGGGGTGGGCACACGGCGGCGCAACAGTTCGCGGCCATTATCATCGAGCGCGATGATTTCTATTTTTGTGCCGCCGAGGTCTATGCCGAGTCTCATGATTATGTAAACAACAAACGAACATGAATAGCTATTATCACTCCATCGGCAAACTGCTGCTACCGATGGAATCCAAGCCATTACTGCGAACAGCTATAATCCCGGCCACATAACATTCTCCAGGGGCAAGGCAATATGCTTACACTCGAAAAAGCCGGCGGTGTTTCCCTGGCCGGCCTGCGGTAACTCCAGGCGTGGCATGCTCCTGGCTGATTTCATTCTCGTCACACATGCGTTGTTCGTGGCCTTTGTCATGCTCGGGCTGGTTGCAGTCCTGTTCGGAAAGTATGACCGTTGGAATTGGATCAGGAACTGGTGGTTCAGGTTAGCCCACCTTCTGGCCATTGGCATCGTCATCGCGGAAGCTTGGCTGGGCATGGTGTGCACGCTTACCGAGTGGGAAAGCCGGTCCAGAGCAGCGGCGGGCGGCAGCGCTTATTCGGGCTCTTTTATCCAGCATTGGCTGCATGAGATTCTGTTCTATGATTTTCCCCCTTGGGTTTTTACCGTTGCTTACACGGCATTTGGAATGCTGGTGGTCATTGCCTGGCTGCTCGTGCCGCCGAAATATCCCTGGAACAAGAATATTTGAGCCTGCCCGGATGCCATCCTGGATTTCATATCCCCGATTCGACTCTTTCCCCGGCGAGGGTATAATTCGCCCTCACGATTAATCAGCAAGGAATTATCTTGAAACTCTCGACCCGCGTACAAGCCATCAAGCCCTCCCCCACTCTCGCCGTCACTGCCCGCGCGGCAAAATTGAAAGCTGAAGGCAAGGACATCATCGGGCTGGGCGCGGGCGAACCGGATTTCGACACGCCGCAGCACATCAAGGATGCGGCGATCGCCGCGATCAACCGGGGCTTCACCAAATACACCGCCGTCGGCGGCACGCCCACGCTGAAGAACGCCATCATCGCCAAGTTCAAGCGCGACAACGGTCTGGACTATACCGCGAAACAAATCCTGGTTTCCTGCGGCGGCAAGCAGAGCTTCTTCAATCTCGCGCTGGCGGTGATCGATCCCGGCGACGAGGTGATCGTGCCCGCCCCTTATTGGGTGTCGTACCCAGATATCGTGATCATCGCGGAAGGCAAGCCGGTAATCGTTCAGGCGGGCATCGAGCAGGGTTTCAAGCTGACGCCCGCACAACTGGAAGCGGCGATCACGCCCAGAACAAAAATGGTGGTGATCAACAGCCCTAGCAACCCGTCCGGCGCGGTGTATACGCTGGCAGACCTGCAGGCGCTGGGCGCGGTGTTGCGCCGCCATCCGAACATCCTGATCGCGACCGACGACATGTACGAGCACATTGCGCTGACCGATGCGAAGTTCGTCAACATCCTGAATGCCTGCCCCGATCTGTATCCGCGCACCATGGTACTGAACGGCGTATCCAAGGCTTACGCGATGACCGGCTGGCGCATCGGCTATGCGGCAGGACCTGAGGCCATCATCACCGCGATGGAGAATGTCCAGTCGCAAAGCACTTCCAACCCGACTTCGATCTCGCAGGTGGCGGCGGAAGCGGCTCTGAACGGCGACCAGGGCTGCATCACGCCCATGCTCAAGGCGTTCCGCGAGCGCCATGTGTTTGTGGTAAACGAACTGAACAAGATCCCGGGATTGAAATGCATCATGGCGGGCGGCGCGTTCTACGCCTTCCCCGACGCCAGAGGGGCGATCGCCACGCTGCACAAGAAGGGCACCATCAAGGAAGCGACCGACATCGCATTGTCCGAATATCTGCTGGTGGAAGCCGGGGTAGCCGTGGTGCCCGGCTCGGCATTCGGCAGCGATGGCTATATCCGTCTCTCCTTCGCCACCTCGATGGACAATCTCAAAAAAGCGCTGGAGCGCATCGCCAAGGCGCTCGCCTGAGCGTTGATTTTGACATGAGGTATGGACACATACGGTAAACCTCGCTGCGGCCTGCCGTCCGGACCGCAACTTTACGCCGCACTTGCATGCCTGATGATGGTTGCGCCTGTGCCGGACTGGTTGCCCAGTGCAATGCATGGTGTATCCAGCGCCCACGCGGCAGCAGCCGCACCGCGCGCAGTGACCCCACGCGGCCCGCTAGGCGCTGACGAGAAAGCGAACATCGCACTGTTCAAATCGGCCTCGCCATCTGTCGTGCACATCACTACGCTTGAGTATGCGCGCGATTTTTTCTCGCTTGATGTGATGCAGATCCCCGGCGGTACCGGCAGCGGTTTTGTCTGGGATGAGCAAGGCCGCATCGTCACCAACTTCCATGTAATCAAGAATGCCAATGCCGCGACCATCACGCTGCATGACCAGAGCACCTGGAAAGCCAGACTGGTCGGCGCATTTCCCGACCGCGACCTGGCGGTGCTGCAAATCGATGCGCCCCGCGAAAAACTCAAGCCGATTCCCATCGGCACCAGCCGCGATCTGATCGTCGGCCAACGGGTATACGCAATCGGCAATCCCTTCGGGCTGGACCAGACGCTGACCACCGGCATCATCAGCGCGCTGAACCGCGAGATCGAATCGGTCACGCAGCGCAAGATACGCGGTGTCATCCAGACCGATGCGGCGATCAATCCGGGCAATTCGGGCGGCCCGCTGCTCGATTCATCGGGCCGTTTGATCGGTGTAAATACTTCGATCTACAGCCCGTCCGGCGCATCGGCCGGGATCGGCTTCGCCATTCCTGTCGATGAGATCAACCGCATCGTCCCGCGCCTGATCCGTGACGGAAAATTCGAACGCCCCATGCTGGGAGTTCAGTTTGCCCCCGAACAGCTCCTCGCGGCGCTGGGCATCAAGAAAGGCGTGGCTTTGCTTGACGTCACGCCAGACGGGCCTGCCGGAAACGCCGGATTGCAGCCGTTAAGCCGTGATGTGTTTGGCAACATCGTGATCGGTGATGTCATCATCGCCATTGACGACAAGCCGATAGCCAACTCGGACGAACTGCTCGAATCCCTTGAGTCCAGACTGGCCGGTGATACGGTCAGCCTGACCGTGTTGCGGGGAAAAAAACAAACCCGAAAACACCTTGCAGTAAAGCTGGCACCCTGATTTACAGCGGGCGTTTGAGCTAGCGTTCAGAGCGCAATGTGGGATTGTCTATGACTCCGCCAAGCTTCAGTTCGGCAGGCGCAGACTCATCATGCAGCGACAAACCGACGCTCATTTTTCCCGTCAACTGCTGCTTTGCGACGTCAAAGTTTGCGCTTGCCTTCAATGCGCTGGACACAACTTTCACCTGCTTGAAGTGATAGGTATTGTTGGCATAGGCAATCACCCCGGTGAGCGTATCGAAATGCGTCCTGCCACCGGGCAGGTTTTCCTTGCTTTGCAGACGCGCGGTTTCGACGATATCCAGACCGCTGATCACCCCATCTCTGGACGTGAAACTGCCATCCAGTACAACGGAATCCGCCAGGTCCGCCAAGTTTGCCGCAGCCATTTTGAAGCGTGCCGAACCATCGACATTGCCATCCAGCAGCTTGTCCAATTTTTGCATGGTGATCGTTTTCGCACTCAGGTCGCCCTGTGCATGCCAACCCGAACGCCAGTCGATGGTCACGCTTCCCTGGAGGACACCTCCATGAATCCGCGAATCGAAGTCGCTGATCTGCATGCCATCGCCGCTTAACATGCCCTTCGCGCTCAGATCGTCGAATGGCCAATTCGGCAACAGTGGCAAGGTTCCGTCGCGTACCGAAAACGCGACTTGCAGTTTATTTTCCGGCGCCGCACTCAAGCCCAGCAGATATTTACCGCCATTGGCGCGCAAATTGGCCTTGGTAAACTTCCCGGACGGATCGAAGTTCAAATCGCCTTCAATTCCGCTCAATTCAAAAGCATCCGCATCCACCGCGCCTTTGCTGATCGACATGCGCGCCACCGGATATTGCTTATCGGCCGCCAATTGCTGCAGCCACAAGGAGGCATTCTGCAAACTGGCGCCTTTCACTTTGACCCCCTGCAAGTCGATGCTGCTGATCGGTTTTACATCGCCCAACAATCCACCCAAAGCAAAATTCAGGTATGCCTGCTCGGCCTGGAATTGTTTGGCATCGCCAATATATATCTCGCCCAGCTCCAAACGCGGCGTGGGCAGGAAGCGCCCGGACAAATGGCCGATATGCACCGGCTGTTGCAATTGGGCCGATAACATTTTCTGCACCTTGGGCATGTAATCCCGCATCGGCAGCACATAGGGGGCGGCAAACAACGCGATGACCGACAGCACCACCAGGAATATCATCACTCCCGCCAGCCGCCCCCACGTGAATATCTTGCGCTTGGGCCGCAAAGAGGGGATCAGCTTTACAATCTCTTTGTATTCCTCAGAGGGATGTTCGGCCTGTTGAACCAATCGTTCCATGTTGGCCTTGGCAACATCAAGCGCCCGCTGCTCGGCTTCGGCCCAAACCTTGGCTTGGGCGTTAGCCAGTTCCTTGGCCTGGGCCGCTTCCGCAGCAATACGCTCTTGTTCCTGTCGTTTCAGTTGCTCCTGCTCGTTACTGGACGGCTCCACTGGCGCTGTTGCCTGGGGCTTAACCGGCGGACTGATTTCCTCGGCGGTCCTCGCCACTTCGCCGGGCTGAGGTACCGGTGTGACTTGTTCGTCCAGTGATTGGCCTACCTCGAACGAACCAAAAGCAAATGATTGCTTCTTGGTCGAAGCAGCAATTTCTTCATGAACGGATTGTGGCGAGGGTTGCTGACTCTTGTCCTGCTCAGCCACAGCTTCATCTACCTGGAACGCACCGAAAGCAAAGCCGCCCGGCTTCACAGCCGAAGCAGCCTGCGCCGTTGCTGCAGACTCCTGATGCGATCTGGCCTCTTGTTCGGCTTTCAATTTCGCCGCATCAAGCTCTTCGCGCATCCTCTTGGTTTCTTGTTCGGCCTTTACACGCGCAGCCTCGGCCTGCTGCCGCTCTTTCGCAGCAGCTTCAAGGCGCTGCTTGGCCTCTTGCTCCGCCGCCGAACGTGCGGCTTCGGCACGTTGCCGCTCTGTCGTCGCAGCTTCAAAACGCTGCTTGGCTTCATGCTCCGATTTTAATCTGACCGCCTCAAGCTCTTCGCGTACTCTCTTGGCCTCTTGCTCCGCCGCCAAACGTGCAGCTTCGGCACGTTGCCGCTCTTTCGCCGCAGCCTCAAGACGCTGCTTGGCCTCTTGCTCCGCTTTCAATCTGGCCGCCTCAAGCTCTTCGCGCGCCTTCTTGGCTTGCAGCTCCGCCTTCAGCCTGGCCGCCTCCGCTTCTTCCCTGGCACGCCGCGCCGTTTCTTCACGGATTCTGTTAGCCTCCTGTTCCGCCTTATGCAGAATGGCTTCCGCCTCCCGCTGTGCCTTTATTTTTTCGGCCTCAATTTCGCGTCTGGCTCTTTCATCCGCCTCCGCCCTCAACTTTGCCGCATGATCCTCTCCGGCGGATTTTCCTGCCGACGGAGTCGCAGAAAACCCGGACATGAAATCCAGTTCTTCGCCGTTGTCAACCGGTGGTTTGGGTGGTGAAGGTGTCTTGGCTGGAACAACCATGTGGGATGGCACGGACATCTTGGGCAGCTCGGACGTCTTGTGGCCTTTTTCGTTCAGCGCCTTGTCCTGGATAAAACCGCCCTTTTCCAGCTCCAGGAACATTTCGCTGAGACTGGCGCGCATGCTGGGCGCAGCGCGCTTGTATATTTCGCCGAAGGTCGAGCGCTCGTCCACCATCAGCAAGGCGCGCTTGACATCGACGGAAAGACGCGACGCACGGTTCTCCATCTCGTCTTCGCCCTTCACGGTCCTGACAAAAACTGTTTTATTGTCCATATTTTATTTTAACTGATCGCATGCACGAATTATGACCGTAAATCACCTCTTCAGGGACTATCCTAGTACAAATCAACCGCCATTGCTCGCCGTCATTTTAGCCGAACCACTTATGAAAAATCATACCCATTCTAAATATTGCCCCCTCATCTGCCAATACGAACTGAATTATGCCTAATGGTTCAAGATTGACACGGGCTTGCCGTTGCTCAACACTGCGCTCCGGAATTTCCAACAACCCGCATAAACAACCATGAACACAGACTGGCAGACCTTTCTCACACAACACGGCGCATCCATCGAGGCTGGCGTAGTACGGCACTTTGGCGACACAACTGCCGAACTGGAGGCGACAGCGCAAAAAACCGTGATGTGCGATCTGGGGCAGTTTGGCACGCTGCGCGTGTCCGGCGAAGAGGCGCAAACCTTCCTGCAAAATCTGCTGAGCAACGATATCCGTGAAGCCAGCAATACACGGGCGCAACTGAGCAGCCTGAACACCGCAAAGGGGAGGATGCTGACGACCATGCTGATCTGGAGCGATGGCGACGATTACCTGTTGCAACTACCCCGCTCTCAGTCCGAGACCATACGCAAAAAATTGAGCATGTATGTGCTGCGTTCCAAGGTCAAGATTACCGACGCCAGCGATGAAATCATTTCGCTGGGACTGTCCGGTTCTGGAACCCAGGATATTTTGCGCGCACAATGCGGCGAATTGCCCCAGCAACGGTTGGCAGCAGCTACCGTGACTGCAGGAAGCGTAATCAAACTTGACGACAGCCGCTTTCAACTCAACACCACGATGCAACACGCGCCAGCGCTATGGACCGCCTTGGCCCGGCAAGCGAAACCGGTCGGCAGCGCATGCTGGGACTGGCTCAACATCCGCTCCGGCCTTCCGGTCATTTTGCCGCAAACCCAGGAACAGTTCGTCGCGCAGATGGTTAATCTCGAACTCATCGGCGGCGTGAGTTTCAAAAAGGGCTGCTACCCCGGCCAGGAAATCGTCGCGCGCACCCAGTATCTGGGCAAACTGAAACGCCGCATGTACCTGGCCCATCTGGCCAGCAGCGTTGCACCACAAGCAGGCGACGAGTTGTTCAGCTCGGACATGGAAGGCCAAGCCAGCGGTATGATCGTCAACGCGGCACCCGCGCCGGGCGGCGGTTACGATGTGTTGGCATCGGTACAGATTGCCAGCCGTGAAACCCAGACGCTGCGCTGGAAGTCATTGCAGGGTGACGCATTGCAATTCCTGCCGCTGCCTTATGCGCTGCCCGATGTTTAAACGCCAACGCCTTCCCGCCAGACGTGCAGAAAATGCTCGATTCCAGCGATGTACAGAATTCACCTCTGGCACGCCAGCTTGACGCACCACTACTCTTCAGAGGAAGCCCTCCGACGGCGCGGTACAATTTTATGGCTCATTTTAAAGCGAGCGAATCAGGAGACGGCTCGGCAGAGCCCGTCAGGCTGGGCGAAAACTTTGCGAGTTCCGCCGATCTTTCGGCTTTCGTCAAATGGGCAAGTCCGGCCACGCGCAGATAGAAGCGCGGCAGACTTCCTCCTTCCTGTTCTAGCATGGCCTGGAATGCCGGCACCCATTGCGCGTACAGGGAGACAGACCCCAGCGTGGCGTTATTGATGGGTTGGCTGAACCACTGGTCATAACCAGCGTAGCCGCCCCAACTCGATTTCAGGTCGGCGTAGCTCTGTCTCATTGCCGCGATCACTCCGGCCTTGGCGCGTCTCTTCGCATCAGGCTCCAGCGCTGATGCATAGAGGGCGCGCAGCTTGTCGCGGCTGTCCGCCAGCAGACGCTGAAACTGGGCCTTGCGTTCCAGCTGCCTCGCGAAATCCCGCAGCCGCTCCTGTGGTGCCGACTGGTTCAGCCAGCGGCGCATGCCTTCATTTTCAACTGCTGTGGCAAACGATTCGTTGAAGGCGGAATCGCCCTCGGCGTAAACGAGCTGATGTGCAAGTTCATGGAAGATAATGCGCGCAACTTCCTGTTCGCCAAACCGCAAAAAAGTGTTCAGCACCGGATCATTGAAGTAGCCCAGGGTGGAATAAGCCGGGACGCCGCTGACATGGGTGTCGGCTCCCGCCTGCCGCAATTCTCCGGCGTACAGTTCGGCGTCGTTCTTGTCATAGTAACCGCGATAGTTGACGCAGCCGATGAATACCATGCACCACTGTTGCGGTTCCAGCGAAAACTCCGGCGCAGCGAAGACATTCCAGACGACGTAGGGGCGTCCGAGGTCAGCATAGGAACGGTAGCTGCCGTTATCCGGCAGCGCGAGTTCACTGCTGGCAAATTCCCGTATGGCGATCGTCCGTTCGAGTTGCTGGCGCAGCCCCGGATCGGTTGCGGTATCGTTGACCACTTCGGGAATAGGCCGTGCCCCCACCATCAGCCGCATCTGCCCCTGAACTGCCTGGGCGTAGTAGGCGACGCTGGTGCAGCCTGCGAAAAACAGGCACAGCAGCGCCGCAGCAATCAGTCTAACGGACATGGCGCAGCCAACCCAGATAATGAAACGCGCCATGCCCGCACCCCTCTGGATAAAGCAACTAGCCATTCGACTAAGCTGCAAAAACCCGCAGCTAAGTCGCTGGTTATCCAGCCTTGCCGGGCGAGGAGGAAAACGAATCGCTTCGCGTTAAGCATGGTTGAAGCGCCCCTTCTTTAGAAAACTGGCGATCTGCAAGACGCAGGCGCGGGACACGAGCATGCCGGAATGACTGACGCCCAGTACCATGCGGTCCTTGGCAGCAGCGATGCGTGTTTCATCTACCGTAATGAGGCCATCGTTGGGGTGCGGCAGTCCGGGAATCAATCTCCCTAGCCCTATAGGGCGAGTGCCGGCGATGATGCCGACCTCCACCGTCGGCGGCAGAACGGGGCGAGGCAAACTGAACCACTCCTTGAACGTGCGTCCGACCAGCGCCGTCAGCACAGGCAACGCGGAGAGAGTGAGGCCGCAATGGCAACCCGCATACGGAGTCCCCAGCAACACGACGCGGCGGATGCGGGCATCGGGTTCCTGCGACAACATCTTTAACGCAACCTGGCCGCCGAGGCTGTGCGCGACCAGGTGGATGATCTCACCCGGGGTTTCATGGATGAAGCCGGACAGCGAATGTGCATTGTCGGCCAGGCCTCCCCGCCAGGATGGATAGGAAAATCTGCGTACCGCGTATCCTTCTGCGCGCAGCCAGCGCTGGTGGAGAAGCATAACCAGGCCATGCATCCAGAGACCGTGTATCAGAATCACCGTTTCCGCTTTGTCTGTCATCATCGTTATTCCGGACTCCGCATAGCCATGAAGCTTCATCACAAATGGCCGCTGCCGACCTCAAACGCAACGATCAACTCTCCAGCGCGCTCAGCTTCTTCATCGTCTGCTCGATAACCTCATCTCTCAAGCCGAAGGCTTTGGATAGCAGGCTGCGGTGTTTCTCTATTATCCCAATGACATCGTTTATTGAAGTGCAGGACTGAATTTCCGATCGAATGCCCATGATCCTGGGCAGATCGAATAGTCCCGGCGTTTTATCGCCACCCCTGAGTGTCGCTTCGATGATGTTGCGAACTTCATCCCTGTTCATACTTTTCCAATCTAAACGTATAAGCCACGCGGCAGATCACGAATCTCGCATCGAATGCCCCAATAACGATCGCGGCTGGCTAAAGTTTCAGAAACATCTTGATGTGAGGCAGGCCGGCATCCATGAATTCCTTGCCTTGTTCGACGAAATCAAAATTGCGATAGAACGGCACCGCGTAGGTCTGCGCGTCCACGTCCACCTGCGGGTAATCATGCGCGCGAGCATAATCGAGCAAAGCTTCCATGATCGCAGTGCCGACTTTTTGCTTGCGCCACTGCCGCAGCACCGCGATGCGCCCGATGTGACCGTTGGGGAGCATCCGCCCGCAGCCGATGGCATCGCCCTGATGGCTCAGGGCCAGCGCATGCCGGCAACTTTCATCCAGACCGTCCCATTCCAGTTCTGTGGGTACGCCTTGCTCGCGGATAAACACCACCTCGCGTATTGATCTGAGTAACGGTTCGCCATCGTGCCAACTGACCAGACTGACGGTAAAAGGATTGCTCATCTCATCCTCCTGTGAAAAATCATGCGATGATTTCGACTGCGGTGCCGGCTGAAACCAAATCGAACAATTCGACCAGATCGGCATTGCGCATCCGGATACAGCCATGCGAGCCGGGCTTGCCCATCTGCACCGTATCCGGCGTGCCGTGGATGTAAATATAGCGGCGCATGGTATCGCTGTTACCCAGCCGATTAAAGCCCGCTTCGCAGCCGGACAGCCACAGGATGCGTGTCAATATCCAGTCCCGGCCCGGAAACTGCGCGGCCAATTGCGGCGTGTATATCTCGCCGGTCGGACGGCGCCGCACAAACACGGAATTTTCCGGTTGCCCCGCACCTATCCTGGCGCGGATGATATGTTTGCCGCGTGGCGTGCAATAGCTGTCCATCATTTCACCCGCACCGTTCGCAGCGGTGGAGACCGCATAGCGGCGCAGCAATTTACCGGCATCATCGAATAATTCGAGTTTCTGGCTGGCAATATGAACTTTAATTCTCACGACGCTTTCTGCTGCGCGCGGCGCAGCGCAAAAAAATTGCTGAGCATTAAACCACACTCTTTCGCCAGCACGCCAACCACCACTTCGGTATGGTGGTTCAAGCGCCGCTCGGAAAACGCATCCAGCACGCTGCCGCACGCGCCGGTCTTGGGATCGCTCGCCCCATACACCAATCTTGCGATACGCGCGTGCATGATAGCGCCGGCACACATCAGGCATGGCTCCAGCGTGACGAACAGCTCGCAGCCGACCAGCCTGTAATTGCCGATATTTTGCGCGGCATCGCGCAACGCCAGCATTTCGGCATGGGCGGAAGGATCATGGCGCGATATCGGCGCATTAAAACCGCGCCCGACGATCTCGCCATCCTTCACGACGATCGCGCCGACCGGCACCTCGCCCGCTTCCTGCGCCAACCCTGCCAGTTCCAGCGCATGGCGCATGTAGTCTTCGTCCGTCATTGCGATAAACTCGGGTAAATCGGGCGGCTTGGTCAAAGCGGGCCTCTTTGATAAATGGAGCGTAACCGTAGCACAACCCCGCCGTTTTGACGAGAATGCGATGATGCTTGCCTTTAGTGCGAATTTTGACAAGAATGGAGCTATCTTAAGCAGGTTCATACATGTCAGAAAACACTATTGCAGACTTTTCCCTGCCCGCCACGGGCAACCGTACCTTTACTTTATCCGGCGCGCGCGGCAAACATCTGGTCATTTATTTTTATCCCAAAGACAACACGCCGGGCTGTACCGCCGAGGCGCAACAGTTCCGCGACCTGTATGCCAAATTCAAGAAGGCGAATTGCGAGATCGTGGGAATTTCGCGCGACAGCATCAAATCGCATGAAAATTTCAAGGCCAAGTTCACGCTGCCTTTCGATCTGCTTTCGGATGCCGAAGAAACCGCGTGCAATCTGTTCGGGGTGATCAAACAAAAAATGATGTATGGCAAACAGGTGCGCGGCATCGAGCGCAGCACCTTTGTGTTCGACAAGGATGGCAAACTGCGTCAGGAATGGCGCGGGCTCAAGGCCGATGGGCACGCGCAGGAAGTGCTGGATTTCGTTACAACCCTCAACTAAAGGAACGTCATGCCCCCACGTAAAACTTTGGCAAGCGATACCAAGCTGTTCGTGCTGGACACCAACGTGCTATTGCACGACCCGACCAGCCTGTTCCGTTTTGAGGAGCACGATATTTGCCTGCCGATGTTCGTGCTGGAGGAGCTGGACAACAAGAAAAAAGGCATGACCGAAGTCGCCAGGAACGCGCGGCAGGCCAGCCGTTTCCTGGACCAGATTGTCAGCGATGCGCCGCACAATATCGAGGCCGGTATTGCGCTCGAATCCGCCGCGCACAAGAATTGTTCGGGACGTTTGTTCCTGCAAACCAGTTTCGTCAAATACGAGCTGCCGCAGAACCTGGAACTGGGCAAGGCGGACAACGCGATACTCGGCGTCGTCATCGGGCTGCAAAAACAGCAGCCGCAACGCGCGGTGATCCTGGTCAGCAAGGACATCAACATGCGCATCAAGGCGCGCGCCTTGGGCCTGGAAGCGCAGGATTATTTCAACGACAAAGTGCTGGAAGACAGCGACCTGCTCTATACCGGCGTGCTGCCTCTACCCGAAGACTTCTGGGAGCGGCACAGCAAGGACATGAAATCCTGGCAGAAAGAAGGCCACACTTACTACCAGATACACGGCCCGCTGTGCGCCGCATTTTTCGTCAATCAATTCGTTTATCATGAAAGCGATGGGACACCGTTTTATGCCATCGTGCTGGAACAAAATGATCAGACCGCGCTGCTGCGCACCCTGACCGATTACACCCACAGCAAGAACAACGTGTGGGGCATCACCGCGCGCAACCGCGAGCAGAATTTCGTGCTCAACCTGCTGATGGATCCGGAGATCGATTTCGTCACGCTGCTGGGCCAGGCCGGCACCGGCAAAACCCTGCTGACGCTCGCCGCCGGATTGCTGCAGACGCTGGAATCCAAGCTGTATTCCGAAATCATCATCACCCGCGTGACGGTTCCGGTCGGCGAGGACATCGGCTTCCTGCCGGGCACCGAGGAAGAAAAAATGAACCCGTGGATGGGCGCGCTGGAAGACAACCTCGATGTGCTGAACAAGTCCGACGAAGAAGGCGGCGACTGGGGACGTGCCGCGACGCGCGATTTGATACGTTCGCGTATCAAGGTCAAGTCGCTCAACTTCATGCGCGGTCGCACATTTCTGAACAAATACGTGATCATCGACGAGGCACAAAACCTGACGCCCAAACAGATGAAGACGCTGGTCACGCGCGCCGGCCCCGGCACCAAGGTGGTGTGCATGGGCAACATCGCGCAGATCGACACCCCCTATCTGACCGAAGGCAGCTCGGGTCTGACCTATGTGGTTGATCGCTTCAAGGGCTGGGAACACGGCGGCCACGTCACACTGCTGCGCGGCGAGCGTTCTCGCCTGGCGGATCATGCCGGTGAAGTACTGTAGGAAATGATGAATAAACCCGTTGAAAAATCCGATGCAGAGTGGCGCAACGAACTCACACCCGAGCAATACCGGGTGTGCCGCCAGTGCGGCACCGAGCCGCCGTTTACCGGCGCATATTGGGATTGCCATGACGCCGGAATTTATCGCTGCGTGTGCTGCGGCAGCGCCCTGTTTGATTCATCTTCAAAATTCGATTCCGGCAGCGGCTGGCCGAGCTTCTGGCAACCCAGCCAACCCCAAAGTATCATGTCGCGAATCGACACCAGCCACGGCATGTCACGCGAGGAAATATGCTGCAAACAATGCGGCGCGCACCTCGGGCATGTTTTCCCCGACGGCCCGCGACCTACCGGATTGCGTTATTGCATCAATTCCGCCGCACTGACGCTGGACAAAAATTAACCCCTGCCCTCACCACCAAACTGTTATTACCATGAAACTGTTATTCGATTTATTTCCCGTCCTGCTGTTCTTCGTCGCCTTCAAATTCCAAGGCATTTATGTCGCCACCGCAGTGGCGATAGGTGCGACCGTCATCCAGATCATCTGGACCAAATACCGGCACGGCAAGGTCGATATGATGCTGTGGGTGACCTTCGCGATCGTCAGCGTGTTTGGCGGCGCAACGCTGCTGCTGCATGATGAAAGCTTCATCAAGTTAAAACCCACCGCATTGTATTGGCTGTTTTCCGTGATCCTGCTGTTCTCGAATTTGCTGTTCCACAAAAACCTGATGCGCGCGTTGTTGCACGAAAAAATCGCCCTGCCGGTCCACGCCTGGAATCGCCTCAACATGAGCTGGAGCCTGTTTTTTTTAGTGCTGGGCTTCATCAACCTGTATGTCGCCTACAATTACTCCACCGACAGCTGGGTAAATTTCAAACTGTTCGGCTTCACCGGACTGATGCTGGTGTTCATCCTGGCTCAGGGTGTATGGCTGTCGAAATATATCGATGAAAAGAAGGAACACAACTGATGGAGGCTGTATAGATGTGGTACGCAATAGTGGGGCAGGATACGCCCAATAGCCTGGAGAAGCGCCTGGCGGCACGGCCCGCGCATGTAGCGCGCCTGCAGGAACTGCAGAACCAGGGACGATTGCTGCTGGCCGGCCCATTCCCCGCCGTAGATGCCGTTGACCCCGGTGCGGCAGGATACACAGGCAGCCTGATCGTCGCCGAATTTGCTTCCTTGCAGGACGCGCGGGACTGGGCCAACGCCGATCCTTATGTCGCTGCTGGCGTGTACGCCGGGGTCAGCGTGCAGCCGTTCAGAAAGACCTTTCCGCAATGAATGCCCGCATAACGGATATACGCACGCGGCTAGCCGCGCTGAGCCCGACGAGCCTGGAAATCATAGACGAAAGCCACAAACATGCCGGACATGCCGGCGCGCGGGACGGCGGCGGACATTATGTGCTGCACATTGCCTCGGCGCAGTTTGTCGGCTGTAATACGATTGCACGCCATCGTATGATATATTCCGCGCTTGGAGAGTTGATGAAGCGCGAAATACACGCCCTCACCATACAGGCGAAGACGCCCGATGAAATCTAACTGTCAATTTATAATTTATTGAAGGGAACCCAAGCATGCTGAAAACTGGAAAATTTGCAACGCTGGCAATACTGAGCGCACTGGTGGCCAACCCGGCTTTTGCCGAGGAAAAATCCGCCGCCGTGGTAAATGGAGTATCCATTCCGCAAGCGCGCATCGATCTGCGCGTCAAGATCGCCACCGCACAAGGCCAACCTGACAGCGCGGAACTGCGCAAGGCCGTCCGCGATGACATGATCAACCTGGAAGTGCTGGTGCAGGAAGCCAAGAAGAAGGGACTGGACAAAGACCCGGAGGTCATCCAGCAAACCGAACTGGCCGTGCAATCGGTACTGGTCGGTTCATTCGTTCAGGACTACGCTAAGAATCACCAGCCCAGCGAAGAGCAACTCAAGCTGGAATACGACAAACTGAAAGTCAATCTCGGCAAGAGCGAATATAGCGCGAGCCATATCCTGGTGGAGACCGAAAGTGAAGCCAAAGCCATCATCGCGCAACTCGGCAAGAAGGCCAAGTTTGACAAGCTCGCCAAGGAAAAATCCAAAGACGCGGGTTCCGCAGTGAACGGCGGATCATTGGGCTGGGCGGTACCAAGCAATTTCGTTCCGCCTTTTGCCAATGCATTGCTTAACTTGAAAAAAGGCGAATACACCAAGGAGCCAGTCAAAACACAATATGGCTGGCATGTGGTAAAACTGGATGACGTGCGCGAACTGAAAGTGCCATCGTTTGATGAACTCAAGCCGCAGATTCAGCAGCGCATCCAGCAGCAGGCTGTACAGGAATACATTGCCGATCTGCGCAGCAAAGCCAAGATCGAGTAATCGGCAACACAACAATCGAAAGGGGATGCCAGCGGCATCCCCTTTTTTATTTAGACTGGCTCACGGCTTGCGCCACATCACGGTGCCGCTTTCACACCCAGCTCGGCATACAGCCTGTCCATCATCGCGCGCAGTTCGGCCACCTCCGCCTCCAGCTTCGCGACATTGGCCTTGAGTGCGGCGATTTCCCCAACGGTCACATCGGCCACAGCGGTGGCTGTTCCGGCGGGCGCATGCTCCTCGGTGACCGGGGCACCGCAGAGCAAATGCATCCAGCGGTTTTCGCGCGCACCGGGCTGGCGCGGCAACTCCACCACCAGTCCCCCTGCCGCCCGCTCGGCCAGCTCGACCAGAAAACTCTCCACCGAGGAAATATCCGCGAACTTATGCAGCCGCTCGCAATTGATGCGCAGCTCTCCCGCCGTCTGCGGGCCGCGCAACATCAGCATCGCCAGCAAGGCGGTGGATTGCGTAGGAATATGCAGCACCTTTTCGACATTGTGCCCATAACGCGAAGCCCTGCCCCCGCTGGTCTCCACGATCAGCGACAGCGTCCGCAAACTATCCAGCGCCGCCTGCACTTCGGACTCGGCAGCCTCCAGCACAGGATCGCGGCTGCTCTTCTGGTTGCAGCCGGAGACCAGCGAATTCAGCGTCAGAGGATAGGAATCCGGAACCGTGCGCTGCTTCTCGGCAAGCACGCCAAGGACACGGGTTTCAAGCAGCGAAAGAACGGGCAGTGAGGTAGACATCAAATATTCCTGCTCTTCTTGATCAAATCATAAGCCACCTGTATCTCCTTGGCCTGCTCGGTGGCCATCGCGATCATGTCTTCCGGCATGCCCTGCCCCATCAGCTTATCCGGGTGGTATTGGCTCATCAGCTTGCGGTAGGCGCGCTTGATCTCCGCGTCGCTGCTGTCCTTGCTCACACCCAGCGCCTTGTAGGCATCGTCCAGCGCTGCGGCCGGGTTGACCTGCCCGCCGCCAAAGTGCGATTGATTCAGCACCATGTCCATCACATGCTTGAATTCGGACGGGCTATAGCCAAGATAACCGGCAATCTCGGTCAGCAATGCTTCTTCAGCAGGATGGAAATGCCCGTCCGCAAGCGCCATCACGATCAGATAAACCAGCAGCACCTGCTTCAGATTCTTGGTGTGTCCGCAAACCGACATGAAGCGCCGGTAAGTCGGCGCGATGTCGAACGCCGGATCGGCGCCCTGCTTGAACAATTTGATCGCCTGCTGGCGATGCTGGGCAGTCATGTTCAGTTTCTGCATGAACTGTTCGACATGATCGATCTCGTCCTGCGAGACATGACCATCGGCCTTGGCCAGCTTGCCCATCGAGATGAACACCGTCTCGAGAAATACCGCTTGGCGCAGCGCATTCTGCAACGGGTTCACCCCGCCCGAACCATACACCCTGATGCGATCGAAAAACGAACCCACGAACAGGCCCAACAGCGCCCCGAAGAATCCGAAAAAATAATAACCCGCAATGACACCGATGAGCTTAAACAAGACCACTCCCAAAATTACGCGGAACTCAGCCGCAACCCGAAGCGCGCATTATACCTTCAGCCGCTTGTCTGATCGGCGGCCCCGCGCAAACAACCGTTAAACTCAGGATGAAGTCCGGGCAAAAATTCACCTCGCCCGGACTGAATAGATGGCGGAAGAGAGTGGGAGTCGAACCCACCAAGAATCGTCTGACGGCCCTTGCCAGATTTGAAGTCTGGCCGCCCCACCGGGGAACGAATCTCTTCCAAACTTTCGGTCAAAAAATTTGCCAAGAAATTTGCATGACAGCACACCAATACTACCCGAAACTCTTCAGCGCAGGTAATGCGCATCTCCCGCACGCCGCGTCACGGCGCTGGCATCGAAGAACTCCAGTATCTGGATGGCCAGTTTGCGCCCGGTGCCGATGCGGTCGCGAAACACGCAGCGAACAAAACCGTTGTCGCCAAGAAAACGGTTCAATCCAAATAACCCCCGGCTCTTGCTCCCCTCGCCCGCTCGCGGGAGAGGGGCTGGGGGTGAGGACGGCACCACGTTATGCCAATCGAATATCGACGTGGAGCAAGAAATAAAGTGATCTGACTGGGCGCCCACCCCGCACCCAGCTGCGGGACTCGAACATAACCAGCGACTTGGCGGTGTCATTAGCCAGCGTAGTCGAATGGCTAATTGTTTCATCAGTACTCGCCTAAACCTCCGCTCACTTTCGGCTGATCGAGGCAGCGCACAGTGTGAAAACCTAAAACCATAAAGTGTGCAGACGTTCGCGAACAGTAACGACACATTGAAGGTGGCCCGCTCTCCGAATCAATCTATCCTAAGGAGGCAGAAAAAGATACGCAGGTTTAGTGAAATCCAATTTATCCATTACTGGTTAACTTCAGACCTCATCTGAGGGAACTTAAATACACTTCTAGCAATGCCGTATATACCCCAGAGAAGGAGCAGGGGAAGAACTAAGGTTTGAAGCAAAAAGACCACCATCAATTTAATTACATGCTCAGCTACATTTTCGGTGGCTATCCTTGCAGCCTTAATTTTTTCTTTCCATGCAGTAGGGTTGAGAATGGATTCTTCCTTCGAACCAGTATCCACCTCAGGCGTCGTCGGCTTAGCTCCTCCGCCAAGCCAAGGTGGGAGTATGAATAGCCTCCCCTTATTTGCTGAATCAGAAGGTGTGGATGGAGCTGCCGATGCTGAATGAACTGACGGAAATATCTCAGACAGTTGATCTCTTGTTGCGCCAATTATTTTTTGGCTCGACTCATAATCGGAGGCCAAGAAATTATTGAAAAGCATGTCAGATCCAATTGTTATTACGGGTATCGCAAAGCGAACCATTAATATAATTACAAGCATTTTGGAGAGGTAAGCTGGTGGTTGTTTTCTTCTGAAGTAATACCATGCCCAACCGAGGGCAGCGGATGTGAGCGCAAGTGATATCAACCAACCAGAGCCGATGCTAATTAATATTTTCTCAACACCGAAAGCGACGCTAGCCGCCAACATTAGCGTAGAGAACTGCTCTACCAAATCGTTGACAGGGTCGAGCCATTGACCAGGAGCAATAGACACCCCCGCGCCCAATTGAAATGAAAACTCTGTACTTTGCAATAAAGAAATAGCAGCATTCAATGTTCTTGCAGCAGCAAAGCTAATCACCGCTCTCTTCATCCCGGCATCTACTTGTTGATCGGCTGACGAATCCAGAGGATGGAACCATGAGCAAAGAACTACAGCTGCCAAAAATAAACCCAAGGTAATCCGAAGTGCATTTTGCATTTATTAGGTTCCTTAAAATATTACTCAGTGGTTATCATTATTAATGAGTATAGCTGGCTCGACCACAATATACGATCTTAAAATGATCGTTGAAACCACACCTTTGAAAGAAATCATGTCATCGGTCTTCAGTGTTTCCATCAACCTGCGATCACTGTCGCTACGTGGCGTAATGTATATGGTTGCAGGGATTAAATCTGTTCCCACATCACCTACTCGCATACTTCCTTTGGTTTGTACTTTGTAAACATCCCCGCTGAGGGTGACCTCATAAACAGGAAGCTCCCATTGAATGACGTTGCCCACAATATTCCCGAGCATGTTTTCGCGCTGTAAATCGGTATACTTGCTGCCGAATGCGAACATATCCGACAACTCGCCCTGGAGCTTGATTGGATTGACCGTGGCTTTATCGATGGCCTCAATTAACTGCTCTTGTGTCGTTGGTGAGATATTATCATTCTGATTGCAGGCTGCAACCAGGAAAACCGCCAATAAAATCGCGGGGCACACTACCCTCTTTCCTGTCAATATACTCATCAATTTTTATTCAACGTTCGTTAGGGACATTAATCACGCGAGCCTTTGGTTTTTGATTCTGATCATGTTTGTGATGCAATGCATCTTTCCAGAAACAGGCTATCGAAAATAAAGGCTCCCGACCTCGCAGCGGTGAGCCTTTGATTTCAGCGAAACGGAGAGCCGCGTGAAATTATTTTTTCAGAGACGATTAATTCGTTCTCAATTGCACGGTGTAATTAAATGTTCCACCCGTTTCCAGTATGGAAAAACGGTATGTGATATTTGCAGTTCGTCCCCCCGTTAACGGAGAAACAAGTGAGAACATGACGGCTGATCCATTTGCGATGGTCTGACCGTTAGACAACCCGGTGAAATACGGAACAACGAAGCCATTGGCATCAACAGCAGCCAGATTCTGCACGGTATAGTTGCCACCCACTGCCGTCATGCTGAACTCGGCAACCTTGTAGGTAGTCGGCGCGGGTATGCCCGACAATGACGCGGTTACCATTGCCGAAGAGGCATATGGGAACGACACTGGTGTGTAGTTGGGGTTGAACATCCCCGTATTCTCACTGAGATAAATCCCTGGATTGATAACCGTAATCGTGACTGCGGCTGGCGTGCTGTTCACCTTGCCGTCATTCACCACCAGCGAGGCAACGTAGGTTCCCGCCACATCCGCCGTGAAGGTTGGTGCTATCGAGGTTGCACCGGTCAAAGCGGCTAAGCTTCCGACCGGTTTGGAGGTCAGTGTCCAGCTGTAGGTCAGCGGGTCGCCGTTGGCATCTGAACTGGCGCTGCCGTTCAAAGTGACCAGTGTATTGATTAAGACATTCTGTGCAGTACCCGCATTGGCAACCGGTGCGGCATTGGCAATGGTCGCCGTAATGGTTACCGTTGCAGCAACACTGTTCACCTTACCGTCATTTACCACCAGCGAGGCAACATACGATCCCGCCACATCCGCCGTGAAGGTCGGCGCTACCGATGTCGCGCCAATCAAGACTGCCAAGCTGCCGATCGGTCTGGAGGTCAGCGTCCAACTATAGGTTAGCGGATCACCGTTGGCATCTGAGCTGGCGCTGCCGTTCAAGGTGACCAGTGTATTGGTTACGACATTCTGTGCTGTGCCAGCATTGGCAACCGGTGCGGCATTGGCGATGGTCGCCGTGATTGTTACAGTGGCAGCCGCGCTGTTCACCTTGCCATCATTCACCACCAGTGAGACAACATACGATCCCGCCACATCCGCC
Organism: Nitrosomonadales bacterium; assembly: GCA_016195965.1. GTDB lineage: Bacteria > Pseudomonadota > Gammaproteobacteria > Burkholderiales > Gallionellaceae > Gallionella. The sequence goes on along the minus strand of JACPYR010000001.1, from coordinate 8,674 downwards.
GTGAAGGTCGGCGCTACCGAAGTTGAGCCCGTCAAGGTTGCCGCGCTGCCAGCCGGTTTAGAGGACAGTGTCCAACTGTAGGTCAGCGGATCACCGTTGGCGTCGGAGCTGGCGCTGCCATTAAGCGTTACCAAAGTCGCCGTCACAACATTCTGAATGATGCCAGCGTTTGCAACGGGCGCCGCATTGGCTGGCGTTGTGGCACCGGTGCTTGCACCCCCTCCGCCACATGCAGTTAATAACAATGTAGTCACCAACCAGGCCAGTGCAATTCCGTAATATTTTTCTTTCATCATATGTCCCATAAAATTATCCATCATTATTTTTTCAGCGATATTGCCGGTGCGTTCCAATCGCGTTTCCCTTGCGGGCTGACAGGGGCGAGTTGACCACCCTCGATGCGATACACATTGGCGTTCCAATCACGCTGGCCATCCGCTCGAATTGTCACGATCTGCCCATTTTCAACACGATAATGGTTTGCTCGCCAGTCGCGTTGCCCGTCAGTCCTCACGGTGATAAAAACACTTCCTTCTCTGATCGCCACACTCTCATCAGCTAACGCAGCATGAAAAGACGCAAGGGCAGGTAACAAAAATGTTGCCGATTTTTTCATTCCGTTTCGGAGACGAGGATGAGGAGGATGGGCTTCGACCTGCCCATCTCTTGCGCGCATGTTGAGAGAGCCGTTCAGGTTAAGGAGCATTGCCTGCTCGATTTTTGGATAAAACCTTGCGCCAGATAATCGCCCCCACCAGCCCGGCAATGACGAGGGCGGCTCCCATCACCCCGAGTGTGAGCACTTTGACCAATACCAAGAGCATCCCGAGTTTGATGAACACAAACGAGGTTGCCAGCATCGCGATCCAAATCATTTGATTACCCTCCTATGTTGCTTGGCAGAAATTACCAAGTGAATGCATCATAGAAGGGGGCAACGACAGGGCGTGTCGTTTTATGAATTATTTCGACAAGCCGGAATATTCAGGGAATAGCAACCAGAGCAGTTGCAAATTAAAAGATCAGAGCAGGAATATGGCTAGTGAGCCAGAGCAGTACCAGTCTGACTGGTATAAGAACAAAGTCAGTTTCTTATATAATTAAAAACAGTATCTTGGCTGCCAGCCGCTTGGAGATATCTATTAAATTGTGATCGACAGCTTATCCGCAATGAACACCCCTACCCAGCGAGTAACTGTGATTGCTGCCTCGCCATTAAAATCATTCCAACACTCTGGAACGCACATAAGGTAGCCATAATCAAGCCGAGACATAGCAAACCTAGTGCAAAATTACCTGCATCATTGACCTTCCCGCTAATCTCCCTAAAATTACTGGATGCAGCCTCAAGTTTTGCTACTGCGCCCGGTATATCTTGATCCTTTAAGCGCACTACAGAACTCGCGGTTTCATCCAATAGCCGAATCACGTGATCACAACTCGCCATAAATGCACTATTCACCTGCGCCGCATCGTTACTAAGATATCCTGATGTGGCCTTCAGGCTGTCGCTCATCCCTTTTATTTGCTGAGCATGAGACTTAAAAGCTTGTGCTTGACTACCAAGTGGCGCAGTCCAGACCAAGACAGGCTTCATGTGATCCCAATAAACACTGGTTGGCACTTTAAACATAAGTGCATCGCTCATTTCCCCAATCTTCAAGGAAAGATCTGAGGATACAGATGATGCATCATTAAGATTTTTTGCATACTGAGGCAAGATTTCTCCATGGGATTTTGCCAGCTTCTGTAATGCTGAGACTGTATCCCGCAGTGAGTTCAGTGTGCTACCAACCTCATCTGCCAATTTTTCACGACTTTTAATGCTGTCAGAAATTTGGATAATTACATCAGATGTCGTGAGAACCGTTGAATAAATCGACTGAGCCAAGTAACCGAATGATGATTGATAAGTTGAATAGACCCAGATGATTGAAGCCGCCAACAATGCGCTCAACAGAAGTTGAGACCAGCCAACAATTTTTATGAATGTAGTGTGTGTCACTTTCACCTCCGTAGTAACAACAGTATCGCGAATAAAACATTAGATTCTGATGATAATTTTTTATTTTCGAAACCAAGAAAATCGTCCTGAGACAGGGGGTGGCAGGATCAACCTGTCGATGCAACATCATCAGTACTAATTCAATCTCTAAGTAGCACTTGGTAACATCAAGTGCTCGTCAAACTACCATTTCCGTATTGGCTCACTTATCTTTAGAAGCGACACCAACCATTATTTTTGCGCTATCAAGTAATGTGCTGATAGAGCTCCCAGCAGACTCAACCCTTTGCGAAACCACACAAGTCACTTTCCCTGCCGCATCTTTGGTGCAATCAACAGCTGTCCTAATTGACGCTCCGGCGGTGTTAACACTTTCAGAAACGGAATCCGCAACCCTTCCGGCGGTACTCTTTACAGCATCAACCGCATTTCCTGAAGTTTTAGCAACTACATTCCACACCGAAGCGAGAAGCTGAACAGAATTTTCTTTCACGATATTTGTAACCAGTGAGGCTGCCGTTAGCGTTGCTATTCGTCTTACGACAGAACGATTTGGTTTTGTAATGGATTCACAATATTGATTGGCTATACAACCAACTCTTAATGTGAGAAATGCGTTAGAAGCTCCGCTTGCAATACTGTTCATGATTACAGATGCGCCAGGAACTGAAGCCAACACGCCTATACCAACAGAGCTCAGTATCGGACCAGTTACTTCAGATAAGTCGATATCGTCAATTGACTCTGCCAAAAATGCATTTGTTGCGACATTTGAATACAGGTATAGCATTTGTTTCGGAGATGGCCGCTGGCTATATATACAAGCTACTTTCCAAACCATTTTTCCTTGGGTTGCAAGAGTGATCAGTCCATCGAGCCGACCATTTTGCGAGATGGACGTCCCAATAAAAACGTTTTTCGCTGCACTTATGATTACAGCCTCAGCCTCCTTAGAAAGCTTATTTAGAGCAGATTTAACGTCTTCATCACTCGCTAGGGGAACGCCAGCCAGCCTAGGATTTTTCTTTAGTTGCGCCCTCAGTTGATACATATATTTGTCAAACTCAGGGCCAGATGCTTCCGTCGGAGGAACGAGCGCTCGCGGAAATCTGAAATAGATGTATAAAGGAGATGCAACAAAAGCGACAAAGAGTGACATTAGCCCCAGAAAGACTGGTTGGCCAAGCCCATGATAAATTCGATCTGCAGCTTCGGCCAGTTGAACAACACCAGCTACAAACACCACAAGCAGATAAAGCAATATCAGACTTGCAAAAGCAACCAGAAACCTGATTACTGTATTCTTCGTGTCTTCCATCTACGCCTCCTAATCTATAACTGGATATATCCAAGAATTTCGGACTCCAGCTCATCCTGCAACCCCTCCGGGCTAATGATGCGTATGTGCGGTATCCAGTAGCGAACAATCGGCAGCACCTGATTGATGTGTCCCACTTTGGCGGACAGGATAAGGCCGCCATCCTCCAGTTCCTTTTCAATCACCTGGTTCGCGATCAGCTTGCGGCGTTTGAAATATCCCGCCACTTCGCGGGCAACCTTCAGCACGATTTCCTTCTTCTCTTCTCCCATCCAGATTCCGTCCTCTTCGGCTAGCGTCTTGTCGATAGAGGGATCGGGCTCGAATTGGGTATCGAGCAAGCGCAGCGATTCTATTTTTGCAAAGGAATAAGTTTTCAGCTTGTCGCTATCGCGTGCCGCAAGATACCAGATACCCTTGTGGTTCATCAGCTTGAAGGGAGTGATTGGTTCATAATGCTTGATGCCGTCAGTCTTGTTGTAATCCAACGCAACATGGCGACGAGCAATGATGGCCTGCTCCAGTTGCCGGAACATCTGCTCCTTACCTGCCAAGCTCTCGTAATCGTGCCCCTTCACCAGCAGCGCCGATTGAATGCGTGAATCGAAGATGTCGCGCATGAATTCATCTGACAGAGAAGGGAACAGCCCGCGTACACCGGCCAGACTGGCAAAGCGCTCAATGTCACGCGTGTTCAGTTTTCCCAGGAAAGCCGGATCGAGGTGGTATCTGGTGCCGGTTCTCTGCAACGGCAAATAGGCGAACCGCTCGTTCAGGTCGCGCTGAATGGTACGGACATTTACCCCAAACTCATCGGCCAAATCTTGAGGATCGAGTTTCTCACCCTGATTGAACTTCACCAGCATCATCGACAAACGATAAACCAGCGTGTCATGTACCCCTGCACTCATTGGTGTGAGTCCCTTATTTTTTGTTTTTGATTTATCAAATTATCTGCAAGCATTGTAATGCACATCATTTCCGATCCGGCCATTATTACGAAGTGAATGCATTTTAAACATGCCGAACGACAGGTCGTGACGTTTTTCCGGGTGTTTGGGTATACAAGCTCTGCTGCCGTTTGCTTTTACCCGAGGATTTCGCATCAGCCACGAGGCTGCCTTTGACCGCTCGTCGCAATGTCATCACGCAACGAGCGAGGCTCCAGCCAGACAGCTTCAGTTTGACACGTTGAATATAAATCGACCTCCATTCATGGTTCGACAAGCTCACCACGAACGGAGGACTTAATCGGCGCTTCCTTAAATCAATCAAGCGGCAGCGCACAAAATACTACCCGAAACTCTTCAGCGCAGGTAATGCGCATCTCCCGCACGCCGCGTCACGGCGCTGGCATCGAAGAACTCCAGTATCTGGATGGCCAGCTTGCGCCCGGTGCCGATGCGGTCGCGAAACGAAGCCGCCGTTACACTGCCGTGCTCCGCTGCGATTCCGCGGACTATCTCGGCCAGCTGCTCGACCGCTGGCGCGATGAAATAATGGTCGTGCGCCACGCGGTATATCTCGCCCATCGCCGCCAGTTGCTGCATCAAGCTACGCATGCGATCTTCTTCCACCTTAAATGTGTTGGCCAGATCTCGCACCCTGGGCGGCTGGAACGGCTGATCCTGCAACAGCGGTTTCACCTTATCCCAGATGAGCTGGTCTCTGGAAGAAAGCGTGATGCGGTGTTCAGGCAAGTGCCACCAAGGGCCCTTCTGCGCGATGCGCCCCTCATCCCGCAATCGTCCGAGCAGGTTGGCAAAGACAGCGCGCGATAATCGCGGTGCAGCCAGGCGGCGCAATCTGCCCACATCCGGCCCCAGTATTTCAGGTGACAGCCTGTGCACCTCCGCCAGTTGCGCGAGCACTGCCTGTTGCAAAGCTTCCCATGCCTGTATCGGAAAAGCGGTACTCTCAACTTCGGCCAGCATCACTTCGCGGCGCAGCGCAGCAAACTCATCCGGCGTGAGATTGCAGCACAACGTAAAACGATGCAGATCGATTCCGTTGGGTGTGGCTTCCAACATTCCCTGCAAAACCGCGCGTGCCGCAGGCTGTTCGAGTGCGGCAAGCAAGGCCAATCTTTCTGCTGTGCGGCGTTTGCGCTCAGGCGGAAAGGGATCGAGCACTCTGCCCCCGCCCAGGGTACGGCTGGCGGACTGATCGCGGATGATGAAGCGGTCGCCGTGCAGCGCGCCGATAGGCCGGTCGAGCACGACCTGCGCCAAGCCGCTTGCTCCCGGTTCGAGCACATCATGTTCCAGCAACACCACACGCGCCATGACATCGACTGCGCCGAGATGGAAATGCAGCGGCGACCAGTGACGCAACGGTTTGTCCGCGCCCGCCAGCAGATGCAAGCGTACATCCAGCCGCTGCGTTGGTCCGTGCGCGTGCTCGGCCAGTATCCAGTCGCCGCGCCGCACATAATCTTTACTAAAATCCGTCCCCGCCAGATTGAGCGCACAGCGCTGACCCGTCATGCCGGTTTCGGACTGGCGATTCTGCGCGTGTATGCCGCGCACCCGCACTTGGATATTGGCAGGGGATAGCAACAGTTGATCGCCCACCTGCACCGTGCCGGAAAACACCGTGCCGGTGACCACCGTACCGGTGCCGCTCAAGGTGAAACAGCGATCCACCGCGAGCCGGAAATTACCCGTCGCGGCGTGCGGCGGCATCGCCAGCGCAGCTTCGTCGAGATAGCCACGCAGCGCATCCACCCCTGCGCCGTTCACCGCTGAGAGCGGAAAGATCGGGCTGCCTTCGAGCGGGGTTCCCATCAACAGCGAGGTGATTTCGGAATGCACTTGCGCCACTCGTTCTTCCGGCACACGATCGACCTTGGTCAGAGCCACTGCGCCTCGCGACAGTCCGAGCAAATTTAGAATCGCAAGATGTTCGCGGGTCTGCGGCATAGGGCCATCGTCGGCGGCGACCACCAGCAGCACGAAATCGATGCCGGTCGCACCGGCCAGCATGTTGTGCACCAGCTTCTCGTGCCCCGGCACGTCGATGAATCCCAGCACCTCTCCGTTGCGCAACGGCGTATAAGCGTAGCCGAGATCGAGCGTGATGCCGCGCTCCTGCTCCTCCTTGAGGCGGTCGGTATCGACGCCGGTGAGCGCCTTCACCAGAGTGGTCTTGCCGTGGTCGATGTGTCCTGCGGTGCCGACGATCACGGCGCGACGTTCAGCGATACAAGTTGATGGATGAATCCGGCCTCGTCTTCCAGGCAGCGCAGGTCGAATATCAGCGCACCTTCCTCGATGCGGCCTATCACCGGCACCGGCAGTGCACGGAATGCGGCAGAGAGTTTCTCCAGCGCCGTTCCTTCACCGCGCCCTTGTCTGGTCGGGCGGATCGCGATGCCGCCACTATCCAGGCGCTCGACCGGCAACGAGCCGCTGCCGATCTGGCTGGAGCAGGCGCACAGCTCTACGCTGTAATGCCCTGATAATTTATTTTGCAACGGCAGTGACAATCTTGCGGCAACCTCCTTGATTGCGTCTGCGGGGCGCGTCAACAATCGCAATGTTGGCAAGCGCTCGGCCAGTCGATCCGGATCGCGATACAGCCGCAGGATGGCTTCGAGTGCGGCGATCGTCATCTTGTCCAGGCGCAACGCGCGCTTGAGCGGATTCTTCTTGATCTTCGCGATCAGTTCGCGCCGCCCGACAATGATGCCCGCCTGCGGCCCGCCCAGGAGTTTGTCGCCGCTGAACGTGACAATATCCGCGCCCGCCGCCAGCGCCTGCTGCGGCGTGGGCTCGGCGGGCAAACCCCAGCGTGCAAGATCGACCAATGTGCCGCTGCCCAGATCGATCATCAACGGCAGGCCATGACTATGCGAGAGCTCTGCCAGCTCGTTTTCCGCCACGGCTGCAGTGAAACCGACTATCGCATAGTTGCTGGCATGCACCTTGAGCAGCAGTCCGGTCTTAGTCGAGATCGCCGTCTCGAAGTCGCGCAGATGGGTGCGGTTGGTCGTGCCCACTTCAACAAGACGGCAACCTGCGCGCGCCATGATGTCGGGCACCCGGAACGCGCCGCCGATCTCGACCAGCTCGCCGCGCGACACGATTACCTCCTTGCGCGCGGCCAGCGCGTTGAGCGCGAGCAACACCGCCGCCGCATTGTTGTTGACCACGGTTGCGGCCTCGGCCCCGGTCAACTCGCACAGCAGTTCTTCCACGTGAGTATCGCGGTCGCCGCGCTTGCCATTGTCGAGATCGAATTCCAGATTACAAGGCTGCGTCAGCACATCCATTACCGCCTGCGCGGCTTCAGCCGGAAACAACGCGCGCCCCAGATTGGTGTGCAGCACCGTGCCGGTCAGATTGAACACAGGCCGCAACGAAGGCTGCTCGCCTTCCTCCAGCCGCTGCGCGCAACGCGCGACCGCCTCATCCTCGCCCAGCCCAGCCGCGCCGTTGCGCCAACCCGCGCGCGCCTCGTCCAGCACCGCGCGCAATGTCGCGACCGTATGCGTCCGCCCGAAGCGCGCAATCAGCGGCTGCATCGCACTCAGATTGAGGACGCGATCCACTGAAGGAAAGGGAGATTGATTGCTCAAGACTGGCCCCGGTTGGAAACGAGACTCAATTATGGATGCTGGAAAGAATCACGGCAACCGAACTAAAGAACAACGCTAAATAGCCGAGGGTGCGATTCTATTGTGCCAATATCCTGGCTAGCGGTGACTATGCATTACAGCGATAATCAGCACATAATCAGTTTCATGCGAGTAGAGAACCGCATAAGGAAAAACGCGAGCCAAGCATCTGCGGATGTCGTCCTCAAGCACAGGCCAGCGTTCAGGCGCTTCAATAATCTGCTGGATGACATGCTCAACCGCCGCGATAAAACGAAGTTCCAAACCAACCTGACATCCCGTGTAATAGCGAGCAGCATCCTCATACTCGTCAAGCGCATCAGGGTGAAACTCAAATCTCATCTCTCTACCGACTTTCGCACGCGCTCTAAGGCCTCCGGTCCAGGAATGGTTTTAATCGCACCACTCCTGACGTCATCTCGACGTGCACGCGCCTCGGCAGCCCAAAGCTGCCGAATATAGCCATCCTCCAAGGGATCAAGACTCTCAACCAGGCGGTCGGCAAGCAGCGCCCGTGCTTCGCTTGGAAGAGAAAGTGCCTCTTCGGCAATTTGTTCAACCGTGAAATTCATGATTCGGACTCCTATGTGAGGCGCGGATTCAATTTTGAAGTGCAACACCTGACTTGAAGAATACCTGAGCGGGTGTCAGAAATCCAAGCCGTTTTCTCGGTCTGTTGTTCAATCGTTTCATCGCGTGGTTAATCTCCTGCTGTGTGATGGTGGTGAAGTCC